>CABQCA010000018.1 GCA_902462525.1 uncultured Porphyromonadaceae bacterium | reverse complement strand
AATGTTCTTCAGGGTGAACGCCCCATGGCAAAAGATGATAAGCTCCTTGGCAAATTCCACCTCGACGGTATCGCTCCCGCACCCCGAGGCATACCTCAGATCGAAGTGACATTTGAAATCGATGCCAACGGCATCCTCAACGTTTCGGCCAAAGATAAAGCCACCGGCAAAGAACAGAGCATCCGCATCGAAGCATCGAGCGGCCTCACCGACGCTGAAATCAAACGAATGAAAGACGAAGCTGCTGCAAATGCCGATGCCGATGCACGCGAAAAAGAACGCATCGACAAACTCAATCAGGCTGACGCTATCGTCTTCCAGACCGAAAAACAGCTTGCTGAATTCGGCGACAAGATTCCAGCCGACAAACGCTCCGCTATCGAAGCTGCTGTAGCCAAACTTAAAGATGCCCACAAAGCTCAGGAGATACCTGCTATTGACGCCGCCATCAAGGAAATCGAAACAACCTTCGGCGCTGCACAGCAGGACATCCTCAACGCACAGGCACAAGCCCAGCAGGCTGCCCAGAATCCAGGTGGTTCTGCTGGAAACCCCGGCGGTGACGGCAGTGACCACGTTACCGACGTCGATTTCGAGGAAGTGAAGTAAGTCCACAAACCAACAACAATAAAATAGAGTGTAGCTCAACGAGTTACACTCTATTTTTATTTACACTTTCCTCTATGAATACTTGTTTTCTATGGATTTTTAGCTTATATTTTCATCAAATTTGTACCATTACAGAAATATGAAGACGAAGTATACGTACGTTAGAAATATGAAGATTAAGTAATACACTAATAAGTATATTCCTATGCCTGTGAATATGTTAAACGTATCATAACGACACCGATATGGGATAAGAAAAGACCTACTCGCGGAGGCTTTCAACCGAAACGAGATATCAATGGCGTTATCATGTGCAAATCGCAGACAGACCAGGAATCGTGCATCTATGCCGATAACGTAAGGCAAATCCGTCAGAAGGGATATGATACAGCTGCCCTCTACTCCGATCAGGATGCGGCTCAGGCTGAATTGCAGGAAAAAGCCAATGCCAATTTTTTCACTACTGTCCACTAAAAATGGACAGTAGTGGCATAATACCAAAAGTTATATAAGGAGAAGTTCCGAAAAACGATCCACTGCCTCCGATGCATTTAATTCCTGCGAGTCCCCCGTAGGATCAGTGAGTCTGTACATTCCGTCCTGTTCTCCCCACGTAAGAGTATAGATGTCTGAACACGTGTTGTATGAGATTCGATGAGGTGGCATTCCTTTCGAATCGTCGAGATTCACTTGATCTTCTTTCTTATTATTAATGGCGAAAATATGAAGATATTTGAGGACAGGGTCAATGCAATGACTGTCCATAGTCTTTAACTGTGCTAAAACCACATGGCCATTGTCCTTAAACAGACGCATGTGATAGCAATAATCCAGAATGGATGGTTCTTTGATAATGCATTCAAGCCAAACCGGTGATTCAAGTGTTTCATCGTTTAAGACGCTTGCTATAAATTCCTCTGCACAGAGAGTGTTGCTACCGGAAATCCACAGATCAATAATTCTTTTGATAGATGGAGCATTAGTGCCAATCGACTTGTCATAATCACGGAGATAACGCTTGAAACTGTTATCACGGTCGTAATTGAGCTGATAAAGTCGGTTAGACGTAATCCAGGCATTCGGATCCAGTTTCAAAGCTGCCAAGTAGTATTTATTACAGTTGACATGAATAAATCCGAGCAACTCGGTAAGTTTTGCCGAATATGTCTTGAATTTTTCTATATCAGCCCCGGCCCATTCAATCAAGACGCGTATCTGTCCCCACAGATAAGTGTCGCGTTCAGCTACAGCTATCACATTTTCCCATGATTCATCCGACATCACGAGCGAAGCTTTGTCGGACTCTTCTTTGAGTGCGCTGTTTTCAATTCCATTGTAGGTTTTGGTTATTGACTTGAAGAAGCCGTTCACCAAATTTTTATCGTTGGCTCCGATATTGTATTCTTTGCTGTAAGCAACTAAATCACGAATCATTTCCATTATGGCCGCCATTGCGTTCTCATAACGCCATAATTTGTCTATACGCTGTGTATTATTGTTGTTGGACAGCATATTCCGAAGCGATTTGATCCATCTGCTGAAATTTGCCTTCCACTCATAATCTTTCCGAAATGGGAAAGAATCTAAAAATTGCAATGATGCAAAGAAAATCAGTGCCACATCATTAGCGACGTTGTCTTCTAAAAAAGATTGCATACAATTGATTCCATTGCAATTTATATGCGTATCTTCAGGCAACTCCCGGAAAACGTCGCTTACAGTTCCATTCTCATCTTCTGTCAGGAGCGAGTTGATCGTTTTTATCAGTGTTGCAAAATCTATCAATGTTTCCGATGTCCCGACAACACGTGGCCCGCTACTTCTCAAAGGAAGTAAGTAGTCATTATACGTAATCAGGAGATTGTCTATTTCAGCCTCGTTTCTTTTATAACATGCTTCTCTCAGTTCATTCGAAGACGGCTTTTTGGAATGAAGCTGCAACTGGATCAGACGCAGAAGGAGTTTCTTGAATTGTCGTTCACAATATTTTGCCGCCTCAAGAGACTTGCGCTTTCTATCTTCTTTCGGTAATTCTTTGGAATCGACAATTGTTCTTCGTGCGTATGTGTGCCAGAAGTAGTCACTCCATTTTCCGTCCATAAATGTTCGCCAGTTGGATTCATCGTCAAGCGAAGCCATCGAGATTTCGTCTCCGTCATATTCCGACTCTTGAATCTGAATTTCTTCCTCCAGTGTGGATTTTACTTTGTCGAAGTCCGACAATTGCTTGCCACGGGCATTCATTTTGATGAAGAGTTCGTTCGACAGTCCGAAGTCTCCGAGATTCAGCCCGTTGAATGTAATATTGTTGAGATTAGAACGATAGTCGGCAAGGTTTTCGCTCCATTTTTCATCGGATATGATTTCTGCAAAGATACTGTCGATCATCACCAACATCGAATTGATCGACGGGTCAAATTTCCATTCCCAATGAAACCAGTCGCGTTTCTCTATCAGTCGAGCCGGTGTTATACCTTCTTTGTCTTCTTTTTTTGCCTTTTCCCTTTTATCGATTGTTTCTTTTATCAGGGCAATCGCATCGTGCGATACCAGAGAATTGCTGAAATCTTCAGAAGTAGGGCAAGAAGCATAAGTGAACACAGAATGTTTTTCATTGTCCTTCTTAGAGAGATTCACTCCGAGCATCCAATGGATGAGAAAAAGAGTAGTAAGTCGCTGTTGGCCGTCGAGAGGCTCGAAGGCGCCGCCTTTCATGCTACCATAAACAAAATCGAGTTCCGTAGACAGTCGTTTGCCTTTAATCACTTGAAACAACGTATGGAGAAAAGTGCGACGGATTTCATCTACCTTTTTTGTCTGACGGCCCTGGGCATAGCCACGCTGAATACGCGGTATGCGGATATAGCCCTGCTCAAGTTGCTGCAGGAAAGTATATGTCTTTAGCTTTTCACTCATTTTCAGAATCTGCTTGATCGCTCTCAGGATAATCGGCCTTTTGAACAGGTTTAACAATTGAATCGAATATCGGATCAACCATCTGATGGATGGCTTTCAGATATCCCTGCCGGTCGCCGGCATTCCATCTAACTCGGTCGAGATGCGTCGGATTCTCATTGCTGTCGGTGTAATATTTTAGGAAAACATTGCGGGTCGCAAGTGGAATAAAACGTGTTCCCTCTCTGTCATATCTCATTATAAGATATCTTTTGTAAGGGAATGGTGCGTCCTGATATTCCCGATTGGTCTTGGCATCGAGAAGTGTGAGATTGCTTATGAAGTTTTTATTGACCTTGCTGAGATCCACACTTGTCTCATCCTGACCTGATTCCTTGGCATAATGTTTATTGACGCGAAGATAAAAATCTTCGTATCTGTTTTTTATCACACTTCCTCTTTCCTCGAATTGCCGTATAAGTTCGGTAGCCTCGCTTCGAAGAGCTGTGGCCGCGTCATCATCTTCATGTCCAAGTATAAACTCCACATGCTTCAACCAATTGATTCGGTCGGAGAATTCCTGTATAGAGGCATCGTTGCGTGAATCGATATGCTCAACATCCCATTTCTCTGTTTTGAATCTTTCAAAGTCAAATCTGAAATTAAAACTCGTCAGACATGACTCAATGTTGAAGAGAAGAAGAAGCCGTCTCACATATTCCTGACCATATTCAAATTCGTCAATTGCATCCTTGGTCAGGTACTGGTTCTTATCCTTGAAACGCTCCATCATTAGCCTGCGTAAGGCCTGGCGGGTGTTATCCTCACACCATTCTCTCGCAGGATCTTCTTCCCGAAGTTTTTTCTTTTCGTTTTCGAGATGCCGGTATATTGCAAGCGGCTTGAAACCAACGGCCACGAGATAACCTATGTAATGATAGAAAAGGTTGTCCTCATACCATGCCACCATTCTGTCAAAAGTCCGCTTTATCAGTTGCCATGCATCGTCCATATCCCTGATATCGTCTGACCATGGCGCTATAAATGCAGCAACATCGTTTTCCCCATCCGATTCCTTTTTCCGCTCCTCGCTGCGGCAATGGTCATAAAGTTTCTGAAATTCACGGTAGGAATAATCTGAATCTGCATCTTCACTCTTGCATGTCACAAAATCGAAAAGTATGTCCATACGAGTCTGCATCCCCTCGTCGTTGTCACTGATGAAATACCAGAATTTATTGTCCTGAAAACGACGCTCCATCTCGTTCCATTCCAATGCCAGACGTTCGGACGCCTGAATATCGTTGTTCCGCCGGAAGTCATTGTCCATGATGAACAGAGCCTTGATAAGCTCCGCGCTTGTCAGGGCAATTTTTCCCTTGTTCAGTCGGTTAAAGATATTGATATTGTCGCGATCTTTGCTTGATGCATCGATGGCATACCATATCAGTTTCACCTGTCGCTTTTGGTCATAAAGCAAGCTTCCTTTGAAGCCGTCAAGATTTGTACGCTGGTTTAGTTTGAACCAATTGTCAATGACATCTTTGGCTTCGCTAAGGTAATAACTGTCGATATTGTCAGCAGAATTCGGATTATCAAAATTCAAAGCCGGACGGTTCGTATACACTATCTCGTATATCATCGGTTCGAAAGCCTCGCGATCGTCCTCGCTAAGTTTCCGCATCAGCCTTTTTAGTATAAGCAGCACTGTAGTGAGTCGTTGCTGACCGTCGAGTACTTCCCAGGCATCTTTGCCCTCATATTGGCATGGACGCACCACCACAGGTTGCAGAAAATAGCTGTCGGCACCCGGAACGTCATTATCTGCAAACTGCTTGATATCCTCAAGCAGATCTGTTACCTGCTTCTCTTCCCAGCGATACCCGCGCTGAAAGGATGGAATCACAAATAGATGCTTGCCATCAATAAGTTCGGCAATCGGTTTTGGTCTGAAATTATCTTGTATTTCTGTCGACATGATTTCAGTCTTTTATGAGATAAGAGAAATATTGCCAGGCACGGCGGTAATCAGCGATTCGGTAGTAAGGTGTGATCGACGATTTATCAAAAGATATGACAAGGTCAATGGCCGATATAGGGAGCTGTAGGCGAATCGCCAGCCGCGACTTCTTCGGGAGTGCCGGCTGCTATTATCCGGCCACCTCCGGCACCGCCGTCGGGGCCCATATCAACCACATGGTCGGCCATATTGATGACATCGGTGTTGTGCTCGATTACAAGGACGGTGTTGCCCCGCTCGACAAGTCGTTCGAGAATAGTCATGAGCGTCCGTATATCGTCGAAATGCAGACCTGTGGTGGGTTCGTCGAGGACAAATAGTGTATTACCTGTATCGCGTTTGGCAAGCTCGGTGGCAAGCTTGACACGCTGGTTCTCGCCACCCGAGAGTGTCGACGACGGCTGACCCAGCTTTATATAGCCGAGGCCTATATCTTGCAGTACTTTTATCTTTTTGAGAATCGACGGTACACCGGCGAAAAATTCCACGGCCTGGTTGATCGTCATGTCAAGCACATCGGACACCGACTTGCCTTTGAATCTCACTTCCAAAGTCTCGCGGTTGTAGCGGCGACCGTGACATTCCTCGCAAGGTACCAGCACATCGGGCAGGAAGTTCATTTCTATGGTCTTGTAGCCGTTGCCCTTACAGACTTCGCACCGTCCGCCGGCCACATTGAATGAGAACCGCCCGGGCTTGTAGCCGCGAATCTTCGCTTCGGGAAGATTGACAAACAGATTTCGAATGTCGGTGAACACTCCGGTATACGTAGCCGGATTTGAGCGAGGCGTCCGCCCGAGAGGCGACTGATCGACAGTGACTATCTTGTCGATATTCTCGATTCCCTCTATCGAGGCATAAGGAAGCGGCTCCGTAATAGAATGATAGAACTTCTGCGACAATATGGGCTGCAACGTTCCGTTGACGAGCGACGATTTGCCACTTCCCGAAACGCCCGCCACTACAGTGAGCGTGCCCAACGGCAATTCGAAGTCTACATTCTTAAGATTATGACCTGTACACCCGTGTATTACAAGCTTTTTCCCGTTACCCTTACGGCGCTCGGCCGGTATCGGCAGTTTTTCTGTACCGTTGAGATAGCGTGCTGTCACGGTATCGGTTCCGAGCATTTCGGCAGGAGTGCCGGCAAATACGACGTTGCCTCCCTTGCGGCCGGCACCTGGACCGATGTCGACCACATAGTCGGCCTGAAGCATGATGTCGCGGTCATGCTCCACAACGACAACAGTGTTCGAAGCGTCTCGAAGCCGTTCAAGCGAACGGATAAGCCGATGATTGTCACGCTGATGTAGACCTATACTCGGTTCGTCGAGGATATAAAGTACATTCACAAGATCCGAGCCAAGCTGTGTGGCAAGACGTATGCGCTGGCTTTCGCCGCCAGACAGAGTGGCCGACGCTCGGTTGAGCTGAAGGTATCCGAGGCCGACGTCGACAAGAAACTTCAGCCGCACTGATATTTCCTTGATGATCTCGACAGCTATCTGACGGTCACGTTCGTCAAGCCGGTCGAGAACCTTTGTCGACCATTGGTAAAGCTCCTCTATATCAAGACGGCAAAGATCTGCGATATTTCTGTTATCTACGAAAAAGTGAAGAGCCTCGCGATTGAGGCGGTCACCGTTACATTCGGGACATGTGCAACGTGTGAAGAACTGACCGCTCCACTTTTTCGACTGATAGCCGGCATCATCGTCCTGTGACATCTCGATATATTTCACGATACCGTCGAAAGTACGGAAGAAATCGAATGTCGAGGTGGTGTTGTCCTTGAGCCGGGGCACCGAAGTAGTGCCGTTGAAAATTTCGTCGATGGCCTCTTCTGAAATATCCTTGAAAGGGATGTCTATAGTGAAGCCGTGACGTTCGAGGATAGCCCGTATCTGCATGAAAATTACAGTATCCTTATATTTTCCAAGAGGTACAAGAGCCCCTTTGGCTATCGACAGTTTCTCGTCGGGCACTATTTTTGAACGGTCTATTATATTGACATAGCCCAGACCTTTGCAGCATGGACAAGCTCCTTGAGGAGAGTTGAACGAGAAATTGTGGGGTGCAGGATCGTGATATGAGATACCGGTCGATGGGTCCATGAGTTCCTTGCTGAAGTACGACACCTTGTCGTCAACGACATCGTAGACCATCAGTTCCTTATCGCCTTGAACAAGAGCATTTTCCACTGAGGCATGCAGCCGCTCACGGTCTTTGTCGCTCACAGCCAGACGATCGACAACAAGCTCGATACTATGGTTACGGTAGCGGTCGAGACGCATACCGGGGGTTATCTCACTCAGTACACCGTCGACACGCACTCGCAGAAAGCCCTTCTTCACCAGTTGTTCGAAAAGCTCACGGTAGTGGCCCTTACGGTTCTTAACAAGGGGAGCGAGAATATAGATTTTCCGGCCATTAAACCTACTGAGTATCAGGTCGACAATCTTCTCGTCGGTGTATTTCACCATTTCTTCACCCGAGAGATAGCTGCGGGCATGACCTGCACGGGCATATAGCAGACGCAGAAAATCGTAGATTTCAGTTGTCGTGCCGATAGTACTTCGCGGATTGCGGTTTATGGTCTTCTGTTCTATTGCAATTACCGGACAAAGACCGCCTATATGGTCAACATCGGGACGTTCCAGATTGCCAAGCATATTGCGTGCATATGCCGAAAAGGTTTCTATGTAGCGGCGCTGACCTTCAGCAAAAATAGTATCGAAGGCAAGCGACGATTTCCCCGAACCACTGAGCCCGGTTATGACAGTGAGTTTGTTGTGCGGAATTTCAACATCAATGTTTTTGAGGTTGTTGACCCTTGCACCGATAACTGTTATGCTTCCGGTGCCGTCGATAGTATCGGGAGCGTCGTTGATATCATTATTTACCTTATTGTCCTTGTCTATTGTCATTTCAATTGTCCTTTCAACGATCGGTCCATGCCGGATTGAACGTTTTCACACCGGCCGAACGTCGCGAAAGCGACTCCGGCAGCGGAATCCGGACTTTGTATGTTTTACCGGTTTTGTTGGTAAGCTTTTTAGAACGTATCCACGGGTTTTCCTCGCGGAGCGTCGAATAGTTTATTCCTTGCTTTTCGGCCCATTCAGGCCAGTCATCAACAGAACCTGTCACTTCGACAATGCGGAATTTCCGGGGCTGATAAAGCTGATCGTCCTGAAGGTGAAAACCATAGGCCGGGGCGTTTTCCATCACCATCTTCATGGCCATGATTCTATAGGGATAACGTGTCGTTTCCTCGGCCAGATATAAATCGAGTGACGTATCGGAGTTCTGACGGTCGAGCTCGTTTGAAATTCGGGTCATGCCTCCGTTGTACGCGGCCATCACCGAAGGCCAGTTGCCGTAACGGGCATATGCCTTTTTTAGATAGCGGGCAGCGGCGGCAGTTGCCTTTTCAATGTCATAGCGCTCATCGACTTCATCGTTCACTTCCAGACCGTATTCCTTGGCCGTAGTAGCCAGAAATTGCCAGAAGCCCGCTGCTTTGGCCGGAGAATATGCCCTCGGATTAAGCGAACTCTCCACACACGCGAGATAAAGCATGTCCTGAGGGATTCCGTTGGCCTTCAGTATCTTCGACATTTCCGGAAAGTATCGGTTGGCACGTTTTATAATAAGCATGGTCGTGCCGTGAGTATAGGTCACCGAAGCCAGTTCTCGGTCAAGACGTTCATATCGTTCCACCGGATCGAGGCCAATTGTCTCGCCGCAGAGTGTCATCTTTTCGGGCACCTGCGGGGAGTAGACATCGGAAAAAGCAACCGGACGGCGCTGTGCGCTCACGCAGAGTGAAACCATGGCAAGCATGGCAAAAGCGGTTATAAGTATATTTCTGTTCATTCTGTTTCTGTATCTGTACCGCCCGAGGATGTCCCCGAGCCTGTGAAGTTCACAATATTAATGTCGCCGGCGCGGTCATAGTTCACGCCGTCAGAACCTTTAGCTTTTATTACATAATAATAGACTCCGGCCGGCACATATTTGCCGCCCGATTTTCCGTCCCAGCCCTCGGCTGGATTTGTAGAAGAAAAAAGGCATTTGCCCCATCGGTTGAAAATGTGGCACTCATAACGAACGAGCGACTTGTAACTCACCTTCCATTCGTCGTTCACGCCCGGCGAGGCCTGCGGAGAGAATGCATTGGGAATATCAAGTTTCGATTCGCCGATGAAGATTTCGTAGGTCGTTCCGGCAAACTCGCATGTGCCGTCGGCATTGTTGGTAAGGAAACGGACATATGTTTTGCCGCTTTCTGTGAAAGTGTACTCAAACTCGAGTTCGCGGTAGCTGTTTTCGAGGATTTCAAACTCTTCAGTCCGCGAAATCTGCCATTCTGTGAAGATGCCGGCATCGGTAACTGCTGCTTCGAAGCGGATTGTGCACGGAGCACTGCCTCCGAGCGTCCCGCTGTCGCCATCCCCCTGCTCGTTGTCGGCCTTTTCGGTCAGATTTTCGGCACGGCTTTCAGCCTCTACTGCCGTAGTGGTGTAGGACGCGCTTTCCACGCTCACACCCTCGTCCCAGGCTTCTAAAAAGCAGTCGCCTTCAAGAGTGAATGTGGTGTTGCATAAAGGCGCCGTAATAGCCGTAACGCCCGATATGCCGGCAAGCTCTATTTCCTCTCGTTCCGCTACATAGACAAACGATGATTCATCGAACCGCAGGGTATTGTAGGATATACGCAACCGGCGGGAAAGCTCCATGCGGCGTCCGTTGATATTGTAGTAAGAGATTGGCTCTGCATCACCGTCGACAGTAAGAAGTGTGCGTCCGCAATCTTCGGCCGGAGTCGCCGTCAGGGCTTCAACGTCAAGCCGGTGATTGGCATAGTTGACAATCCAGTAGCAGTGACGTTCTGTTCCGTCCTCAATGATGTAACCGGTGTCTTCACCTCCGAAAGAAACACTCCAGCGGTCGCCGTCGCGTATAGGGGTCATTTCCTCTGCATAGGCCCCCCCGAGATTGCTGAACCGGTACCAGCGTACGTCGGTCGTCCTGCTCGTATATCCCACAGTGACACCGACACCGGATTCGAGCACGTACACCGTCTCAAGACCTGTCGACGACTCCGGCCGGTCCTCAATCACAGTATGCGAAAGCCCCGTAAAATCAAGAGCAGATAAACCCGAAAAAGACATCAGCCCTACAAGGACCGCGTATATTCGTATCGTCATAGAAATCGTATGGTTAAATCATACAAAGATACGAAATCATTCCCAAACATGCAAATATCCCGCGCATCACAGCCAAAACAGACTGTAATGCGCGGGATAATTATTTCTGTTAAAGAGAAAAGACTTACTGAAGAGTTCCGGCTTCGGCCTGCTGAATCATCTGCTTGTTGGCCGTGATATAGATTTCCACACGACGGTTCTGCGCACGTCCGGCAGGAGTATCGTTAGAGGCCACATAGTCAGCCATCGGGATACCTTCGGATGTAATACGTGTAGGAGACACTCCACTGTTGACCAGATAGCTTGCTACAGCACCGGCACGTTCGCCCGACAGTTTTTGATTCACTGCGAATGAACCGGTATTGTCTGTAAAGCCGTAGATCTGGACGTTTGTTTCAGGGTTACTCTTAAGCGAAGCAGCGAAACGGCTGAGATCGGCCTGTGCCTGGGAGTTAAGAGTGTATTTTCCTGTGGGGAAAAGGATACCGCCATCGAATGTCACCTTAATTGCCTGAAGGCCATTTTGGTCGGTGGTCTGCTCTACTTTGGCCTGATCGCCAAGCTGCTGCTGTAGTTCGGCCTGCTGCTTGTCCATCTTCTTGCCGATGAGCGCGCCAGCGCCGGCTCCTACAGCAGCACCGATAGCACTTCCTATGCCGGCACCTTTGCCGCCGCCGATGATTGCACCGAGGCCAGCGCCGAGAGCAGCACCGCCGCCGCCGCCGATGAGTGCGCCTTTACCGGTCTGCGTCATCGACGAACAAGAAGTTTCGCCTACGAGAAGGCTCATGCCAAGAAGGGCTATACACGATACTTTCAGTATGTTTTTTAGTTCCATAGCTTATTTAATATTAGTTATATAATTTAAGACACACGAAAAGCCAAATGGTTTGTTTGACTTCGCTATTTTTCCGGTCTTTTCGGAGGAAAAGCTGAAAAAGACCGCAATTAACGAACGGCGATAACTTCGATTTCAACGAGTACGCCCTTGGGTAACTCGCGGACAGCAACTGCCGAACGTGCCGGATAAGGCTCGGTAAAGATAGTGCCGTAAACCTCATTCATCGGCCCGAAGTTAGCCATATCTGAGAGGAAAACGGTGGTCTTGACTACATTGTCGACGCTCAGGCCTGCAGCCTCGAGGATAGCGCACACGTTGGCGAGCGACTGCTTCGTCTGGGCCGTAATACCTTCAGGAATTTCGCCTGTGGCCGGATTGATAGGAATCTGACCGGAGGCATACACGAACGAACCAGTGTCGATGGCCTGGCTGTAGGGGCCGATAGCACCGGGGGCGGCGCTTGTTGCAATTACCTTTTTCATTGTAATAGAGATTAAATTGAATGTTGTAATTCTTTGTCTGATATTTGAATATCTTTTATGAGCATGGCGTCGGCACACTCGAAAAAATTCTTTTCGAGAACCGATGCGGTTTCTTCCACTCCCCGAAAGTTGGAGTCGAAATAAGGAACAAACTGCGACGAGCCTACGCCGTTTATCCTTCGGGCAAGCATACCGACGGTAAATGTCGACGGATCGACCGATAATTGATACCCGTACACGTCCTTGTGATTGGGTAAAAGCACTTTTGCAAGCACACCGGCACGAAAAAGGAGGTCGGTCGTGTTAGTTACCATTCTTGCCGGAAGGTCATAGGCCTCCATAAAATCGCGGGTTGTCACAGGACCGCCGTCGGCCACGAAACGACGTGTGGCTATCGTCGCAACCGCGAGAATAGCCCTGGCCTGGTAGCCTGGCGAGATTGAGGCAACTTCACGGTCGAAGCTGAAAGCAAACACATTTTGCGAAGAATAGCATATCACCGCACCGGCGAGACATACCACCCATGTAAGCTGCATCCACAGCAGCATCAGCGGAACAAAGGCCACAGAACCGTAAATGGCGTTATATTTGGTCACATAGAGAGTGCCTGACACGAACAGCCATTGGAGCACCATGAATCCGGTGCCGGCTATCACGCCTGAAATCAATGCATTCTGCATCTTGACTTTCGTGTTGGGCAACAGTTTGTATACAGCCGCAAAGAAAAGCCATGTCACAACCCACGACGCGACTTCAAAAACTACGGTGAGTACAGGTGTCATGAAATCGAAATTAAACAGAGAGTCAAGAGTGGAGCTCAGCAGCAGTGAAATACCGCTGCCGCATATCATCAGCACCGGCAGAATGAGAAGCATCGCTGTGTAGTCTGTAATCTTGCGCCATATGCTGCGACCCGCGGTCTGACCCCAGATGAGATTGAAATCGTCCTCCATGTTACCTATCAGCGATATGAGGGTCCATAGGAGAAAAGCTATGCCGACACCAACAAAAATGCCCTCTGAACTTTGCCGAAGATACGAATCGACAAAACGGATTCCATAACTTATAGCCTGTCGCTGAGCGGGAAATACGCGAAAAAGCTCGTCCTCAAGAACCGTCTGCATCCCGAAACCGCGGCCTATGGCCAGCAGCAGCGCAAGAGCCGGAACTACGGCGAGAAGTGTACGGTATGTCATGGCACATGCCCGACTTTGAATGTCGCGGCTGAGAAACGAATTTATAGAAAGATTGAGCGTGCGCAGTATGTTCAGCCAAAGGCTACGGCGCGTATCGCTCCATATGCCGTTGTTGAAATATTGCCACAGGCCCAGCGCCTTAGCAGCGATTGCATCGAATCGCGATTCCCGTTTTGTTCTCTTGTCGTTTCCCATAACTTAGTTGACGGTTCAAAGTTACAACATTTCGGCCGCAATAAACGTTCCCCGCTGCATAAAAATTCTAAAAAAGATGTACCTTTGCATCATTATTGAAAGACACTATGAAAAGATACAATATTGCTGTTGCGGGCACAGGCTATGTGGGACTCAGCATCGCTGTACTACTGGCTCAGCACAATCACATCACGGCTGTCGACATCGTTCCCGAAAAGGTCGATTTGCTTAACCGGCGTATTTCACCCGTCAAAGACGAGTACATCGAAAAATACCTTGCTGAAAAACAGCTCGATCTCACCGCAACTCTCGACGGTGCGGCAGCATACGCCGGCGCCGACTTCGTGGTCATCGCCACTCCCACCAACTACGATCCCGTGCGCAACTACTTCGACACACATAATATCGAAGATGTTATCGATCTTGTGCTGAGCATCAATCCTTCGGCTGTAATTGTCATAAAATCTACAATCCCGGTAGGATACTGCCGTTCCTTGTACGCACGATATGCTTCTGAGGGCAAATCGCAGCTGAACCTTCTGTTTTTTCCCGAGTTTCTGCGCGAAAGCAAAGCTCTTTACGACAACCTCTTCCCATCGCGCATCATCGCCGGCATACCACAGATAGCACCATTGCCGGAATCGGCAGCAGAGAACGCCGCCATCGCTACCATGACAGATCTGGGCCGTCTCGAAGATGCCGCCCGTACTTTTGTAGCACTTCTTCAGCAGGGCGCAATAAAGCAGGACATCCCCACATTATATATGGGCATCAAGGAGGCCGAAGCTGTGAAACTCTTCGCCAATACATATCTCGCCCTACGTGTGAGCTACTTCAACGAACTCGACACATACGCCGAAATCAAGGGCCTTGATTCGCGCGCAATAATCGAGGGTGTCGGTCTCGACCCCCGAATAGGCTCGCACTACAACAATCCGTCGTTCGGCTATGGCGGCTACTGCCTGCCAAAAGACTCCAAACAGCTTCTGGCAAACTACAGCGATGTACCGCAGAACATGATAAGCGCTATCGTGGAAAGTAATCGCACCCGAAAAGATTTCATCGCCGATCAGGTGCTTCGTCTCGCAGGATACTATGCTTACTCCAACTCGAACAGCTTCGGCACGGTGCCCGAAGGCGACTGCACTATAGGCGTCTATCGCCTCACAATGAAAAGCAACAGCGACAATTTCCGACACAGCAGCATTCAGGGAGTTATGAAGCGCATAAAAGCCAAAGGAGCGCGCGTGATTATCTACGAACCGTCGCTGCCCGACGGGACAACTTTCTTCGGTAGCCTGGTGGTGAACGACCTTGCCCGCTTCAAAAAACTCTCAGAAGCCATTATAGCAAACAGATACGACCGTTGCCTCGACGATGTTGTCGCTAAAGTTTACACCCGCGACATTTTCCGTCGCGATTAACCGCAATAAAGTTTTCCATTTTCAAAAGACAATTCGTTAATCTTCAACTATATAAACAAACTACAAGACCCACGAAGTTTTCCAAAATAAAATCCCCCCCCAAAAAAAATCCCGGCAAAAAGTTGCCAGTTGTGGAAATAATCATTAGTTTTGCATCGTATTTAAAAGAGCCGTATCTGAGGCTCTTTTATATTGTTCAGAAACAAAAAATATAATAACAAAATAATGATCCAGGTAGTAGTCAAACGCGACGGCCGTGTCGTCGGATATAACGAAGAAAAAATCAAAGCCGCTATCCGTAAAGCCATGCTCACAACCGAGCTAGGCGAAGACGAGGCGCTGATTCAGAAAATAACCGACCGCATCGGCGCCAAAGGCTCCGAGCGCATGACTGTCGAAGACATTCAGGACATGGTGGAACTCGAGCTGATGAACAGTCCGCGCAAAGAGGTAGCAAAACGATACATTGCCTACCGCGACCAGCGCAGCATCGCCCGTAAAGCCAAGACCCGCGACATGTTTCACGAAATCATCGAGGCAAAGAACAACGATATAACACGCGAAAACGCCAACATGAACACCGACTCTCCCGCCGGCATGATGATGAAATTCGCCAGTGAGACCACCAAACCCTTCGTCGATGACTACCTCCTAAGCCCCGAAGCACGCGAAGCAGTACGAAACAACTATATCCATATTCACGATAAAGACTACTACCCTACCAAAAGCCTCACTTGCGTTCAGCACCCGCTCGACAACATACTCCAGCACGGATTCATCGCCGGTCATGGCGAAAGCCGTCCGGCAAAGCGCATCGAAACAGCCAGCGTCATAGCCTGCATATCACTTGAAACAGCACAGAATGAAATGCACGGAGGCCAGGCGATTCCGGCTTTCGACTTCTATCTGGCGCCTTTCGTACGCTCATCGTTCAAGGAAGAAATCGATAACCTCGAAAAGCTCAGCGGACGCGACCTCAGCGAAATGAAAGACCGCGCCTTCGACGACTACACCATGCGCCCCCTTGAAGGACTCGACGGCGACGAACGCCTTTTCCAGCACGCGATAAACCGCACGGTAGCCCGGGTGCATCAGGCAATGGAAGCCTTTATTCACAACATGAATACAATTCACAGCCGCGGTGGCAATCAGGTGGTGTTCAGCTCCATAAACTACGGCACCGACACTTCGGCTGAAGGACGCTGCATTATCCGCGAACTGCTCCATTCCACCTACGAAGGTGTGGGAAACGGCGCCACAGCCATCTTCCCTATACAGATATGGAAAAAGAAACGAGGCGTAAGCTATCTTCCCGACGACCCCAACTACGACCTCTACCGTCTTGCCTGCAAGGTGACGGCTCGCCGTTTCTTCCCCAACTTCGTGAATCTCGACGCAACATACAACCAACACGAAAAATGGCGCGCCGACGACCCCAAGCGCTATCTATATGAAGTTGCCACAATGGGTTGCCGTACACGCGTATTCGAAAACCGATTCGGCGAAAAGACATCGATAGGCCGCGGTAACCTCTCGTTCACCACCATTAATCTTGTGCGACTCGCAATCGAATGTATGCCCATTCAGGACCGCTGCGAACGAATCGAAAAATTCTTTGCAAAACTCGACGATGTGCTTGAAATTGCGGCCCGTCAGCTCAACGACCGTTTCAATTTCCAGAAAACAGCGCTGGTCAAGCAGTTCCCCCTGCTGATGTCAAAATTATGGAACGGCGGCTCGGAACTCGGCCCCGAAGATACCATCGAACCCGTCATAAACCAGGGTACTCTCGGCATCGGTTTCATTGGTCTGGCGGAATGTCTTATAGCCCTCACGGGCAAACACCACGGCGAAAGCGACGAATCCCAAGCGCTCGGCCTTAGAATTGTAAGCTACATGCGCAGCCGCGTCAATGACTTCTCCGAACAGTACAAGCACAACTATTCGGTGCTCGCCACACCGGCCGAAGGACTCTCGGGCAAATTCACAGCCAAAGACCGCAAGACTTTCGGTGAAATTCCAGGCGTGACCGACAAGATATACTATACTAATTCGAATCATGTGCCCGTCTACTACCACTGCTCGCCCAGACACAAAGCAGAAATCGAGGCGCCCTATCATGCTCTCACCGGCGGTGGCCATATTTTTTATGTTGAAATCGACGGCGATGCCACCCACAATCCCGACGCCATCGCTTCGATTGTCGATCTTATGGACAAACACAACATTGGTTACTGCTCTGTAAACCATACACGCAACCGTTGCATGAACTGCGGATACGAGGACGCCTCGGCAGAACTCGACGCATGCCCTCACTGCGGCAGCCATGCCATCGACCGCCTGCAGCGCATCACCGGATACCTCGTCGGCACCACCGACCGCTGGAATAAAGCAAAACTCGCCGAGCTCAACGACCGTGTAGTCCATGAATGAAACCTTACGAATAGTGCGGATAGTCGAGGGTACGTCGGTCGACGGCCCCGGCCTCCGCACTTCAATCTATTTTGCAGGCTGCCATCATCATTGCCCCGGCTGCCACAATCCTCAGACATGGGATTTCGGCTCCGGCAATGCGATGAGCGTAGAAGAAGTAATGGCGACGGTGCGCTACAACAACTTCAACGTCACTTTCAGTGGAGGCGACCCCCTCTACTCTGCCGACGCAATCATTCCTCTTGCCGAGGCGATAAAAGACGACGGCTACAACATATGGTGCTACACCGGATTTACTTTCGAGGACATTATGAAAAAAGGGACCGATGCACAGCGAAGGCTCCTCGGCATGATCGACGTGCTGGTCGACGGCCCATACATCGAATCTCTGCGCAACACCGACCTGCGTTTCCGAGGTTCGGAAAACCAGCGCCTCATCGATGTCGGTGCCTCACTCAGTTCAAGTATTATAACACTGACAGACCTATAGTTTGCGGCCGAAATAGTAGACCTCCCATCTATCCCGGGCGTATCCGTCGCCAAGCACCTCGAAGCTGTCGGACGATGCGCCCGGAATTTTTTTCCCATCGTAATATATAGTCCAAGCATCTTTGGCATACCAATCGGAAAGAACGGTGAAACTGTCGGAAGATGCTCCGTCGATTTTAGCACCGTTATAATAGACTGTCCACGGATCCTTGGCATAACCATAGCCCAGCATACGAAATGAATTGCTTGACGCCCCTTTGATTTTGGACCCGCAATAGTAAACATTCCATGAATCTTTGGCATATCCGTCGCCAAGTATTTCAAAACCTGACGCTGTTGCACCCTCAACCTCACTACCTTCAAAGAATACTCTGTCGCCGACGACAAAATAATCGGGTTTCCGCAGATCATAACGTTCACAACAGGCCCCATGCCTGCGATGTCCTTCCTGCGGCTGACGAGCGACGGCATATTCACCGCTAAATCCCACCATCAAAATCATTAAAAGTAATATAGATCTCATAGTCTGTAGGTTCCAGTTAATTAAATAATACTCAAAATTACTTCTTTTCTTCCGAACGCCAAAACATCATTGAAAAATTAATGGCATGCTACCCTGCCATTAATTAAAAATACTATTCCTGAAGTATTATTTTCCTGAACTTTTGGATAACAAAATTTGCGATTTCCAAATCCTGTTCTTTTGTGCCTCCTCCTACACCTATTGCTCCGACAACCTTACCATTGACTGTCAGCGGAACTCCTCCAGGAACAAGTGAGATACTGGAATCGCAGATATTCATACCCATTAGATTGCCACCGTCGGCGACAAGAAGAATAAGGTCTTCAGTAGCAGTTTGTGTAATGGCTGCTGTATAAGCCTTAGCAGGCACAAGTGTTGCGCTCAACACAAGAGCATCACCGAATCGGCGGAATAGACGAGGAAGTCCATTTGCATCAGCTATTGCAAAACTGATGTCAAGCCCCATTTGTTCGCGTGGAATATACCCTGACAGAGCGAGGCCGTTCGCTTGTCCCGATAATCAGACAGATGGACAGATGGGGACTGTCGCACGCACACCTTTTCGATGAAATGGGCAAAATAAAAGAGCAACATTAAACAGACAAGGAGCCTGTTCGCCCCATACGACAACTTTATTAAGGAAGATTTTGTTATTTCAATATAATGCATTAACTTTGCAGTGTTAAAAAAGCATGCGTGGCTGCGTGTCTTTTTTAATCCTAAAACACTATTATTTTTTCAATTTTCTGCTGAGTAAGTGCATTAACTATATGGCGGAATTGTGATGTTGCCACAACAACGTCAGAGTTTTAGCCGATAGTATCATTAATTAACTATGAAGCACACGCCCGCATGTGATGCAGGGTGTAAAAGCAATCCATATGTATAAACTCCAAGAACTTCAGGAAATGCCCGACGAACAGCTTAAAACCGTAGCCGAGGGCATGGGAATCAAAAAAATAAATCTCGCCGACAGGGAAGGCCTTGAATACAGCATACTCGACCGTCAGGCCGAGGACCGTGCTGCAGCCACCACTGCTAAGAGCAAAAAAACTGCCGGTACCGGCGCCCCCGAAGATAAACAACCCAAAAAACGGGGCCGCAAGAAAAAAGAACCCAAGACCGAAGAAACTCCTGCCGCCGAAACTGTGGCTACAGAAACAGCTCCTGTCACCACAGTTGAAGAAACTAATGATACCGCCACTCCCGATGCGGCTCCGGCCGACGGTGCTCCGGCTGAAAAAGAACGCAAGCGCCGGGGCAGACCGCCTAAAAAGCGCGATGACGAGCAATCTTCAGACGCACAGTTGAATAAGCAACCAAGCGGACAAATTTCTTCAGACGAAAAGTCTGCTGATGTACAAGAAGAAACACCGGCCGAGGATCTTGCTCCTGCCATCGACGCAGTTTCTGCAGAAGAAGCCCTGACTGCCGAAAACGCTGAATCAGCCGCAGATACCGAGCAACCGGCAGAACTACAGCCTCAGGGAAAACACAAATCGAAATTTGCTCCCGGCAGCGGTGACGGCTCGTTCAACGAATTTTTCCCAAGAAGTCAGGGCCGAAAATTTGTGCCGCGCTCTCAGCGAGAACGCGAAGAAGCAGCCGCTCTGCAGCCACGTCAGCCCGAAACGACTCAGCCTCAGCAGCCCGTTCAACCTGGATTGGTTGTTATAGGCGAACCGGAACAGCAACAGCAGGTTCAGCAGCAGATGGGAGGCAAGAAGAACAAGAAAAACCGTCCCGGCCAGCAGTTCCAGCAGATGTACAATTTCGACGGCATTCTCGAAGCCACCGGCGTGCTCGACATATGCCCCGAAGGCTTCGGCTACTTGCGCTCGGCCGACTTTAACTACCTACCCTCGCCCGATGACATCTTCGTCACTGCCCAGCAGATTAAATCGTTCGGTCTGCGTTCGGGCGACCTTGTGGAAGCCTTTATCCGTCCGCCGCGCGAAGGAGAAAAATACTATCCCCTCACTGATATCCGCCGCGTAAACGGCCGTTCGCTCGATTTCATACGCGACCGCACACTCTTCGAGCACCTTGTGCCGCTTTTCCCCGATGAAAAATTCGATCTCACCTCGGGCCGGTCTTGCACACTGTCGACACGTGTTGTCGACATGTTCTCGCCCATAGGTAAAGGGCAGCGTGGTCTCATCGTGGCGCCTCCGAAAACCGGCAAGACTCTTCTTCTGAAAGATATAGCCAACGCCATAGCTGAAAATCATCCGGAGACATACATCATGATTCTTCTCATCGACGAACGACCAGAAGAAGTGACCGACATGCAGCGCAGCGTCAATGCCGAGGTAATAGCCTCGACTTTCGACGAACCGGCTGAACGCCACGTCAAAATTGCCGGAATAGTGCTTGACAAAGCCAAACGCATGGTAGAATGCGGACACGATGTGGTCGTGCTTCTCGACTCCATAACTCGTCTGGCTCGCGCCTACAACACTGTCGCTCCGGCTTCCGGGAAAATCCTGTCGGGCGGTGTCGACGCCAACGCCCTCCAGAAGCCTAAACGATTCTTCGGTGCAGCACGCAACATAGAAGGCGGCGGTTCGCTCACAATTATTGCCACAGCCCTCACCGAAACGAGTTCCAAGATGGACGAAGTGATTTTTGAAGAATTCAAGGGCACCGGCAATATGGAACTCCAGCTCGACCGGAAACTGTCGAACAAGCGCATCTTCCCCGCCGTCGACATCATGGCATCGAGCACCCGCCGCGACGATCTCCTTCTGCCGGCCGAAACCCTGCAGCGCATGTGGATTCTTCGCCGATTCCTCTCCGACAGAAACTCTGTCGAAGCCATGGAATTCATCAAGGACCGAATGGAGCGCACTCTCGACAACGAAGAGCTCCTCCGCACCATGAACGATTAAGTTACAAGACTATATTTCACAGACGGTGTCCGGTATTATTATCAGGCACCGTCTTTTTTATTCTTCGCTATAACTAATCGTTTAAATATTTGGAACCTATTTATCTATAAAGTAATTTTGCGTTGCAAACCAAAAACTCTCTTCATAATGAAAAAACAGGAAATACTCAGACTCTCCGAAATAACCGACCAGGAGGCCAAGCGCAACTTTGCCTTCAGCTTGTTTCAGTTCATCGATAATATTCACGGCCAAAATAATGCCTTGGCCTCATTCTCATGGCGAAACCTCGAAATCGATGAAACTGGCGCTCCCGTTATCAACGTGGAAACAACTCTACCCTCATCCGAAGTTCTCATACTGAGAAATTACCACGACTATGCGGGCATAATCTACACCCTCGCTACCGGCGATATTGACTCCGAAGCCATGGGCTGGAATGCCGGACGCAATGTTGACGATGATATTCTTCGAGAAATCATACTGACATTCTGCGGCCGCAACGAATCGATGGATCCTCTGATCGACCGATTGCGCGCAGGTTACTCCGATGAAGACAGTTTCTTCGACGGTTACACGACAATTGCGGAACATGATGCAACCGAAGCCTACGAACGGGACAAATCCATACACGCTGTTAACGATATCGAACAGTTCAACCGCGAGGCTCACGAGCACTACAAAGAGAATTCACTTTACCCAGTTCCAAAAACTTCCTGGTTCAAAGAAAACTGGGTCTATCTCCTTTGTGGAGCAATCATTATGTCTCTTCTCCGAGCTTGCGCAAACATCTGAGCTATCCCTTCAGCATGGCAAGAAACTCTTCTTCGCTTATAATTGGAATACCGAGTTTCTGTGCTTTTTCGAGTTTGGCAGGGCCCATATTTTCGCCGGCAAGGACAAAATCGGTTTTCCTGGATATCGAGCCAGCGTTCTTGCCGCCATGCGCCTCAATCATGGCTTTGTACTGTTCACGGCTGTAGTGGGCGAATACTCCGCTTATCACTATGCTTTTGCCGGCAAGCCTGTAGGAAAGGACTTCAGCCGCAGCCTCTTCAGCCATTTCCATCTGAAGCCCTGCGGCACGCAGACGACCGACAATATCGCGGTTTTCGGAATCCGCGAAATAATCGGCTATAGCCTCGGCTATCCTCGGACCAACATCTTCGATACTTTCGAGTTCGGCCTGCGTCATTGCCATAAGACGGTCGATGGAGCGCGCCGCACGCGCTACTTTTCGGGCCGTTGTCTCGCCCACATACGGAATAGACAGAGCAAATACCACACGCTCGAACGGCACGGAACGACTCGCTTCAATGCCACCGATTATACGGTCAGCACTTGTAGCGCCGAAACCTTCGAGGTCTTCAAGCTGAGATGCCTTAAGATCGTAAAGATCAGCGATGTTGCGCACGAGTCCTTCACGGAAAAGAAGCGAAGCGGTCTCTTCGCCTATACCGTCGATATTCATCATTCGTCGGCCTACGAAATGCTCGATACGTCCGACAATCTGTGGCTCGCATCCTCCTTTGTTCGGGCATACCCATGCAGCCTCGCCTTCTACGCGTACAAGCAGTGAACCGCATGCCGGGCAATGGCTCACGAACTCTACTTCACGGCTTCTGCTCTCGCGTGCATCGGTATCCACTCCTGTGATTTTTGGAATTATCTCACCGCCTTTTTCCACATAAAGCATATCGTGTTCATGAATGTCAAGAGCACGCATGATGTCCTCGTTATGAAGCGACGCCCTCTTGACTACAGTGCCCGAAAGAAGCACCGGCTCAAGGTTGGCCACAGGCGTGATAATACCCATACGACCGACGTCGAACGACACGAAACGCAGGCGAGTAAGCGCACGCTCAGCCGCAAATTTATAGGCTACTGCCCAGCGAGGCGATTTGGCTGTAAAGCCAAGATTGAGCTGCTGCTTAAGCGAATTGACCTTGAACACAAGCCCGTCGGTGGCCACAGGCAGCTCACGGCGCGCTTTGTCCCAATATTTTATATAAGCATCGACCTCTTCGAGCGAGTGTAGAAGCTTCATCGCATCCGACACCTTGAAACCCCACCGTCGCGCAGCCATCATATTGTCGTAGTGATTGTCGCACGGCAGATTCTCTCCGAGCAGATAGTAGAGATAAGCGTCCAGACCGCGGCGAGCCACCTCGACGGGATTGAGAAGCTTCAGCGTTCCGGCGGCCGCATTGCGGGGGTTGGCGAAAAGGGGTTCGCCGGCGGCCTCACGCTCAGCATTGATACGATCGAAAGCCTCCCACGGTAAAACGATCTCACCCCGGATCTCAAAAAAGGCAGGATAACCATCGCCTTGAAGCACAAGAGGAATTGAACGGATAGTACGCACATTTTCGGTCACATCATCACCTCGTTCGCCGTCGCCACGGGTGACGGCACGCACGAGTCTGCCATGCTCATAAATCAGGGAAATGCCCGTGCCATCGAACTTCATCTCGCCCACAACCTCGGTTTTCTGGCCGAAAAGGGCGTCGTCGGTGCGCTTCACCCATGCATCCACATCGTCGATGCTATATGTATTGGCAAGCGATAGCATAGGATAGACATGTCGGACCTGTTCGAAACCTTTGCTGATATCGGAACCAACACGCTGTGTCGGCGAATTAGGGTCGGCAAGTTCCGGATGTGCCGCCTCGAGAGCCTCAAGCTCCTTCATGAGCATATCAAAATCACGGTCGGAGATCTCCGGCGTGTTCAGAACATAGTAATTATGATTGTGACGGTGCAGCTCGCTGCGAAGCCATCCTATTCTTTCCTTATCGTTTTCCATATTTTTATGATTTGTGCAAGCCTAAACTTCTAAAATAGGTTGATAAACTCGATT
>CABQCA010000017.1 GCA_902462525.1 uncultured Porphyromonadaceae bacterium | reverse complement strand
GACAACGCACTCATTACCGAAATCGACAGCGTGCTTCCGCGCCTCCAGCCCTATGCCGTCAAAAGCGACGGCAGCCTCAACGAATGGTCGGAAAATTTTGTTGACTGCGACCCGCAGCACCGCCACCAGTCGCATCTATTCGGGCTGTACCCCGGTCATTTGATCACGTCGGATGGAACTCCGAATCTCGCCAAAGCCGCAGCCCGAACACTCGAAATCAAAGGCAAAGAAACCACCGGTTGGAGCGCAGGCTGGCGTGTCAACCTCCTTGCACGCCTCAAGGACAGCGAAGGCGCCTACGCTATGCTGCGCCGGCTGCTGCGCTATGTAAGCCCCGACAACTACAAAGGTCCCGACCGCCGTCGCGGCGGCGGAACATATCCCAATCTGCTCGATGCCCACGCACCCTTCCAGATCGACGGTAATTTCGGCGGAAGTGCCGGAATCACGGAGATGCTTGTCCAGTCGACGCCCGATGTCATCGAACTGCTTCCCGCATGCCCCTCGGAATGGCCTGACGGCTCCATAAGCGGTATACGCACACGCACCGGCGCCGAAGTCTCCATCAGTTGGAAAAACGGCCGTGCTGTCAGCGCCACTGTCAGCGCACCCGTCGCAGTCACAGCCACACTGCGTGCAAACGGCACCGACTATCCCCTATCCCTGATTCCCGGCCAGACAAAAACAATAACATTCTGACAAAAATTCAGCCAATCAGCGGGGTCGACGCAAAGCCGATCCCGCTGTTTTTTTGCCCACACGACCCAAAATCCATGTAAAATTACCCATGTATACATGGAAAAACTGACAAAATATACAAATTCACCCATGCATACATGGAAAAATTGACAAAACTGCTTGTTTTTCCATGTATAAATGGGTGTATATGAAAAACCGCAAGACGCCGGAGCGGATTGCAGCGGCGCCTTGCGGTAGTTTTTATGGGCTTTATTAATCGAAAATATGTTTGAGTTTCGAGAAGATTCGCTGACTGTCTTCAGACGAGGGCTTTATACCAGGTTGTGTGCGCATGGCTTCGAACTGGGCTTTCTGATCGAACGAAAGGTTTTCGGGAATATAGACCATAATGTTGATAAGTTCATCGCCGGTACCGCCGTTCTCCGGGTCGGGCAGGCCTTTGCCTCGCAGACGCAGTACTTTGCCGGGCTGTGTGCCTGCCGGCACATTTACCCGTGCACGACCGGTGATTGTAGGCACCTCTACGGCACCGCCGAGGGTAGCCGTGGGTATGTCGAGCATCAGGTTGTAAATCACATCGGCACCGTCGCGGATAAGTTCGGGATGCTTTACTTCTTCTATTACCACGAGAAGGTCGCCGGGCACACCGCCGCCCTTAGGATAGTTGCCTTTGCCACGGAGCGCGAAAGTCTGTCCGTCGGCAGCGCCGGCGGGAATCGAGAAACTCACTTCGACATCGCGGCGCTCCACTCCCTCACCCTTGCAATAGGTGCATCGCTCGGAAATGACCTTTCCCGTACCATCGCAGTTGGGGCATACCACAGCCGCTCCGCCGAAACCGAACTGGGCGAACTGATTGTCCTGAATATGGCCCTGTCCGTGGCACTGGGGACAAGTGGCGAAAGCCACACCGTCCTTGGCGCCTGTGCCGTTGCAATGGGAGCAAGCAACGAAAGTAGGCACACGCAGTTTCTTGTCGACTCCTTTGGCAATGTCCTCGAGAGTGAGTTTCACACGTATGCGGAGGTCTGAACCCCGGCGCTGACGCCGCTGCTGGCGACGACCGCCCGTGGCACCGCCGAAGCCGCCGAAACCGCCGAATTCTTCGGCAAAACGGCGCAGAATATCGTTGATATCCATTCCGCCGGCGCTGTAGAAACCACCGCCGGCACCACCGCCCGGAAAACCCTGCGGGCCCATGTTGTGGCCGTACTGGTTGTACAGTTCGCGTTTTTTCTCGTCGCCGAGCACATCGTAAGCCTCGGCCGCTTCCTTAAATTTCTCCTCGGCGGCCTTGTCACCGGGATTACGGTCGGGGTGATACTGGAGGGCAAGTTTTCTGTATGCCTTCTTTATCTGGTCGGGAGTGGCATCCCGGCTTACGCCGAGCACTTCGTAATAGTCTCTTTTTTCAGCCATATTAACGCTTCTTATTCACCTACAGCCACTTTTGCATGGCGGAGGACTTTGTCGTTGAGCATGTAGCCCTTCTGAGTTGTGTCGATAACTTTACCTTTGAGATCGTCGGAGGGTGCGGGAATCGTAGCAATGGCTTCGTGGAATTCGGGATTGAACTCCGCACCGGTACTTTCCATGGGTTTCACGCCCTGGCTCTCAAGATATTTGATAAGTTTATTATATATAAGCTCCATACCTTCGCGCACGGCCTTCGCAGAATCGTCGGAAGCGGCTGCAACGAGGCCGCGTTCAAAATCGTCGACGATGGGGAGAAGTGCCAGCAGCACACGTTCGGCGGCGTTCTTGAGAAGGTCGGCCTTCTCGCGGGTCACTCGCTTGCGGTAGTTGTCGAAGTCGGCCATAAGGAACAGATACTCCTTTTTCTCCTTTTCGAGAGCGGCCCGGGCCTCGTCGAGCTCATTCTGCAGACGTGCGTTCTCGTCGAGTTCGGCTTCGGCGATATTGTCGTCGGTATCGTCTTCGTTGAGCACGTCCATGATTTCGGGCTGCTCGTTCACTGATTCTGTTTCGGGAGCCTTTTTCTGCGACTCCTCTGCTTTATGCTGTTCTTTTTTGCTCATAATCGTTGTACGTTATTCCAAAATGCTAATACAAAAACCCGGCCAAAAAGTGTTAAACGGCCTCAGTTTCAAAAAGAATAACAAAAAGGGGGCAAATATCGTTCACGCTCAGAGAGCTGAAACGAAAACTTCGCAGCCTTCGAAAACCGATGCTGCCCCGTCTGCCATTTTGGCACTTTCAAATATGCCGTAAACGGCGGCTCCGGAGCCCGACATCGAAGCAAAGAGCGCTCCGGCATCGTACATCTGACGTTTCACTCTTTCAATCTCGGGCCTGAGAGGAAAAACAGATTCCTCGAAGGCATTGATCAGCAAAGGCGAGCTGTGCCATTCACCGATTGGCTCATTCACAGCTGTCGCCGGCGAAAGGCCGGGCGCAAGCGGCCTCACTGGCACTCCGGCATAGGCCTCGCGGGTCGATACCGATTCCGACTGAGGCTTGGCGATGACGATTCCGCGGCCGCGCAGACACCCTGTGTCGACCGGCTCGAGAATCTCACCAACACCGGTCGCGAGGGCCGGACGGTTGTAAATGAAGAACGGGCAGTCGGCACCGACAGTCAAAGCTATCGAAGCAAGAGTCTCATCGTCAAGCCCCAGACAAAAAAGCTCGTTGGCACCTTTGAGAGCAAAAGAGGCGTCCGATGAGCCTCCTCCAAGGCCGGCGCCCATGGGTATTATCTTTTTCAGATATACATCGAGCGGAGGAAGAGCATGGCCGATATGACTTTCAAGAGCACGAAGCGCCCTGACTACCAGGTTATTCTCCTGATCGCCTTCAAGCTCGCCTTCACAATGCAACACAATTCCCGACCCGTTTCCAGGCACAAGTTCGAGGATATCGCACCAGTCTATCGGAAGCATTATGGTCGACAGATCGTGGTAGCCGTCGGGGCGGATACCAGTCACCAGCAGACCGAGATTTATCTTAGCATTCGGAAAAAGTACCATTTCAGAAATTGAAGCGGAAACCTATCGAAGGATTCCATGCGTAGAGACTATAATCGGCTGTGAAGGTGGTCTGGCGCTTGAGCAACAGATCGGTATAGGTGCACGAAGCATCGTCGGCGCCCAGACCGGCCACATAGAGCAACGAGGCATCGATAGTGAAATGTTTCACCGGCGAGAACGAAAAACCTACCGAAGGCTCGATCTTGGTCATGCCCGGAGTCTCGGGATTATAGTGCGTTTTACTTACCGGAGTAGTGTCGACCATCATACCGGCACGAAGCTGGAAACGATCGGTCAGATCGTACTGTGCGCCAAAATGATATGTCCACGAATTGCTGTAGTTCTTCTCGATGTACTGGTTGAATCCGTTCTCGACAAGCGTAGGACTGAGGAACTCGATGTCGAGTGTCTTGTAGGCGCTCCAGCCTGTCCACTGCGCGTCGAAAGCAAGCAGCAGCCTGTCGACAGGACGATAAGAGACTCCGACGTTGAGAATGGCGGCAGCCGGCATCTGAGCCTTGAAATTAGCTTTGTCGATTAGTCCGAGCTGCGATTCGAGAAGCTGACGGGCCATCTCGTTGCCGAAGCGCAGCGAAGCATCACCGCAGTTTACCTTCATGTTCATTTTGCTGCGGAACGACACACCTACGGTCCATTTCGGAGTAATGTCCCACATCGCACCCACATTGACACCGACCGTCACAGCGGCCTTTCCGCTGAGATTCACCGAAGCCGGAGTATCATAGAAACGATAGTCGCTGCCCATACCGGCGAGAAGAGCATTCATCGATCCGGCCGATACAAGCCCCTTGTCGAGGTCAACATTCCCGAACGAAATCATGGCGCCGGCGCCGACAGAGAGATTGGGAAGAATGCGCCATGCTACCGTAGGCTGTACGGTGAACACTTTGAGCGAAACCTTCTGATTGAGAACAGCTCCCGGCCAATTGTCGCCCCATTTGATGCCGCTGCCGTAAGGAGTGTAGAAGCTCACGCCGGCTTTGAGATTATCGTAGATGCTCATGCCCAGATTGAAGGCCATAGGGGTCGATGGATCGTTGTTGGTGCGGTAAGTCGTACCGTCGTATCTGGCCTTGGCATGAGCGAAAATACCTGTCACACAGCCTGAGAAATCGAGCGTTTTATCAAGATAGCCAAGACCGGCGGGATTGAAAATCATGCTTTCCGCACCAAGTTTCAGCGCTGTGCCGGTATGGCCCATACCGTTCTGACGGGCGCTGAGAGTATTGATCTGATAGCCTTCGGCCGATGCGCCGATGACTGCTGCCGACAGCATGGCTGCCGTAAAAAACTTTTTTACCATTTTAGTTTACTACATTTTGTGGATTGCCTGCGAGAAACGATCGTACATTTTCGACAGCAATATCAAGCAGGCGTTCACGGGCTTCGACCGAAGCCCAGGCCACATGCGGAGTGATGAAGCAACGGGGTGCCGCAAGCAAGGGATTGCCAGGCAGCGGAGGCTCGTTGTCGAGAACATCCACTCCAGCGGCAAATATCTTTCTGTCGCAAAGCGCACATGCCAGAGCCCCGGCATCGACCAGAGGTCCGCGGCCTGTGTTGATGAGAATTGCCGACGGCTTCATCAGCCCGAGCGTTTCGGCACATATCATGTGGCGGGTATCGGGTGTGAGCGGCACATGCAGGCTCACGACATCGCTCTCGCGCAGAAGGTCGCCGAAATTCATTTTTACGTATCCCTCCGGCAGTTTCGACTGCGGTTTGCCGGTGCAGACGGCAATCTTCATACCCAAAACGGCGGCAATGGCAGCGGTGGCCGAGCCGGTGTGCCCGAAACCTACGACACCGAAGGTCTTGCCGGCAAGTTCATGCCAGTCCTCGATACGGAAAGAAAAATCGGGACAGCCGGTCCATCGGCCGCGGCTCACCTCCAGGGCATAGCTTTCCACCCGGTTGGTAATGGCCAGAAGCAACGATATGGCATGCTGTGCCACTGAAGCAGTGCTGTAGGCCGGAATGTTGGTGACTGTGATACCCGACTCGCGGGCCGAATCGGTATCGACATTGTTGAAACCCGTGGCAAGCACTCCGATATACTTCAGTTGCGGAAGCCTGATTAATTCTTCGGAGAGAATTGGAACCTTATTTGTCAGAACCATGTCAGCGTCCTGCAGACGGTCGGCCACATCGGCACGGTCGGTGCGGTCGCAGACAGTGAACTCGCACAAATCACGGAAGGCATCCCAACGGCTGTCGTCTGACGGGAAAAGGGTAGCGCCGTCGAGGCACACTAATTTCGGTTTATTCATAAAAAAAGCGTCGCACGTCCGGCTACGGTCGGACGTGCAGGCGCGATTGAGATTATTATTTAATGAGATACTGCGACGAAATCGACTGATTGCAGTGAACACGACGGATAGTGTCGGCGAAAAGTCGGGCAACCGAAATGATGGTGCACTTGGGGCAATCCTTAGTGTAAGGAATAGAATTGGTGAATATCATTTCGACAAGCGCGCTGTCGTTCACACGCTGTGTTGCGGGATCACTCATGATAGCATGCGAAGCAAGTGCCCGCACCGATTTGGCTCCATGTTCCATCATCAGATCAGCAGCCTTGGTGATGGTGCCTGCGGTGTCGACCATATCGTCGACAAGAATCACATTCTTATCCTTTACATCTCCAATGACAGTCATCTTGGCCACGACGTTGGCCTTGGCCCGCTGTTTGTGGCAGAGTACCAGAGGCACATCAAGATATTTGGCGTAGTTGTTTGCACGCTTGGCACCTCCGACATCGGGGGTTGCGATTACCATGTCTTCGAGCTTAAGGCTCTGGATGTAGGGAATGAATACCGACGAAGCATAGAGATGGTCGACGGGAATGTTGAAAAAGCCCTGAATCTGGTCGGCATGAAGGTCCATAGTGATGACACGGGTTGCGCCGGCAGTCACCAGCAGGTCCGAAACCAGTTTTGCTGCTATCGACACGCGAGGCTTGTCCTTGCGGTCCTGACGGGCCCAGCCGAAGTAAGGCATTACTGCGATTACCGATTTTGCAGAGGCACGTTTTGCAGCATCAATCATCAGAAGAAGCTCCATAAGGTTGTCGCAGTTGGGAAAGGTGGACTGTACAAGGTAAACCTCGCAGCCGCGAACCGATTCTTCAAACGAAACCTCGAACTCGCCGTCGGCGAAATGTTCGATTTTCATTGAGCCTAATTCCACACCGAGTTCTTTACAGATTTCCTCGGCCATATATCGCGATTTAGTGCCTGAGAAAATCTTGAAAGGTGAAAGAGAAGTATCCATTGAGAAAAATTTGATATGATGGAGTTTGATTTTTACTTTTCCGAAGCAGTCTGACGACTTTGTCTGATTTCCGGACGAAGCGGTCTGATTCGTTTCGACGATATTTTCCACACGGCAGCTCCATGAGCCGGCACACGTACAGTGAACGGCTCTGTCGAAGCAAAAATCTTGGCCTCTGAGCCGCCTTCGAGCATGTTTTTAGCTCTCGGATCGACGCCTTCGGGCAGATTCATTGTCGAGAATGCCAGTCGCGGAATTACGAGCGACACGTCGTCGTCGCTGTCACCGAAGTTAGCCACTATCACCAGAGTGTCGTCGCCGCTGTGGCGCATGAAGGCGAAATGGCGGTGAGGATTCAGCCCCGGATTGTCGAGATTCACATACATGAGGTCAAAAAACGAGCCTTCGCTGATGGCGGCCTCGCTGTTGGCCATTGTAAGCACCTTGCGGTAGATGGAGCGAAGATGCCGCTGCCCTGGTGTGAGAGTGCCACGGCAAGAGCCTTTGCTAAGCCAGCGGCGCACGGTGGAAACGCTCCAATAGTCGAAGATGGTAGTACGGCCGTCAAGTCCGCTGAAACCTTCTGCGTCCATACCGGGCTCGCCAAGTTCCTGACCGAAGTAAATCATGAACGGTCCGGTAGAGAAAAATGCGCTCACTACCAGTGATGGCACCACGCGTGCGGGATCGCCTGCGTAGAATGCCGAGGCAAAGCGCTGTTCATCGTGGTTCTCAAGGAAATTGAGCATTTTTCCGCCTATACCTTCGACCGTCTGCCAGCAACCTGTAATGCGGGCTGCCGAATGATTCGCCGTTTCTACTGCGCGAAGAGTATCGTAGAGATTTACTTTGTCGTATAGATAGTCGAAGCAACCATAGTCGAGGTACTGACGGTAGAGGGCTACGTCGTAGATTTCAGCTATGAAAATGATCTCGGGCCAATGCTGCTTCACCTGAGGAATTGCCCAGTGCCAGAACTCTACAGGTACCATGTGGACCATGTCGCAACGGAATCCGTCGATGCCTTTGGCCGCCCAGTAGCGAAGTATGTGAAGCATTTTCAGCCATGTGTCGGGCACGGGATCGAAATGTCGGGAACTGTCGCCGTAATCTACTCCGTAGTTGAGTTTTACGGTTTCGTACCAATCATTCTTTCCGGGAAACGCAGTAAAACAGTCGTTGCCCGAGGCCTTGGCCGGGAATTCGATGTAGGCGTCGGTTCCGTGGCCGAGATCGAAATGAGGCGAAAACTGCTGGCGGGTTATATAGTAGAAATTATTGTTCGCTGTGAAGAACATTTCGGCGTTGTCGCCGGCACCGAAGTCCTCGATTCCTGCCGGTTTGGCATCGGAATGGTACTGGCGGGCCACATGATTGGGTACAAAATCGATTATCACCTTAAGTCCGGCCTCATGGGTGCGCTCCACAAGGGCCTCGAACTCGGCCATACGTGCCGGTACATTCTCGGCCACATCGGGGTCGATGTCGTAGTAATCGCAGATCGCATAGGGGCTGCCGGCCTTGCCCTTGACAATGTGAGGGTTCTGGCGGCTGATGCCGTAAGCGGTATAGTCGGCGTCGTGGGCGTGCTCTATCACGCCGGTGTACCAGATGTGGGTCACGCCCAGGTCCTTTATGGCTTCAAGAATGGGAGCCTTGATGTCGTTGAGCTTGCCGGAGCCGTTTTGTTCCAGAGTTCCGTTTACCACCGGCGCCGCGCAGTAGTTTGTAAACAGACGGGGCAAGAGCTGGTAGATGATCGGCTTCTGATGTGTCATAGGTTATCGGTTAGAAGAAAATTCACTTATAGTAGGGGCGGAGCTTTGGGGATTCCAGAGTCCGGCCTTTCTCAGGGCCGCACGCGTATGGACATATCCGCTGACAAAGACATGTTTAATATGCTTGAGGTCGAACACGGCATAGTCGGCTATCTCGGGTGTTTCCACCGAAATGTCGCACAAAGCCATATCCTGTGCCTGATTGGCCTTGGCCATGAGGTTGTAGGTGCGCAGAGCTACATCGATAATCGATGTGAATTTGGTTTTCGGCCGCAGCGGGCTCACGTTGACACCTATCAGGGTCTCACATTTGTCGCGGAGCATCCATGCGGGGTGATTCCGCAGCACACCTCCGTCGACATAGTTCACACCATCTATTTTCACCGGTTTGAAAACTATCGGAATGGAACATGAGGCTGTGAGGCGCGGAGCTATTTCGCCCGATGAGAACGACACCGGGCATGCCGCGTCGAGATTCGTCGCACCTATGAATGTGGGAATACGCAGATCCTCAAGGTGTGTCACGCCGCCGAGGGCGCGGGTGATAAAACGGCCGAATTTATCAAGCTTAAAAATACCGCCTTGCCCCAGCGCAAGATCGGTGAAATCGGTAAAACCGGTCTTGGCAAAAAGATTTGCCATTGAAAGCGGAGTGAGGCCGCCGGCATAAAGCACCGCTACGACAGAGCCTGCACTGACACCGGCTATGGCATCGGGCCGCAGGCCGGCCTCCTCGATGGCCATTAGTGCGCCTGCGTGTGCAAAACCGCGCGCGCCGCCCCCGCTGAGGGCAACGCCGAGTTTATATTTTTTCTTAGCTCCTTCGTCCATGTCAGTCGCTTTCCGACTGCAAAATTACATAGAATTCATTGCATCGCCAAATCATCAGCCTCTTTTCTCAAAAAAATCGAGTCCGCTCCGGTAGGGCGGACTCGGAATTAACGCAGGCCTACAGCACTGCTGTTCATTTTGTTGGATCTATGATTTTGTAGCGGGGTACAAGTATTTTCATCACAATCCAGCCCATAAGATAGGCAACGCCACAGAAACAGAAAATGATGAAATAACCTGCCGGCTTGCCCGTAAAACCCATGAACTCCATTTTGGTTGCGGCGGCATAGTCGAAGAGCCGCCCGGAAAAGAAGTTGATCAGGAAGGAACTCAGTCCGGCAGCCATACCGCCGATACCGATGATGGAGCCTACGGTACTTTTGGGGAACATATCGCTCACAACTGTATAGATGTTGGCCGACCACGACTGATGCGCTGCGCCGCACAGACCGATGATTACCACCGGATACCAGTAGGAATACACACCAAGCGGCTGTGCAAGGATTGCCAGAAGAGGAAAGAGTGCGAAAATAAACATGGCCCTCATTCGCGCCGAATAGGGATTTCGGCCGGTGCGGTCCATGATGACAGTCGGCAGTTTGCCGCCGTAGATCGACAGCATCGTGATGGCATAGAGCACAAAGATGAGCATCTGTGCCGTGCCGGAATCGGATGGAAGACCGTAGACATCGGATATGTAGGCCGGAATCCAGAAAAGGAAGAACCACCAGACACCGTCGGTGAGGAAACGGCCGAAAATCACGGCCCATGTCTGCGGATAGCGGAAACACTTCCAGAAAGGAATACGGATAGCGTCGCGGCTGTCCTCGGCAGCAGCCTCCTCGCGAGGAGTCTCGCCGGCGGTGTGGCTGTCCTGCTCGATATAGGCGAGTTCGGCCTCGTTAACATATTTGCTTTGTGCCGGGTTCTTGTAGAAAGCGAGCCACAGACCCATCCAAAGGAAGCCCAGACCGCCGATTACTATGAAAGCCATCTCCCAGCCGTTGCCGATGCCGATATTCTGGAAATAGCGGGCCAGCGGCGGTATCGAAAGCGGAGCGATGAGCGCGCCGATGGTGGCGCCGGCGTTGAACAGCGATGTGGCATAGGCGCGGTCCTTCTTCGGAAAGTACTCGGCGGTCACCTTTATGGCTGCAGGGAAGTTGCCGGCCTCACCGACAGCAAGCACAATGCGGGCGGCGATGAAGAAATAGACACTCGTGGTGGCCACCATGGTGGCCATGACGCCGGTAGCATCGACAAGCCCTGCCACGGAGTCGAGACCCATCACATGCTCGGTGGCCCAGCCGCATCCGGCATGCAGACATGCGCCGAGCGACCATATGAAGATAGCCCACAGATAGCCCTTGAGCGTGCCCATCCAGTCGATGAACCGGCCGACAAAGAAATTAGAGACGGCATAGACTATCGAGAAGACTGCTGTGATATTGCCGTAGTCGGTGTCGGTCCAGTGGAATTCGGGAGCGATAAAATCCTTCCATGTCAGCGAAAGTACCTGACGGTCGAGATAGTTCACCGTCGTGGCAAGGAAAAGGAGTCCGCAGATAAACCATCGGAAATTCGAGGCGCGCTGAGCTGCGACGCTTGCATTACGGTACGTTTCCATGGCGGTCGTTCAGAATTTGAAGTAGTTTTTGGCGTTGCCGTAGCTCACTTTAGCCACGATTTCGCGGCCGATGAAGTCGAACTCCGATGCCGGCAGAAGACCTTTTTCGATATCGCCGCCGATGAGGTTGCAGAGAGTGCGGCGGAAATATTCATGGCGCGGATAGCTCAGGAACGAGCGAGAGTCGGTGAGCATGCCAACGAAACGGCTCAGCAGACCGAGGTTGCTGAGAGCAGTCATCTGACGCTCCATACCGTCCTTCTGGTCGAGGAACCACCAGCCGGAACCGTACTGGATTTTGCCGGCGCCGTAGCGTGCATCCTGGAAATTACCGATCATGGTAGCCACCAGCTCGTTGTCACGCGGATTGAGGTTGTAGATGATTGTTTTGGCAAGTTTGTCGCGGCTTGCCAGCATGTCGAGAAAACGGCTCATGGCGCACCCGACGGTAAAATCGCCTATCGAGTCGTAGCCGGTATCGGGGCCGAGCTTCGCCATCATCAGCGAATTGTTGTTTCGCAGAGCACCGTAGTGGAACTGCTGCGTCCAGCCGGCATCGTGGTCCATGATGCCGAATTCCACGAGCATGGCGGTCTTGAACTTACGGATATCAGCCGCCTGCAGATGCTCGCCCCGGTAATAAACACGGTCGAAAATATCGTCGATTTCAGCCTCGGTATAGTCCTCGGCATAGAACTCCTCGAGTCCGTGGTCGCTGAGACGGCAGCCCACAGAAGCGAAAAAGTCGTGACGCCTGCGCAAAGCCTCAATAACATCGGCAAAATGCAGTACTTGCACACCGGCCACAGCACCGAGGCGGTTCACATACTCAAAATATGCATCGGGATTCTCCACGGCCATAGCCTTGTCGGGGCGCCATGTCGGAAGCATCTTCACGCCGAAACCGTCGTTTTTCACCTTTATGTGATGCTCGAGCGAGTCGACAGGGTCGTCGGTAGTGCACACCACTTCCACATTGTAGTGTTCCATTAGCCCGCGGGCGCTCCGGCCGGGTGTCTGAAGCATGGCCGAGCAGCGGTCGTAGATATCCTTTGCCGTCGCCGGCGACAGCAGTTCGGTTACACCGAAAGCGGTCTTCAGCTCGAGGTGCGTCCAGTGGTACAGCGGATTGCGCATGGTGTACGGCACAGTCTGCGCCCATTTTTCAAACTTCTCCCAGTCGGTGGTATCGGCGCCGGTGATGAACCGCTCCTCGATGCCATTGGCGCGCATGGCACGCCACTTGTAGTGATCGCCTTCGAGCCACACCTTCGACAGATTCGGAAACACATGGTCCGAAGCCACATATTCCGGATTCAGATGACAGTGATAGTCGATTATAGGCAGCCCTTCGGCATATTCGTGGTAAAGACGCTCAGCCGCAGGCGTATCAAGCAGAAAATTATCGTCGTTGAATTGTTTCATCATGATTAGAAAAATACTAAGGTCAGGAATAACTTTCCGCAAAATTAACAAATATCCTCCACCCGCCGAAATTTTCCGCCCCAAAACCAAAATATAAGTTCCGCCACACATCCGATTGCCATCTCAGAAATTATTGCTAAATTTGCAGATGAACCCCGCGATACGTGGTGCCTCAGAGGAGTGTCAACACCGGGCATTGGGAGGTTCGTTTTCATACGAAAGGCGTTTATCTGACGCTTTATTTCTTGGCTATTCGAAACTACCACCTTTGAATTTGCAACCAAAAATGAAGCAATAGTAGACGCCCCTTGGGTACGTATATGTACTTCCGGCTCATTTCAATAAAAATGGGTTGGTTTTATTGCATACACATACTTCGCGGGGTCCTACCATTGCTCATTCAGTTGCAAGGGCTGTGGTAGGCCTCGAATAGCGGAATGAGCAAGGTGTGGCTCCCGCTTTTCGTTTATACCAATCTAATTTTGCCATATGGAGTCAGTGGCTGAGAAGCGAGAGACCCAAAGTGCAGCCTCAACTCCTTGACAATATCAATCGGACACTGCGAGACGATTTGATGACTACCATCAAATCGGGCAGCCATGTGTCCATTGCCGCCGCGAGCTTCTCAATCTATGCCTTTAAGGAACTAAAGGAGCAACTGAGCGATATCGACGAGTTGCGTTTCATCTTCACCTCTCCTTCCTTCGTCTCTGAGAAGGCCGACAAGCAGCGACGGGAATTCTATATTCCGCGACTAAACAGAGAGCGTGATCTATTTGGCTCGGAATTCGAGATAAAGCTTCGTAATGAATTGTCGCTGAAAGCAGTTGCCAAAGAATGTGCGGACTGGATTCGGAGAAAGGCGTGCTTCAAATCCAACCGCACCAACGAGAATATGATGGGCTTCATCAATGTAGATGATACCAATTATATGCCGATAATCGGCTTCACGACTGTCGACCTCGGCTGTGAACGGGGAAACAACGCCTATCAGTTTGTGCAGCGCACCGATGCACCGCTGTCTCAATTCTATCTCAATCTGTTTGACCAGGTCTGGCACGATAGTGAGAAACTTCAGGTTGTCACTGAAGAAGTGCTCGACAACATTACCAACGCTTACAAAGAAAACTCTCCGGAGTTTATCTACTTTGTTACGCTTTATAATATCTTCAACGAGTTCCTTGAAGATATTTCGGAAGACGTGCTCCCTAACGAAGCCACCGGCTTCAAGTCGAGCGTCATCTGGAACAAACTATACAATTTCCAACGAGATGCGGCTCTCGCCATCATCAACAAGTTGGAGAAATATAATGGCTGCATTCTCGCAGACTCTGTTGGTCTTGGTAAAACCTATACTGCATTGTCGGTCATAAAGTATTACGAGAACCGCAACAAGTCCGTTCTTGTTCTCTGCCCGAAAAAGCTTCACGACAACTGGGTTACATACCGTAGCAACTATGTCAATAACCCTCTCGTTGCAGACCGCCTGCGCTATGATATTCTCTATCATACCGACCTGTCGCGTCAGTCCGGACAAAGCAACGGTCTGGACCTCGAACATATAAACTGGGGCAATTATGACCTCGTAGTTATAGACGAGAGCCATAACTTCCGCAACGGCGGCAAGGTGACTACCGACGAAAACGACGAGAACCCGCGCGAGAACCGCTATCTCCAGTTGATGAACAAGGTTATTCGCGCCGGAGTCAAGACCAAAGTGCTAATGTTGTCGGCCACCCCCGTCAACAACCGCTTCAACGATCTGCGCAATCAGCTTGCCCTCGCCTACGAAGGCGACAGCACCAAACTTGACTCACTCCTCGCTACTCACTCCTCACTCGATGACATTTTCCGTCAGGCGCAGACCGCTTTCAACAGGTGGTCCAAACTTCCGCCGGAAGATCGTACCACGAAAGCGCTCCTTGAATCCCTGAGCTTCGATTTCTTTGAAGTTCTCGACAGCGTTACCATTGCTCGCTCGCGCAAGCACATCGAGCAATACTATGATACTACTGACATCGGTAAGTTCCCGGAGAGATTGAAACCAATCTCACGTGCTCCGAAACTTACCGACCTGCCTACGGCTGTCAGTTTCAACGATATTTTCGTCAGCGTCAGCGAACTTAACCTCGCTATCTACACGCCCTCCGATTTTATCTTGCCGAGCAAGTTGGAAAAATATATGGAGGTGCGAGAGAACGGACGCTTCAGCAATCTTTCGCGCAGTGGCCGTGAACGTGGCATCAGGCAACTTATGAGCATCAACCTGCTCAAACGTCTCGAAAGTTCAGTCAATTCGTTCCGCTTGACGCTCACACGAATTAAGAACTATATTGAGGCGACCATCAATTCCATTGATGCAGTTGCCACCTCCGGCTCCCATGCCGACGTTAACGACTATGATTTTGAAAACGGCCTTGACTTCGACGAACGCGAAGATACCGTTTTCATCGGTGGCAAGAAGACCAAGATTGACCTCGCGGATATGGACTATGTTCAGTGGCGAGGCTATCTCGCCAAAGACCTCGACAATCTGAACACGCTGCTGTTCATGCTTGCCGACATCACCCCTGAACACGACAGCAAACTGCAAATGCTCATTGAAGACATTCGCAACAAGTTTGCCAATCCTATCAACGGCGACAATAAGAAGATTATAGTCTTCACCGCCTTCTCCGACACGGCTCAGTATCTCTACGAGAACATCGCACCGCTCATTAAGGAGCGCACAGGTCTGAATACAGCCCTGGTGTCTGGAGACGTTGAAGCCCGCTCGACTTTGAAAATCCGCGAAAAGCTGGATTTTAATAAAGTCCTGACGCTTTTTTCGCCCATCTCAAAAGAGAAAGCCTCGCTCTATCCGAAGCTCAATGAGGAAATTGACGTGCTAATCGCAACCGATTGCATCTCGGAGGGTCAGAACCTCCAGGACTGCGATTTCCTCATTAACTACGATATTCATTGGAACCCAGTGCGCATTATTCAGCGTTTCGGTCGTATCGACCGTATTGGCTCGCGCAACGCTGTTATTCAGCTTGTCAATTATTGGCCCGACATGGACCTTGACGATTATATCAATCTCAAAGGTCGTGTCGAGGCTCGCATGAAAGTATCGGTTCTCACCGCCACCGGTGATGATAACCCACTTTCTGCCGAAGAACAGGGCGACCTTAAATATCGCCGCGACCAGTTGGAACGCCTCAAAGAGGAAGTCGTCGATATTGAGGAAATGAGCACCGGTGTTTCCATAATGGATTTGGGCTTGAATGAATTCCGCCTCGACTTGCTCGACTACATAAAGCAGGGGCATGACATCGAGCATACCCCGATGGGGCTTCATGCTCTCGTCGCTTCCGATAAGGACGCACCTCCGGGCGTTGTTTTCGTGCTCAAAAATCGCAACAACGAAATCAACATCGACCGTAAGAACAGGCTACACCCGTTCTATATGGTCTACGTGGCATCAGTTAGTAGTGAGGAGTTAGCAGTGAGACATGGTCTCCACTCTACACCACTAACTCCTAACTCCTCACTCTACATAAGCCACTTGGACCCGAAAGACCTTCTCGACCGTATGCGTCACCTATGCCGTGGCAAGTCCGAGCCGATACTTGAACTATGCCGAAAATTCAACGCCGAGACTCGCGACGGTCAGCGTATGGGTACTTACTCCCGTCTGCTCGGCGATGCCATCTCGTCGCTTATCAAGGTCAAGGAATCCGCCGACCTCTTTTCATTCCTCGATGGCGATACTGGCTCGCTTTTCGGCAACGATGTTCGTGGTCTCGATGATTTTGAACTAATATGCTTTTTGATAGTGAGAAAGGAGGAGTGAGTAGTGAGCAGTGTTACTTTGGAAAAAGCAAAAGCATTTGCTGTCAGGATTATAAATCTTTACAAATATCTTTGTGAGGACAAAAAAGAATTTGTCTTATCAAAACAGATATTACGGTCCGGAACATCAATAGGCGCAAATCTTACCGAGGCTCAATATGCTATAAGCAAGAAAGACTTTTTATCGAAAACATACATCGCATATAAAGAGTGCGGTGAAACTCTTTACTGGCTCGAACTGCTCGCAAAAACGAATTACTTATCTGAATCAGAGTATAATTCAATAAACTCCGATTGCGAGGAACTGATGAAACTATTGACAAAGATAACCAAAACGACATCAAAACATATTTGCGATGAATAACTCCTCTCTGCTCACTCCTAACTTAGGTTTACCCGAGTCAACTCGGGTAAAACGCTCACTACCTAAGGCGCAGCTTTTTAAGCGGTTCGACTGGAAGCCATCGCAACGTGAAAGTTTCGATGGCGATGTGTCGCGTCTTGACTTTGTCAACTGGATTGCGCCGCGCACACTCCCGGCTATCGCCGAGGGTGCCGAGGTTAAGGAAATATTCGTTATCGAAGTATCGCTCAAATCTCGCGACTTCGATACAAAAAATATCGTCCTTCTCGCTAAGAGTATTCCGCAGCACATCGTTTACCTTCTTCGCTACGAAGAAGAATACCGACTGGCAGTTTATCACACTAAACTTTTCCTCACCGACTGGCAACTCCTCACTACTCACTACTCACTCCTAACTACCACACTGTTAAACCTTGATGCCGTATGGCAATCTCTCGTTTCATCTATCGGTCAGTTCTCGGTTGAGCAAGAAAACTCGCTCACCGAGCAAATTAAGGTCGATGAAGAACGAGACAGATTACTCCGTCAGATAGCTGCTTTGGAGCGTCAAATGAACTCCACCAAACAGCCAAGACGTAAAAGAGAACTTTTCCTTGAACTCCAAAAATTGAAAAATAGAATTACATTATAAATGGATAAACTACGAATGAAAAGCCTTGATGCAGCTGAGGACAATGTGGCGAAGATAGCCGCGTTGTTTCCTCAGTGCGTTACTGAAACGGCTGATAAAATCACGATGCCCGACGGCTCTTTTAGATATGAGAGTCGGTATGCCATCGACTTCGACAAGCTCCGCGACGAGTTGTCGAAAGACCTGCTCGACGGGGCAGAGGAACGCTATCAGTTCACATGGCCTGATAAGCGCGCCGCGTCTCGCCTTGCAAATGAGGCTACCGACAAAACCCTTCGTCCCGACCTCGATGCTTCCGTAGATTTTTGGAACACCAAAAATCTTTACATCGAGGGTGATAATCTTGATGTACTCAAAGTTCTCCGTGAGAACTATCTGGGCGCAATCAAGATGATTTACATAGACCCTCCCTATAATACAGGCAATGACTTTGTCTATAATGACTATTTTGCACAGGGTAAAAATGATTTTGAGCAGTCGAATGGTCTTTTCGACGAGGACGGAAACCAAGTCCTCGATCCGATGCAGCGCAACACCGAAAGCAATGGTCGCTTTCATACTGATTGGCTTAATATGATTTATCCTCGTCTCAAAGTCGCACGCGACTTACTCGCTGATGATGGAGTTATCTTTATTTCAATAGATGACCATGAAGTTGAGAATTTACGTAAGGTCTGTGACGAAATATTTGGTGAACGAAACTGCGTTTGTCAGTTCGTATGGAAAAACAAATATGGAGCTGGTGGCGGAACCAATTCCGTTGCATATGTCCACGAATACATTCTTGCGTATTCCAAAAGTCCATTGGAAAGCATTACAAGTACTTTAAGTGAAGATCTGATAGCAGGTTATTCCAAACAAGATGAAAAATTCCTTACAAGAGGTGGTTATGTAACTCAACCTTTAGCTTCTACAAGCAAAGGATCTCGCGCAAATTTGATGTATGCGATTCATCATAATGGCGAAACTATATATCCTCCCAAAGGCGGAAGATGGATATGGTCTAAAGAAAAATTTGACGAAGCATATGCCAATAATGAGATTGTGATTTCAAAAACAGCAACAGGTTATAGCGTCCGTTTCAAACAATACCTTAAAGACGAAAATGGTGTTATGAGAAAGGGGACTCCGCTTTCTCTTATAACTTCAGTATTCAATCAGGAAGGAACTAAAGAGTTTTCTAAAATATTAGGAGATAAACGAATTTTTGACTTCCCTAAGCCAACAGATCTCATTAAATATCTACTGAGCCTTACCATCAACGACAATGCTAACGATTTCACGGTCCTTGACTTCTTTAGCGGAAGTGCCACAACTGCCCATGCAGTTATGAAGCTTAATGCCGAGGACGGAGGCAGGCGAAAGTTCATCATGGTGCAGCTTCCCGAAGTAACTGATGAAAAGAGCGAAGCGCGTAAGGCGGGCTACGAAACCATCTGCCAAATCGGTGAGGAACGTATTCGCCGTGCCGGGAAGAAAATAAAAGAAGAAGCCGGTCTCCAAGGTCAAGGCCTTGACATCGGCTTCCGTGTCCTCAAACTCGACTTATCGAACATGGAAGATGTGTTCTATACACCGGAGGACTTCGACGCTCAGAATATATTCACTACTGTTGACAACGTCAAGTCCGACCGCACACCGCTCGACCTGCTTTTCCAAGTTCTACCCGAACTCGACATCGAACTGTCGGCCAAGATAGAGACGCAGGAGGTCAACGGCAAAAAGGTATTCTTCGTTGACGGTAATTATCTTATTGCCACCTTCGACACCGAAGTGAACGAATCAACCGTGACGGAGATTGCGAAGATGAAGCCGCAATACTTCGTAATGCGTGATGCTTCCGCTGCCAACGACAATGTCCTTGACAACTTCGAGCAAATCTTCCGCCACTATTCTCCCGAAACCATCCGCAAAATCCTGTAAATTATTCCAACCTAAAACACGCCATGTAAATATTTTGTTATAACTTTGTGACTGACAAACACAAGAAATCTGATAATTATGTCGGAACAGGAATTGAATTCATACCGCTTTACCTCAGGCAGCGAACCTTCGGATGAAATGCTGGAGTGCATCATGAAAGAGGTCGCTGAAGATGCAATGGTCCGTCGACGTGAAGCAGAACGGCGAGTCAATGAATCTGTTGACAGTCAACGAATCGCTCTAAAAGCAAAATGGAGCAAACGATTGAGTACCATCCTCTGAAGTGAATAATATCGCCAACCGCGTAATCGAGGGTGGCCATGATGTCCCGATCACAAAGATTATATCAAGATTTTATAAATCGATCCTGAATTGTGAAATAATAGCGAAATTTGTCGACCGACTATATGTCTACGACAATTCGGTTGACGGAAGAGACGCTTTGCTGTTATTCAGGCTTACGAATGGCGTTTTAGGTAAATTATATGTGGAAAATGTGCCTGAATGGGCATGTAACATATTACCTGAAACCGATGAAATTCAAATTCAAAATACAGGGTTATCAGACTGAGGCAGTCGATAACACTACAGCTATCTTCACCGGACAACCAAACCGCGACGCTACCCACTATCGCCGCGACCTGGGTCGTCTGCAAAAAGGAACATTCCGTTTTTACGGTGACGATGACGGCTATCGTAATGCCGACGTGGAACTTTCGGCTAAACAGCTTCTCGAAAATCTCCACTCCGTGCAGACTTCCGCAGGCGTACCTCTTTCCAAATCTCTCTCGCGGATCGACGGTCTCGGTGCCGTCAACCTCGATGTCGAGATGGAAACCGGTACGGGTAAGACTTACGTCTATATCAAGACGATGTTTGAACTCAACAAGCTTTACGGCTGGTCGAAGTTCATCATCGTGGTACCGAGCATCGCTATCCGCGAGGGTGTAGCCAAGTCGTTCCGAATGCTCGAAGAACACTTCATGGAGCATTACGGAAAGAAAGCACGTTGGTTTGTCTACAATAGCTCGAACCTCAATCAGCTCGACCAGTTCTCGCAGGACGCCGGACTGAATGTGATGATTATAAACACACAGGCTTTCGCCGCTTCCCTAAAAGAGGGCGGCCGCTCAAAGGAAAGCCGTATCATCTACTCAAAGCGTGATGAATTTGGCTCGCGCCGCCCGATTGATGTCATAGCCGCCAACCGCCCAATCATCATCATGGACGAGCCGCAGAAGATGGAGGGCGCAGCCACGCAAGCGGCTCTCAAAAAGTTCAACCCGCTTTTCGTGCTGAACTATTCCGCGACACACAAGACGAAGCATGATACCGTCTATGCCCTTGACGCTCTCGACGCTTTTCAAGAGCGACTGGTGAAACGAATCCGTGTCATAGGCTTTGAACTCAAAAATCTCCGTGGTACAAATGGTTATATGTATCTCGACAACATTGTGCTATCGCCCAACAAGCCACCGATGGCGCGAATAGAGATTGAGGTAAAGAACGCAGCCGGCGAGCCGCGTCGCAAAATCAAGACCTTCGGCGTGGGTGACTCTCTTTTTGTCGAGTCAAACGAATTGCTCGAATACAACGGCTATACCGTTTCGGAGATCTGTCCCGGCACCGACCGTCAGCCCATCGGTTATGTGGTTTTCACAAATGGCCAGACAATAGTAAAGGGGCAGGTTGTCGGAGCTCAGAACGAACTCCACTTACAGCGCGTCCAGATACGCGAAACCATCAAAGCACACTTCGAGAAAGAACGCGAGCTTTTCAAGAAGGGAATCAAGTGCCTATCCCTGTTCTTTATCGACGAGGTGGCGAAATATCGCTCTTACGACGCCGACGGAAACGAAGTCAAGGGTGTTTTCCAGCAGATATTCGAGGAAGAATATGCCCGACTATTGAGCGGAGAATTTAACATATTCGAAGAAGAATATAACCAATACTTGCGACGATTTCATCCAAGCGAAACCCATCGCGGATACTTCTCGATTGACAAAAAGACAGGCCGCATGACAGACACGAGGGTGAAGCGTGGCAGTGACGTTAGCGAAGAGGCGTCGGACTACGACCTTATTCTCCGCGACAAAGAGCGGCTGTTGAGTTTCGACGAACCTACACGTTTCATTTTCTCTCACTCCGCACTCCGCGAAGGATGGGACAATCCGAATGTGTTCCAGATATGCACTCTGCGCCACAGCAATTCTACTACCGCCAAACGTCAGGAAGTCGGGCGTGGTTTGCGTATATGCGTTGACCGAAACGGCATACGCCAAGACAAAGAACTGCTTGGCGAAGAAGTCCACAACATAAATGTGCTGACCGTAATCGCCAATGAGAGTTATTCCGACTTTACTTCGGCTCTCCAACGCGAAACCCGCGAGGCGCTACGCGAACGCGCATCAAAAGCATCGTCAAACTATTTCGAGGGCAAGACTATCAGGGTTGGCGGCCAGCCCCATACCATCACCGACAGCGAGGCAAGCCGTATAATGGTCTATCTTGAAGATAACGATTATGTAGATGCTCAGGGCAACATCACTCCGAAATATCATGCTGACCTTGCAGCCGAATCACTGGTACCATACGGTGAGAAACTCGCACCGATAGCCGAAGGTGTCACGAAACTAATCAACTCCATCTTCGATCAGTCGCAGCTTGACGGTATGACGGAGAACGGCTCAAAAACCAAGGTGCCGGTACAGACTACCAACGACAATTTCAACAAGGAGCAGTTTCAGGCACTTTGGCGCGAAATCAACCATCAGTATGTCTATACTGTAAGCTACAATTCACAGGAACTTATCGAAAAAGCGATCCTCCATCTCAACACCGACGAGTTACAGGTGCGCACCCTACGATATGTCAAAATAACGGGCGAACAAGATGATGAAGATGTCACCGAGTTCGGAAGAACCCGCTCGACTTCACAACAGCTGACCGATGTCAGCACATCAACTGTGAAATATGACCTTATCGGACAAGTGGCCAAAGGTGCAAACATCACACGTCGCACTACTGCCGGGATTCTTCAGGGGCTGAACCCTGGAAAATTAGCCATGTTCCGAAACAATCCCGAGGAATTTATCCGGAAAGTCATACAGATTATCCGTGAGCAGAAAGCCACTATGATTGTCGACCATATCCACTACCACATGACGGAAGGCAAATATGATTCCGACATCTTCACTGTCGCAAGCCAAGCAGAGTTCAATAAGGCCTACAAGGCAACAAAACACATAACCGACTATGTGATTTCCGACAGTATCGGAGAGCGCAATTTCGCGCATGACCTTGACGAGGCAAACGAAGTCGTGGTGTACGCAAAGTTGCCACGCTCGTTCCGTATACCTACACCGGTCGGAAGTTATGCTCCGGACTGGGCTATAGCGATGGAACGTGGAAACGTCAAGCACATTTTCTTCATTGCAGAAACCAAGGGTTCGCTCCAATCCATGCAGCTCAACGCGATAGAAAATGCAAAGATTGACTGCTGCACTCAGCTATTCAACGAAATGTCGACTGCCAGTGTACGCTATCACAAAGTCACCTGTTATCAGGATCTTATCGATGCAATGACAGCAATCAGATAAGGTAAATTGCGCCATTCTGTACAAGGCGAGGAAATCAGCGGGCGAGGGAGAGGTTGAGGCTGAGGCCGTAGGAGGTGTTGGTGGTGGGATAGGCGCTGGTGGTGACGATGGGGCTGTTGACCTGGTGGTCGAAGTAGGCGGAGACTGTGAGGCGTTTGGAGAGGATATACGATGCGGTGAAGTTGATGCCCAAGGTGTTGCTGCCGCTGGTGGGCTGGGTATAGTTGCCTTCGATACGGCGGATAAGGGCCTGATTTTTCTGGAATGTACACTCGGCGTTGAGCGTGAGGTCGTTGCTCACGCCGGTCTGAGTGCCTTTCATCTTAAGCACAGTGTTGAAGCCTACGATTTTGTATCCGGCGCCGATGCGGATAGAGCGCTGGGTGGCTTCCACCACCTGTCCGGCAGAAGTGTTGAGCGTGAGTGTGCGCTGATCGCGGTACTCGGCGTTGAACTGGAGTTCGTTCTTGAGGGTGGCATTGACGCCGATAAGCGGTGCGAATCGTTCGGTGATGGCGACCGACGAAATGTTGTATGGCGACGAAGGGGTAGGCTCGCCGGTTGTCTCGTCGCGGGTGAAGCCGAGGCGGTCGCTGCCTTCGACCGGGGCCCAGTTGAGGAACGATGAATAGGACCCCACCGAGTAGGTGCACTGGTAGGCGTGGCTGAGGGTGAAGGTCTTGAAGATGTTGCGCATGCGGCCGAGATTGATGAGACCGTCGTAGGTTATGCGCCAGTTGGGAAGAACCGCCGAGAACGAGGGGAACGGGTCAAGAGTCTGCGACGATGCCGAGGTGCCTGTGTAGGCGGCGAGGAATGCCGGAATGAGGACGTCGGACGAAGTCTCGCTCACGGTGCCTGTCGCGGGATTGAAAGGCTGCCCTGCCGACGGGCTGCCGTCCATGAAACCGCCTGTGGGATAGTGTGTACCCATATACTGTGCTTCGACACGCCGGCGAACCTCGGGAATGTTTTCGAGGAACTTGTCGAAGGCTTCGGACCGGTAGCCGTCCTTGGCGCTCGAGCCTTTCAGAGCCGTGAGGATTGCGCAATGGGTGCGTGTATACGAGCCGGAAAGCGTGGTGGGCATGTCGGCATACATGAACTGAATCTGCGAATTGCGGTTGTCGGTGCGGTTGAATGTGAGCTGCACTTTGAAACCCTTGAAAGGTTCGAGGTTCACTTCAAGGTTAAGCTCGTTGGTGCGTGCCCAGATGGCGGGCGATGTCTGCCCGTCGTCGGTTATGAGCCAGCCGCGTTCGAGGGCCTTGTCGATGTATTTTTCATCGGTAAAGCCGAAAGCGAAGTCGAGACCGGGCTTAATTTTTC
>CABQCA010000016.1 GCA_902462525.1 uncultured Porphyromonadaceae bacterium | reverse complement strand
CATAATCGCCCATATTTTTGACTGAATTTTAGCTAAATCTCATGCGCCAGCCCTGCGTTTGGGACATTTGTCACACTTGATATCAATAATTTGTTGTAACTTTACATATGGCAAGAATAATTAAAATAGTCGCATGGAGTTTAGTCATTGGACTTTTTCTGATAGTTGTCGTTTGTTGTCTAATTCTATTTTATTTTGGCGGCGACAGTTCCAAGAATTTAGAGAGACTACACAGAAAGACTATTCAGAAAGAAGTAGTGGCTAAGATAAATGAGTATATAGGGAAAACAGGACAGCCCCCACAAACTCTATCTGAAATTGGTCTCGAACAGACCGTTTCAGCCTTTATTCGTTATGATATGGTGTTTTATCTGATACCAGGGGAATCACCAAATTATGTACTGGAATGTTGGGATAAGGACAATATCGAGAGTCAATATGTTTCTGAGGAAAACAGATGGTTGAATGAGCCGGATTTGTATGAATTTGAGCCCCCGATCAATGTTGATACAGTTTGGAATATATACCGAATCGTAGCATTAAAGGATAGAGCTGTTGTGCAAGTTGACAGTTCTCAAATTAATACAGTAATATATCCGATAATCGATTGCTATAATGTTAAGCCCGATTCGATAGCTTTATTAAGCTATTATTATCCTGATGGAGAATTGATGATGCATGGCTGGGTCGCATATCACACTCCTTTTGCAGCATCTAATTATGACAAAGAATTTGGAGAATGGAAATATTATGACGGGAAAGGTAACTGCTATCGCAAATTCTGGAACTATAAAGAAAATAGCAAACTAATATATGAAACTGAACCATAAGCGATTTTGGATTGCGTGGGGAGTGTTGCTCGTTCTCATGGTCGGGTGTTGTTTGTCCGAGGGCTGGAGTGAAGATACAGCTTTGCTCAGCGGAGCTTATGCGCTGTCACTGTTCTCGGCTTGGTTATGTCAGAGGATAAGACCGAGTGTTGCCTACGGCAATTTGATTGTAATGGTTGTCTATAATGCGATATTGGCTTACAATCTTGTCTTTAACAGTCGATACGGAGCCGGAATGACATGGTGGTTTTATGCGCTTCTCCTAAACACCGTCCATTCATTTGCGATACTGATTTACACTCTTATCATTCGCAATAAGTTAATACTCCATCGCAATAAATAGTTATGGAGTATTATGCAACAATAGGATATACCCCGATGGAGCATATCCTATTGTGCAGTTTATCTTATCTAACAAACAAAAGTGCTATTTCTGTAAGACTGCGTTGGTGGAGTTGCTTGTGGAATTTGCCTTTATAGCGGCAGTGGGCGGTGTAGGCTTTGAAGATGTCGCGGTTGCCGGATTTGAGTTTCTTCAGTACACTACTTTTGTTGACGACACCGGGGCCAAGCAGAATGTCTTTCTTTCTATATCGGGCTTCCTCTCCTATGTTTTTGCCATAGAGCAAAGCCATATCAGGATTCCATGTAGCGGCGAGGCAAGTCAGGGCGGGGAAGGCTACGCAGGAATCGTTAGTCCATCCAGCCTGGTCCCATTCGTCCCACAGGACTTCCGGGCGGATTCCGTGTGGTCCGTCGGTAGTCCAGAATTCCGGAATACCGAGGCGCGGAACACCGGCGGAAGAAAATTTTGACTGTGCATGGAGCATGGCGACTTTTTCTTCTGTAGTCATTCTCGACAGCGCGTCTTCCACACGCTCGTCAATGGCGCGCGTTTCATCGAGATATACGGGCACGGAAGAATACGCCACCGTAACACTCGCAGTCATCAGAGTAAGTGAAAGCAGTAGTTTATTAATTAGATTATAAATTATATGCGTAGTATTATTGTTTTACAAGTGAGATGAAATCTATCGCAGGAATGGCCGAGGTCTCGTGGCCTATGCGGATAGTGTTGTAGCCGGGCTTAAGGCTGATTTGCATGTTGTCGGCAGCCGAGTGAGCCTCGTATAGCCTGCCGTTGACCCGGACTTGTAACGGGCATTCAGGTGTCGCCTTGATATTGAGTGAATAATGTCCGCCTTTTTCGGAGTACACGTTGCTCCATTCGATATAGTTTTGGGGCGAAGCACCGAGGAATTCCACTTTCATGCAGCCTGACGAAGACGGATCATAGGTATACTTCACGTTGTTGCGCCCGATATTGTCGAACATGGGAAGATAGCCCCATTCGGCCTCGTAAACCGAAGGTTCAAAACGGTGGGCGGCCTCGACGGCGTAGACGATGGCTCCGTGAGCGGGAATTTCAGTCGTAAACTTTTCTTTGAAAACACCCATGTCACGTCGGTTCGACAGGTCGCGAACCTTTACTTTGCCGCCGAGATCTATGTCGCGGAATCGCAGCACCATTGATTTGGCCGTGTCCGTAGGATTATAGAGTGCCACGGCCCGCGTGAGACCGTTTCGCCTTATGATGTCTTTGACGAAAATGCCCGAACCATCGGCATTACGGACTGCCGGATAGGCCTGGAGTGCGAGCGAGTCCTGGTTGACGGCGATGAGTTCCGGATTCTTCAGAATCTCAAGTGAGGATGCCGGTATCTTTTCGAGGTCGCATCCTATAAGCAACGGCGACGACATGATGCACCACATGCCGAAATGTGCCGCTTCCTCGGTATCATCAAGACCGTTGCCTATCAGTGAGGTGTTTTCGCGCAGACCGATGACGAGCATGTCCATGTCGTTGTAATGGCCGTTGCGACAGTATGCCGAGAGAGGCGCGTTGAGGTCGATGATACTTTTTACGGACTCCCAATTGTTTACTATGTCTTGGCTGATTCTCCATGATTCGGCGATATCCTCTGCCCATGTACCCGGGAAGCGCCATCTGCAGATATTAAGTGCGATTCCGGGGCGTACACGATCGAGAGCCTGACGTATTTTCGTGTATTGTTCCTGCTCGACGAGGCTGTCACATTCGGCTCCGCAGTAGTCTATCTTGATGAAGTCGAAGTTCCAGTCGTCGAAGGCATTCGCGGCATCGATATCCTCATGCTCATACATGCCGGCGTTGATGCCAATGGTGTCATTGTTCCACATCGATCCGCAGGTGTTGTGCCCGGCGTCTGAGTAAGTTCCGGCTTTATAGCCCTTTGAATGGATATAGTCGACCACGGGCCTCATGCCGTTCGGGAACCGTACGGGGTGGGGATGCATTCGGCCCGTCGAATCGCGGTGACCGAAGAATCCGTCATCGATATTGACCTGACGATAGCCGGCTTCAGCCAGTCCCAGCTCTCCTAACAGATCGGTCTGGCGCATGATGAGAGAATCGGAAATATCGACAAAGAATGCGTTCCATGAGCTCCAGCCCATAAGGGGCGCTTTAGGTGCGCCCAGAGCCGATATGGCCACAGCAATGGCCGGAATAAAAAGACTGAGTCGGTGTAGTTTCATAATTGGATTTCAGTTATTTTCCGGTTGATATTCAAAAGATAGTTTTAAGGTTTTGTCAGAACTGCCGCCTACCATCACGTCAAACAGACCCGGTTCGGCAACAAAGTCAAGATTGTAATTGTAGAACTTAAGCATTTCAGGCGTAATATCGAAAGTTACGCGGCGCCTTTCGCCGGCTTTCAGCGATATGCGTCTGAAACCTTTCAGCTCCATAACAGGCGGAGCGGTCGAACGCGCCACGTCGCGGATGTAAAGCTGTACGATTTCATCGGCGTCCCGATTTCCGGTATTTGTCACATCGACGGAAACGGTGACATGGCTATTGTTTGTCATTTTTTCTGCCGAGATCGTCAAGTCGCGATAACTGAATGTCGTGTAGCTCAGACCATAGCCGAACGGATAAAGAGGCGTGTTCGAGATGTCGATATAGTTCGACTTATATTTGATATATTCGTCTCTATCGGCAGGCTGCGGCCTCCCGGTGTACATGTGATTGTAGTAAATAGGAATTTGCCCGACGGTTCGTGGAAATGTCATTGTGGTTTTGCCCGAAGGGGACACGTCGCCGAATAGCACGTCGGCAATGGCGGGGGCCATGCCTGAGCCGCCAAACCACACGTTGAGTATTGCGTCGAGGTTTTCATCTTCCCACGACAGGACGTTGGGTCGCCCGGCGAAGTTGAGCATCACTATCGGTTTGCCGGTCGTCTTCAACGCTTTGAGCAGTTTCTGCTGGGATGGCTGCAGCTCAATATCGGCCATGCTGGCACCTTCGCCGCTGAAATCATAGACTTCGCCCACTGCAGCGACTATTACGTCGGCATTGCGTACTGCGTCAAGAGCCTCGGACAAAAGTTCGTCGGCACTTTGGCTTCCCCTGAGTTTTTCTTCGATAGCTGCAATTGGCCCGCTGGTTCGAGGGTTGTCGCTAAAATGTGCGCCCTGTGCATAAATCACGTTTTCGGAACCGGCCACGCGGCGTATTTCCTCCAGTACGGTAGGACATTTGCTCATATCGCCTGTTCCGGCCCAGGCTCCGCGCAGATTCTCGCGAGTGTCGGCACACGGGCCTACAACGGCAATTTTGAGCCCGCGTTTCTTGAGCGGCAGTATGTTACCGGCGTTTTTAAGGAGTACAAATGATTCTGCCGCTGCGCGTCGGCTTATGGCCATGGCTTCGGGGGTATGAATATCGGTTGCGGCTCGATTGCTGTCGAGACGCAGATAGGGATCCTTAAAAAGACCGAGTTTATATTTTGCCTCAAGGATTCTGCGCACTGCTGCATCAATATCCGCGATGTCAATATCACCTTTGTCGAGTGCCTGCGACAGTTCGTTGATAAAGGCCTCGCTCACCATATCCATATCAGTGCCGGCCTTGAGGGCACGGACGGCACACTGGCTTATATTGCCCATGCCGTGTGTGACCATCTCAGCGATAGAGGCAAAATCGGTCACGACAAAACCTTTGAAGCCCCATTGTTTGCGCAGAACGTCGGTGATAAGCCATTTGTTGGCAGTAGCCGGCACGAAATCGACGAGATTGAACGAACTCATGAAACTGCCGGCACCGGCTTCGGCGGCAGCGCGGTAAGGCGGCAGATAATAATTGTACATCATCTGACGGCTCATATCCACGGTATTGTAGTCTCGACCGGCCTCTGCCGCACCATAGCAAGCGAAGTGTTTGACGCACGCCAGGAGATGCTCTTTGTCGGCAAGATTTTTACCCTGATATCCGCGGATGTATGCTTCTGCAATGCGAGAGCCGAGGTATGGGTCCTCACCGCCACTTTCCGCTACACGCCCCCAGCGAGGGTCCCGGCATATGTCGACCATAGGGCTGTAGTCCCAGTCGATGCCGTCGGCTGTTGCTTCTTTTGCCGTCAGCCTGGCGGTTTCCTCAATGATATCCATATCCCATGTGCAAGACAATGCCAGGGGGATAGGGAATATGGTGTTGTATCCATGTATCATATCGAAGCCGAATATCATCGGGATGCCGAGTCTTGATTTTGTAACGGCTGCCTGTTGGAGCGGTCGTATGTTGTCTACTCCCCTGAAATTGAGCAGAGCCCCGCACTGCCCGGACGCGATTTTCTTTTCAACATCCGCATTGAAGGTAGGCCCGGTCATTACCTGGCCGCTTGTGAGCAGGTTGAGCTGGCCGAGCTTTTCTTTCAATGTCATGCGGCTCATAAGGTCCGATATGAAGGCATCCATGACCGGGTCGGAGGCCGACACCGCTTCGATGCCGTCGAATGTCATTTTTATCGGTTTGATTTTGCCGGATTTGTCGAAATACATCCGGTCGATGCAGGTTACGCGGTTGTTGCCGTCAGTGGCACCGAGAGGATGACGGTGATATACGATATAATACTCATCGTTTCCGTTACCTTTTAATATCGAGTGGTGTCCGGCACCGGTCGCTACATTGGGGTCTGACTCAAGGATTACACCCTGCCGATGGAATGGGCCGAAGGGACTGTCGGCTATTGCGTAGGCAACGCGATAGGTGTCTTTTGTCCAGTTGCCTTCCGACCACATGAATATGTATTTGCCGTCGCGCATAAACATAAACGGTCCCTCGACGTAGTTTTTCGGAGTGACTTCCTTATAAAATTGCCCGTCGTCGAAAGGTTCAAGACTGAGGAGGTCGGGCGATAGCTTCACCATATTACAGTGGCTCCAGCCGCCGTAGTACATATAATACTGGCCGTCAACGTCGCGGAAAACGAATTGGTCGATGGGCTGTGCTCCGTTGACGATTTCGCCGATTAGCGGGTGGCCTATGGCATCGGTGAATGGACCTGCAGGATTGTCGGAGACGGCTACCCCTATCCCTCCGACTTCACCCTCATGTACGTCGTTTGCGCTGAAAAACATGTAGTATTTGCCGTTGGCTGCTAATACAGCCGGAGCCCACATGGCCCGTTTTGCCCATGAAACGCTGTCGGTTGTCAATATCCGTGGATGGCGCTTCCAGTCTTTCAGATTTTTTGAGGAGAAGGCGTCGAACGATGTTTGTTGGTCAAACGGTATAGACGTTGTGGGATATATCCAGTATTCGTCGCCGAACTTTACTGCTTCGGGGTCGGCGTACCATCCCGGGAACACAGGATTGCCGCTGCTGTTGTCCGCTGCTGCAAATGCCGGCACGTGGCAAGCACATAATGCAAGCGCGAGTGCAATTGATTTAAGGTTCATGTTTATGTTATTTTTTATTGGTTGTTTTAGGATGCTCGTACTCTGCAAAAATTCTTTTATTTGGCAAATTTAGCCCAAAACACCCGCTCAATTTGCCCTTATAGTCATTATATAGAAATTTTAAAATGTTAAGCTCTTGGTAAGCAACAATGTAATACTTAGATAGCTATGTTAGAATATAGATTAAGAGTAGGTCTTTTTACGGCTTAAAAATGCCCGTATCAATCTTTGCAAGTGGGGACTTTACCGAAAAACACCTATCTTTGTGTGCATCGAATACAGCACCTTAATATAAATATCATGAGAGTACAACGGCACAGCATGCAATCTAATGGCTTAGCCATGACCAAATCACTGGTGAAAGTGGTCATGGTGTTGTCATTTGTTTTTATGACTATATCGACACAGGCGGGAGCTCCAGATTGTGATGGAGTATCAGACCGGCTACTGAAAGCCCTTTCCGATTCACTCGACTATGAACTCAATAATAAAGACAAATATATAAAGGCTCATGAGCAAACTATCGATTTGCTCAAAATGACACTGCGGGAAGGAACACATGACATCCGCGAAGAATACGACATCAACCGTCGGCTCTACGACAAGTACAAAAAATTTCAGGTAGACTCGGCGCTTTCATACAGCGTCCGCAATGTCGCTATCGGACATGAACTCGGCGACATGGACAAGGTGCACATGGCTAATCTGCAGATTGTGTACCTTTATTCGCTGAACAACCGTTTCCTTGAGGGTAAGGCCATTCTCGATTCTATTCAACTTTCGGAATTGAATCGCGATTTGCTTCTCGAGTATTATAGTACGGGTTATTGGTTCTACAGCAGTTATGCAGTGGCCAGCGGTGATAATTCATATTATTTGGAAGCTAACCGCTCAAGAGATGAGGCTATGCGCTACCTCGACCCCGCTTCATTCGAATACAGGTTCAACCTCTCATTCAAATATATCTACTCTCCCGATTTGTCAAAGGCGAAACCATATCTCGATAATCTTTTGGAGACTTGTTCGCCGGGGTCCCCGGAAGAAGCCTTTGTATGCGGCATATATGCCATATATTATGCAAAACTGGGACAAGAAAAAGAATGTAAGTATATGTATCTGCGTTCGGCAATAGCCGATATACGGAGTGCCACACGCGAGAATGAATCAATACAGATACTTGCCGTAAAGGAGTACGAGCACAATAATCTGGACTTGGCTTTCAAATATGCCCAGGCTGCCATCGAGGATGCTGCAGCCGGTGGTATCAACATGCATGCAATCCGCAGGTATAAGCTTAATGCAGTTCTAAGCGCGGCCTACCACGATGAACAGCAACGCTCGCATACCCTAATGCAGCGCAATCTTGTGACTGCTTGTCTAATGTTGATTGTTCTCGTCGGCTTGCTGGCGTATGTCTTGCGGCAGAAACGCAAAATCTCCGACATACGCAAACTTCTCGAGGAGACAAACTACGAACTCGTGCACTATAACGAACGGCTTAATGCAAATAACGAAGAACTGTCCGAAAGCAATAAAGTAAAGGAGTTCTATATTTCGGAATTCTTCGAATTATGCTTCAATTATATAAGTGAGATTGAGCGTCTGGAGATATCGGTCAAAAAACTGACAAAGACGCGAAACTACAACGAACTTGCCAAGCTCATGTCTTCGATGTCGGTCAGCAGGGAGTACAATGCCATGTATCAGCATTTCGACACTGTGTTCCTGGCGCTTTATCCTACGTTTATATCCGAGGTCAACAAGTTGCTCCGGCCTGAAGAATGGTTCCCCGAAACAAAGACGCTGAACAGGGAACTGAGGGTATATGCCCTGATGCGTCTCGGCTTCCGCGATGCTGACCAGATTGCAAAGTTCCTTTGTTGCGCCGTTACCACAATTTACTGTTATCGCTCACGTATGCGTAACAAAGCCATAGACCGTGACACGTTTGAAGACAATGTAATGGGCATTTCTTCGGGTAGGGGTGCTTCTGAGAGTGCCTGAACAAGGCTTTGCCGGGCTCAGTCGCTTCTATACAAACCGAGGGGTGCTTAGATAGCATTCCTTTGTGTTTCAGCCATATACATCGACATTCCAACTATAATCACTCTATACAGCCAAAAAATAGCTCCAAAAAGGGCATAACTTTACTGCGAAATATTCTTTACCCTTTATGGAAAACACTCTTTTTAAGAAAACACTGATTCCGGTTTTTATAATTGCCGCAACCGCAGTAACGTCTAACTTTTCTGCTTTGGCTAAAACTATCAGGCTGACGCCCGACAACGTCGATGCCGTTGTTGCCGCCATGACGCCAGAAGATAAGGCAAACCTTATCGTGGGCATGGCCCGCGACATGAGCGATGAGCTGAGGGCCGACGTAGGGTATACTTACCATATTGTACCTGGTGTGGCCGGCACCACATGCCCGATTACCTATATGGGCGTAACGCCCCTTGTGTTGGCCGATGGCCCCGCAGGCATACGCATGGACTCGCGCCGTAAAGGCGATTCTAAAGATTACTTTTGTACACGTGTGCCCATGGGAACCTTGTTGAGTTCAACATGGAACGACAGCATTGTTGCGGCATTCGGAAGCATAATCGGCGAGGAGTGCCGCGATTACGGCATCGATATCCTTCTCGGCCCCGGTATGAATATAATGCGCAATCCCCTTTGTGGCCGCAATTTCGAGTACTACTCCGAAGACCCTCTTCTCTCGGGCAAAATGGCGGCGGCCTTCACCAACGGCGTCCAGTCTCACGGCGTTGGTGTCTCCCTCAAGCATTTTGCCGCAAATAATCAGGAAATTAACCGTCTGGCAAATGACTCGCGTGTAAGTCAGCGTGCATTACGCGAATTATATCTTCGCAATTTCGAAATAGCAATCCGCGAGAGTGAGCCGTGGTCTGTGATGTCGGCTTACAATTATGTCAACGGCGAATATGCCTCTCAAAGCAAGACACTCCTCACCGATATCCTCCGCCGCGAGTGGGGATTCGAGGGCGTAGTTATGTCGGACTGGGGTGCCGGTATAAGTGCCGTCGACATGGTGAAGGCCGGCAACGATATGATACAGCCCGGCATCAACGGAAACTTCGAGAAAATCGTAAACGGACAGAAAGATGGCACAATAAGCCCTGAAGAGATTGACGCTTGTGTGAAGCGTATCCTCGAAATCATTGTCAGAACGCATCGTTTCAATGGATATAAGCCTTCTGAAAAGCCCGATTTGGAGGCTCACTCACAGGCTCTCGCCCGCATGACATCAGAGGGGCTCGTACTGCTGAAAAATGAAAGTGCACTGCCGCTGACCAAAGGTGCCAGAGTGGCGCTCTTCGGTGTCGGGTCATACGACTTTCTTCCAGGAGGCGACGGTTCGGGAGCTGTAAGGTGCTCCCATGTTGTGAATTTGAAAGAAGGACTTGGGTCTAAGGGTATTACGCTGTCGGAGCGCATCGACTCTGTGTATGAATGTTGGATAGCCGGCGAGCAAAAGCGACTGGCTCCGATGAAAACTCTCCGCACATGGTATCAGTATGATATGCGGCCGCTCGAGCTCCCGTGCCCCGAGGTATATACATCCTATGGTGCCGAGGAAGCCGATGTAGCCGTGGTGACAATCAGCCGCAATTCTGCCGAAGGTTTCGACCGCCATCTCGAACGCGATTATATGCTGCATATAGATGAACTTGCGCTGATTCATGACGTAAGCGAAAAATTCCATGCCCGAGGGAAAAAAGTGGTGGTGGTGCTCAATGTATGCGGCGTGGTCGATGTCGCCCCCTGGCGCGACCTTGCTGATGCCATTCTGCTCTGCTGGCTCCCTGGGCAGGACGGCGGCACAAGCGTGGCTTCTGTTCTTGCCGGTGAAGAGTCGCCCAGCGGACACCTGCCCGTAACTTTCCCTATGCGATATGTCGACGTGCCTTCGCAGAACTTCCCTCTGAATGTGCCTGAAACGGGGCTGAACCAATCGTTCGAGCATTTCAATGCCAAACGCAAGTATTACGATATTCCCAATATAGATTATACTGACTACGACGAGGATATATATGTCGGTTACCGCCATTATGCAACCCGTGGCATAGATGTGGCATATCCTTTCGGTTTTGGTCTGACATACACCGACTTCGAGCTTTCCGACATGAAGCTTGACCGAAAGGGAGACACAGTAAGAGTCCGTATCAAAGTACGCAATACCGGCGATTTCGCCGCCAAACAGGTCGTACAGGTTTATGCCACCGCGCCAGATAATGTGCCCGACCGTCCAAAAATCGAACTTAAAGGCTATGCCAAGACCCGTTTGTTGCAGCCCGGAACAGCCGAGAGTGTCGAAATCGAGTTTCCCGTCAGCGACCTCGCTATCTGGGAGAACGGATGGAATTTGAAGCATGGGAAATGGCAAATCCATGCCGGTACCTCAAGTGCCGACCTGCCATTGTCAGCCTCCTTAGAACTATAAATAGAGCGACTATGACCACGAAATCGGAGAAAGTGGAATACTTTACCGAGTTGTTCCGACAGAACTATCAGCGCTCTGTGCTCTTTGCGCTGTCGTACACCAACAACCGGACGGCTGCTGTGGATATCGTTTCGGAAGCCATGCTTTCGATGTGGGCCAAGATTGCGTCTGACGGCGAAATCGACATGCCGGCGGCATATCTCCTGGGCATAATCCGTAAAAAGATACTCCAGTATTTTCAGGACAAGCTTCTCAGGATACGCCTCAACGAGCAGAAGAGGCAAATTGAGACCCTGGACCTTGAAATGCGCCTGTCGAGCCTCCGCGAATGCGAGCCCGAGCAGCTATACCATGCCGACCTGATGCAGATTGTGGAGCGTTCGCTCGGTGAAATGTCCGAAAAAACGCGGTCGATATTCAAACTTAGCCGCGACCTGAACCTGTCGAATGCCAATATCGCCCAATCGCTTGGCCTGAGTGTGAAAAGTGTGGAGCGCCATATTACATTAGCCTTGAAAAAACTGCGAAATGACATCGACTCATACAACTGAATAAGACTGTTTAAAATATCTATGACATGAAACTGAAAAACATTTTATTATCACTCGTCTGCGTTGCAGCGGTTTTGTCTGCCTGCAAGCATGACACCACCCCGGCTGTCTTCAATGCGGCAACATACAATGTACGTGTGTACAACAACTACGACAGCATACAAGGCAACGCATGGGAACAGCGCGAGCCATACATGGCCTCGCTTATCCGCTTCCACGATTTCGACATCTTCGGCACGCAGGAGGGCGTCAAACATCAACTGGATACTCTTAAAAGCGACCTCCCGGGCTTCGAATATATCGGTGTCGGGCGTGAAGATGGCAAGGAAAAGGGCGAATATGCCGCCATATTCTATAAAACAGCCCTTTTCGACGTGCTCGACAGCGGCAACTTCTGGCTGTCGGAGACGCCCGACCGTCCCGGTAAGGGTTGGGATGCCGTGTGTGTGCGTATTTGTTCCTGGGGCCGTTTCCGCCACAAACCTTCCGGCCGTGAATTTTTATTCGTCAACCTTCACATGGACCATGTCGGGGTCGTAGCCCGTCGCGAAAGCGCCAAGCTCATAAAACAGAAAATGACAGAGTTCGGCGACAATCTGCCGTTAATACTCACAGGCGACTTCAATGTCGACCAGAACTCAGAGGCCTATAAGGAAATTCTGGACGGAGGCATGCTCCTCGACAGCTACCAAAAGGCCGGTTTCCGATATGCCAACACGGGTTCCTACAACAGCTATGACGCATCCTTGTACACCGACAGCCGTATCGACCATATTTTCGTCACCCCCGATATCAACGTCGAGAAATATGGCATCCTCACCGACACTTACAGGCGTCCCGAGACCGACACCACAGCTTACAAGGCGCCCAACGCTCCCCGCGAAATAGATTTTAAGGCATACAGTGCGCGCGTTCCTTCCGACCATTTCCCCGTGAAAGTGGAATTGAACTTAGGCGGCAACTGATATGATTAACATACGTTAATTAATAAACCACTTTTTATTTAACTAAAAACACCGAGGGTTCGAAGGCTTTTCATAGACTTTGTAGTGTTACTTATCCATGGAAAGCCAACCTAAATCTAACATGACAGGAGAATTGTTGCAACGATATTTAAATGGCGTCACTACATCGGCCGAGAATAAGAAAGTTCTCGATTGGGCGCAGGACAATGTAACTAATCGTAACGACCTTAATATTCTTCGTAAAATATACGATGCCATTCTTTGCAATAGCGATAGTTTTGTCCTGAACGATTCCGAACCAAGCATATCCGATACACAAATAATCTCACCGGGCTTCAATATCGAAGACTCAGCTCAGGTCTCCGGCAATATCGCGAGGGATTAGTCCTTAGTCATATCAGTGTGTAAAAACAATTTAAACCAATCATAATCAATTTTTTATGTTTAATCCTCCGAAAAAAACTAAAAAGCCTTTGCGACTGCTGGCACTGCTGTTTGTGGCATTCATGCTCGCTGCCTTAAGTTCAAGCGCATCGGCACAGTCAACAGGTACGGCCACAGGTACTGTGACCGACCAGACCGGCGAACCTCTTCCGGGAGTATCGGTTCTCGCAGTCGGCACCAGACTGGGCTGTACAACCGACCTCGACGGCAAATTCACTTTGGCCGGAGTCAAAAACGACGCTACTATCCGTTTTTCCTTTGTGGGCTGCAAGTCAAAAGATGAAAAGTGGCTCGGCACGCCAATGAATATCACACTGGAGGACAACGTTGAGTCGCTCAACGAAGTCGTAGCGGTAGGTTTCGGCACACAGAAGAAGGTCAACCTCACCGGAGCTGTGGCTACCGTCTCGTCCGAAGACCTTAAAGACCGTCCCGTTACGACGGCAGTCGATGCTCTCATGGGTCTCACTCCGGGTCTCGACATTCAGGGAACATCGAACGGCGGTGCGCTCAACGGACGTCGTTCGATGAATATCCGCGGTGTCGGTACCATCGGCGTCGGTTCGTCGGTAGAGCCTCTGGTTCTTGTCGACGGCATGGAAAGCGACCTCAACCTCATCAACCCCGCCGATATCGAAAACATATCAGTCCTTAAAGACGCTTCGGCTTCGTCTATCTATGGCACACGCGCCGCCGGCGGTGTGATTCTGGTTACCACAAAGAGCGGTAAAGAAGGCAAAATCACCATCAATTACAGCGACTCTTTCCGGTGGTCCCGCATCATGAACACCCCGCACATGGTCGACAGCTATACTTGGGCAAACGTCATGAATCAGGCTTCCATTGCATCCGGCCGCGGTCAGTATTTTCCTCAGGAGAAGCTGGACCAGCTTAAAGAATATCTCGAAAATCCCGTAGGTCCCAGCATGTTCGTTATGCCGAACGCCAACTTGTGGACAACTTACCGGAAAAACCTGTATTCTCCGCTCGGCAATGTCGACTGGCTCTACGAGCACTTCGGACAGACGAGTTTCTCGCAGGAACACAATGTCAGCATTACAGGCGGTCAGGGTCGCATGAAATATTACTTCAGCGGCAACCTTATGGACCTGGACGGTCAGCTCCGTTATGGCGATGACGGTCGTCAGCGCTACACCATTACGTCCAAAATCAACATCGAAATCGCTAAATGGCTCCATTTCGGATATACTAACCGTTGGGCGCGCAACCAGTACGACGCACCTTCGGATATGACCAACAGAACTTGGTATAACGTATCTAAGAACTGGCCTATCATACCTATCACAGACCCGAATGGATTCATAAACGTCGAATCACAGATCCTGCAATTCCAAAACGGAGGCCGCTATCAGACTTGCGACAACCGTACCGACCATCAGTTCTCGTTCCTCATCAATCCTCTCGAAGGGCTGAACATCAATGCCGATTTCAACTATCGCACCGTATCGTACACCAGCAATCGCTCCTACCTGATGATTGAAGGTCATTATGTCGACGGCACACCTTACGAGATCGGCATCGGCGGTGAATCGCCTTACGGTACAGAAGGCTCCGGCGTACAGAATTCCTATGAGGGCAGCAACTACTTCAACCCCAACATATACGCAGAATATTCCCGCTCTTTCAAAGAGAAGCACAACATGAAGGTGATGGCAGGTTTCCAAAGCGAATGGAAGCACGCAAAAGGCTTCTCCGCCGACCGCAACGGTCTCATTAACAACCTGCCGTATCTCGATACCGCCGCCGGCGGCGTAATTGGTGTCGGAGGCTACTCAAAGACGTGGTCTACTGCCGGTTGGTTCGGACGTCTCAACTATGACTACGACGGCCGCTACCTCATCGAGGCTAATATCCGCTACGACGGCTCGTCGCGTTTCCGCCGTGACCATCGCTGGACATGGAGCCCCTCTGTGTCCGCCGGCTGGAATATCGCCAAAGAAAAATTCTTCGAAGATTACACCAAAACGGTGAATACCCTCAAACTCCGCGCTTCGTGGGGTAAACTCGGCAACCAGAACACTTCCAACTGGTATCCCACCTACGTGCAGATGCCTTACTATCCCGACGATTCGGCATGGCTCGTCGGCGGCGAAAAACCGACTTTCTCGCAAGTGCCGGGTCTGCTTTCGGAGACTCTGACATGGGAAAAGAACCGTACATGGGACGTCGGCTTCGACTGGGGTCTTTTCAACAACCGCCTCACCGGTTCTTTCGACTACTATAACCGCAAGACCATCGACATGGTGGGTCCCGGTCCCGAAGTGCCCGACGTTCTCGGTACTACCGCCCCGACAACCAACAATGTGTCCATGACCTCGCGCGGCTGGGAACTCGGCATTACATGGCGCGACCGTATCGGCGACTTCTACTATTCGGTCACCGGCAGCGTCTACGACCACACTACGACCATCGATGACTATCCCAACCCGAACAAGAGCCTCAGCTCGAAATACTACCCCGGTATGACATTGGGTGAGATATGGGGTTACGAGTCCCTGGGCCTCGCACGCTCCAAAGATCAGATGAACGCTCACCTCGACGCCCTCGACGAAGCGTACACCAAGTTCCACGGTCAGGCGCCCAGCGCTCCTCATCGCGGTCAGATTGCACTCGGAAACGGCTGGACCGCCGGCGACCTCATGTTCGTCGACCAAAACGGCGACGGCGTTATCAACAACGGCGACAATACCGCCAACAATGCCGGCGACATGAAAGTCATCGGCAACAACACTCCGCGCTATTGCTTCGGTCTTACTCTCGAAGCCCAGTGGAAAGGTTTCGACCTCAAGGTCTTCTTCCAGGGTGTAGGCAAGCGTGACCACCGTCCCCGTTCGTGGAGTACTTTCTTCGGATGCTCGACTATCGACGAATGGCATTGCACCGTTTACGAGCCGCATCTCGATTACTTCCGCGATGTCGATACCGAAGATCCCCTCGGTCCCAATGTAGACGCTTACTATCCCCGCGTATTCATGGATAACGGCAGCGGTCCTCAGAACCACAAATCCAACACTACATATCTTCAGAACGCCGCTTACTGCCGCCTGAAGAACGTTACCATCGGATACTCGCTGCCGCAGTCGCTGACACGCAAGATCTTCATCGAGAAAGCCCGTTTCTTTGTCTCGGGCGAAAACCTCGCCACCATCACCAAGTTCACCGAGATGGGCGACCCCGAACTTCTCGACACTTATTATGCCACTGACTTAGGCATCGGCCGTTGCTATCCTCTGTCGAAGGTCTTCTCCTGTGGCGTAAATATAACCTTCTAAAAAACACCAGCTATGTTAAACAAATATTTATCAGCGATATTGCTTGCCGGTGCTGCCGTAACTCTGGCATCGTGCGACGACTATCTCGACAGGGAGCCGGAGAGCAGCCTGATTCCGGATACTTTCTTCACAAGTGAAGACAATCTCCGCTCCTTTACCCAGCGTTTCTACACCTGGCTCGACTCGCACAGCAACTACGACTATGGCTTCGGTACTTTCGGCATAGATAATGGTACCGATAACCAGATCAGCGGAGCCGCCCCCGACCGCTATGCCCCCGGATACTGGCTTGTCGGTTCCGGCAGCGACAACTGGGATTTCAGCCGCATCCGTGCCGTCAACTACTTCTTCAAAATGACCTTGCCCAACTATGAGGCCGGTACCATAAGCGGCGGCGAAGCTGCCATCGACCAGGCTGTCGGCGAAGCGTACTTCGCCCGGGCATATATTTACTGGACTTACTACAAGAAGGTAGGAGACTATCCCATCATCACCGAATATCTCGGCGACGAACGCGAGGAACTCATCGCGGCATCCCACCGTCAACCGCGTAATAAAGTGGCGCATTTTATCCTCGACGACCTTGAAAAAGCTATTGAGCTTTTACCCGAAACAAGCGACAAGGGTAAAAACGGCCTCAACAAAGACTGTGCCCGCCTTCTCCGCAGCCGTGTGGCGCTTTTCGAGGGCTCTTGGCTCAAATACCACAAAGGTTCTGCCCTTGTCCCCGGTGGCAAAGGTTGGCCCGGCAATCCCGACGATGTCAAGGACTTCGACATCGACGCCGACATCAAATACTTCTTCACAGAAGCTACCAAGGACTCTAAAGCAGTGGCCGACAAATACGTCGACCGTCTGGCAAAAAACACCGATGCCGAAAACGGTGTCGACCCCGGCATGATAGAGCGCAATCCTTACTTCAACATGTTTGGTAGTGAAAACCTCGACGGATACGACGAAGTACTCCTCTATCGCGCTTACAGCAGTGAACTCGGCGTAACACTCGGCACTCACGAGGCCGGTCTTCAGATGACACACGGCATGATGCAGTCTTACGTCATGCGCAACGGTCTGCCTATATATGCTCCAGGCTCGGGATACGACCCCGACTGGGAAGACGAAGGTCTCACTCCCACTATTCAGGGTCGCGACTCGCGTCTGCACATCTTCGTCGCCGGCGACAGCTGCTATATCAACTATGGTGAGAGCGGACAAGAGATTCAGGTGAACAACATGGGTTCCTTCATGGAGAACTCCGCTCAGGGCGCCACCGGCATAGGCATCAAGAAAGGCTTTACCTATACCTATCCCAAAGGCGGCAACAACCATGGCCGTACGAGAGCTTCGATTATCTTCCGCGGTGTTGAGGCATTGCTCAACTATATGGAGGCAAGCTACGAGCTTAACGGCAAAATCGACGATTCCGCCGACAAATACTGGCGCGCTATCCGCACCCGCGCATACGTTGAGCCTGACTATAATGTCACCATCAGTGCCACCGACCTTGAGGAAGAAGCCAAGTACGACTGGGGCGTATATTCGCGCAACGCCAAAGTGTCGCCGGAGCTTTACAACATTCGCCGCGAACGCCGCCTCGAACTGCTCGCCGAAGGCTTCCGCCTCGACGACCTGCGCCGCTGGAGTGCTATGGACCAGCTCATCGACAATCCCTATCAGATTGAGGGCGTCAAGTACTGGGGCACTTGCTACGCCAACCGTCACCACCCGCAGTGCTTCAAAGACACCAATGGCAAAATCATCCGCGCCAACGTAAGCCCCGACAACGGCACGGGCAACATGTCCGACAAGAGCCTAAGCCCATATCTGCGTTCGTATCAGGTTTCTCGCGTGCAGAACAAAGTATGGGACGGCCTCAGCTGGACACGCGCACACTATCTCTATCCCATCGGTTTCAACGCTTTCATGCGTACTTCCGACGATGGAACTCCCGAAGGCTCTGTAATCTATCAGAACCCCGGCTGGCAGCGTAATGCAAACACCGGCGCTTCGGTTATCGAATAATCCTCACGGGCGGGTGCTCGTCGGAGCACCCGCTCCCTCCTCCCCATTATAATAATTGACAAAACACCTTTAACTTTAATAATTACAGCTATGAAGAAACTTTATCTTCCCATTATTGCTGCTATGCTGGCGATACCCGCATTCGGCGAAACTCCTCAGGACATGAGCCTCACTTTCATCTATGGTCAGAATCAGACTAAACAATTCTCCCTTGCCAAAAAACCCGTGGTGACCGTTGACGGCGACAATTTCGTCATCAAAACCACCGACGCCCAGGAGACTCTTCCTATTGCCGAAGTGAAAACCTTCACTTTCACACAACTCTCGACCGGCATCAATGACGTTGTCAGCTCCGACTATGCCGTGACAGTGGCCGACGGCATCGTAACCGTCAAGGGCAGCGATGTTGAAAGCGCTACCGTTTACTCTACGCTCGGCTCGCAGCTCATCACCGTAAAGGCTGTCGACGGTACTGCCGTTATCGACCTTTCGTCGCTTCGTCCCGGCATTTATCTTGTGGCCGTTCCCGGACACGAAACTGTCAAAGTGAAGAAGTAAACATGGATGGCGGCGCAGTGCCGCAAATTACCAACATTAAAAATGAACGCCATGAAATTATCATATATTTTAGCTGCCGGCGCACTGATGGTGTCGGCTATCGGCCAGGCACAGGTGAACCAGTTCATGAAGGTGTCTACCGCCGAAGGCACATATCTATACGATGCTACCGATGCCACAAAAGGAACCGTTGTCGGCAACTTCATCAAAATCAACGGCGCACGCCTCACAACCATCAAGGAACTCAAGGAAATATCCATGACCGACGAAGCCGACTACCGCTTCGTGAAGCCCGAAAAGGCAGGTGCCGGCGACGGCTCCACATGGGAGAACGCTATGGGTATCGTAGAGTTCTGCGCAGCTATCTCCGCAAAGCAGGATTATGACGCTCAGATCGAACAGATAAAGGCTGTCGACGGTAAGATTTTCTGCTTCACCGGCGGTGATTTCCCCATCAACGGAAATGTCAACGCATACCGCTATGACATAGACAATGCCAACTATGTAAAACTTGACTTCGCCAATGCCGACAGCCCTGTGCATATCAATATGATAGGCGGTTTTGATCCCGCTTCTACCGGCAAGGATATCACCAAGCGCGATAAAACCAAGTTTGCAACCGTCTTCAACGGCAATAACCCCACAGAGGGCGACACTGAAATCTCCGACTCCAAAGACTATGCCGGATTTTACCTTCAGGAAAACGTGGTTGTGAATGCCAACTCCATTACGTTCAAGTTTTTCTATGGCAATAAGGGCGGTGCTTTCTCTCTCCACGGCAGCGGCGCGCAGGCCCATGCCCAGCTCAATACCCTTGAATGCGCTTTTGTCGACAACCGTGCCAACGACGGCGGTGCTGCCATCAACCAAAGCAACAAGGATGCCGACTGCCACAACTCGTTCAAGTGCGTCAACACATATTTCACAGGCAACAAGGCTCCCTGGGGCGCTATTGCCAAACTGTTGAACTCCTCAGCCACCAACTACCTCATCAACTGCGAGGTTACCGGCAACCGAAGCGATAACGGCGGCCTCTTCCGCATGGAGAACAATGCACGTTTCGTTACTCTCGACTGCGACTTCCACGACAACGAGATGCGCGGCAGCGGCGGCAACTATGGCTGTATCGTAGCTACGGTGTGGGGCGACCCCAGCAAAGGTCTGGGCGCTTGCGACTATCGTGCCGACGGTTGCCGCTTCGTAGGCAACCACACTCAGACCCGCTGCGTGGTCAACGGTTCTGCCAAAGATGAAAAACTGTGGTTCAACAACTGCTACTTTGAAAACAACACCGCTGACGACCAGAACCACATACTCATCCGCATTGGCGGTCTGGGTGAGATTGCGCTCAACAACTGCACCATCATCGACAACAACAATGGCATGCGCGGTGCCGTTGGCGGCACCTTCAGAGGTCTTATACTCAACACCACCATTATCGGTAAAGTCAGCAAAGGCTTAATCTATGCCGATGACGGTGCTTATGCAAAGGTTGCCAACTCAATCGTGCTCAGCGAAAACGGCTCCGCAGCACTGTGGTCGCAGTCTGATCCGAGCAAAAAAGCCACTATCCGTCTGATGGGCAACAACATCGTGGGTAGCCTGACGGGTAACACCGTCGACAAGGAAGCTTCCGACCTTATCGACCAGGCCTGGGTTGCCGGTAAGTTCACCCTTAACAGCAAAGCCGGTCTCCTTGAGTGGGACGGTCAGTGGGCAGGTCATCAGAACGCTAACCTCGACGACATTTTCAATGCTTACGATGACCCGACCGGTTACGATGCTCTCGACTTCATCGACTGGGTAACCGAAATGGGTTCTGTGAATATTGATATCAAAAACGATGAGCTTAAGGAGGTATTCGATGCCACAGGCGCCCTCCGCGACCCCGAATCTATCTGGGCCGGCGCTTACCAGAAATAATCTTTTTGCGAAATCTGCCCCTGCTTCGTTGTTGAGGGCGGGGCAGATTTCACCTTTTACTCACCTTTTTAGAACATAATATGAAATATTTCAATACCATCGCGGCGGTGTCGTTTTGTGTGTTGGCATCCGGTCTGACAGCACAGGCGCAGCTTAAGATGAGGGTTGAGACCAAGTCGGGTATCACTCATCATGAGGCTGTCTTCACTACCGAGGGCTCAATCGAAAATGGTCTCCTTTCCGTCAACGGCCGCGACCTGGGTCCGGCTAAGGATATAAGCATGATTTCGTTTGTCGAAGATAGCGAATATCTTTTTGTCAAGCCCGAAAAGACCGGTACAGGCGACGGTTCTTCCTGGGAAAATGCAATGGGTACCCTGGAGTTTGTGACTCTTCTTTGCAAAGGAGAGGCTGATGCTCTCAACGGCAAGACTTTCTGCCTTGCCGGAGGTAACTACAATCTTCATGGTGTCAATCCCGACAATTGCCGCGTTACGAAAGACGGTTTCAGCTACCTGCCTGTTAATTTCGAGGGAGCTGACGCTGCCGTGCACATCACCTTGGCAGGCGGCTTTGACCCGGCTTCAACAGGCACCTCTGTCTCAGGCTACAGCCCTGAGCAATTCACTACCGTAATCACCGGCGACAATCCTACTGAGGGCACTCAGGAACAGGCAGATAATAAAGATGCATGCGGTTTCTATATCGGTGCGAACGCTTGTCTGAATATTTCCGACATCAAATTCACATGCTTTTATGCCAAGAAAGGCAGTACTTTCTACCTCCACGGGCTCACAGGAAAGCATGCCGACCTTAATGTTTACAACTCAGTATTTTCAAAACTCAGTGCAAGCGACGGCGGCGGCGTTCTCATTCATTCCAATCTCGACAATAACGACGATGCTGCCTTCAAATGTGTAAGCTGTACTTTCGAGGAAATATCTGCCGAGTGGGGTTCTATCATGAAACTGAATTCGCCGCGTGGCATGAACTATCTCATCAACTGTGAAATAAAGAATAACACCAACACCAACGGCGGTCTCTTCCGTATGGAAAACGGCGACCACTTCTTCACCATCGGATGCAGCTTCCACAATAATGAAATGAAAGCCAATGGCAACCATGGCTGCATCGTAAGCATGCCATGGAGCAATGAGGCTAATGAATACTACGCCGATGCCTGCCGCTACTTCGATAACCACACCAACACACGTAGCATGTTCTTTGCTTCCGGCCCAAAGCAAAAATGGTGGTTCAACGATTGTTATTTTAATGATAACACTGCCGATGACTGGTGGAGCACTCTTTTCTCGATGGAGGGCGGTGGCGAAATGTGTCTCAACAACTGCACTGTCATCGACAATAACCCTGAACGTTGCGCGGTTCTTGCTAAAGATTGCAGGGGCATAATTTTGAACAGCACCGTTTTGGGCAAAATCCGCGAAGGTATTTTCCAAGTCCGTCATTGTCCCGGCGTCAAAGTGGCTAACTCAATCCTCCTAAGTGAGAACGGGAAACCGGCTTTGTTTATGAATGGAGATAATGAGGCTGATGCCAATATCCGTCTTATGGGTAACAGCATTGTTGGCCCAAAGAGTGATGGTAATGGGACTTGTGTTTGTGATGAAAACAGCCTTTTAGCCCAGACTTGGGTCGACGGCAAGTTCACTGTCAACAAAGAAGCCGGTCTCGCTGAATGGGACGGCAACTGGGAGGGTCATACCAATGTCACTCTCACAGAACTGGCCGCCATATTGGCAGATACAGATGGCTACGATGCCACCGCTTTTGTTGAGTGGCTGAAAGAATTAGGCGCAATCAAGGTCGGCGACGACAACAAAATCGAGCAAATGAACGACGCCACGGGCTCGCCCCGTGACCCTGAATCGATTTGGGCAGGTGCTTACCAGAAATAATCTCTATTTACTATCGTGAAATCTGCCTTCCCGGTTCGGGGGACAGATTTCACCTTTCACCATCTGCAAGCAATATATGAAACATATCTATACTCTCGCAGCCGCATTGCTGGCCTTTCTTGCTGCAAGCGCAACCGTGCCGCCGAGCTATAAAATGAAGACAGTGACTCGACAGGGCATTAACCATTACGAGGCCAATGAAACCACCAAAGGCACTGTCGCCGATGGACGCGTAAGCGTTAACGGCACCGACTTGGGCCGAGCCGTCGAAATAAGCTCAATCTCAGTGGCCGATGAAGCCGACTATATCTTCGTGAAACCTACCTCATCGGGCTCTGCCGACGGCTCCACATGGGAAAATGCCATGGGAGTGTCGCAGTTTGTCGCGTATTTGGGCAGTGGCAACGCATCGCTCCTCAACGGTAAGATTTTCTGCCTTTCGGGAGGTGACTACAATCTCTACGGCCTCGCTCCGAGGAGCGAATATGAAACCGCCTCTTATCTGCCGCTGGATTTTCCGAGCGCCGCTTCGGCCGTGAATATCACTATTTCCGGCGGTTTCGACCCGGCCTCAACCGGAAAATCGGTGGCACGCTTCGCCCCTGCAAAATATCCCACCGTATTTTCCGGCGACAACCCTTCGGGCGGTACACAGGGAAAACCCGATGCCGCTGACGCTGCCGGCTTCTATATCGGTGCCAACGCCTTCGTCGATATTTCCGACGTTAACTTTACCTGCTTCTACGGCAAACGCGGAGCGGCCTTCTATCTGCATGGTGCAAAGAACGCCCGTGCCGACCTCAACATCTATAACTCGACTTTCAAGAATATCGCCGCCAGCGACGGCGGCGGAGCCATTAACCTCACCAATAAAGGCGGCGACGAAGACGCGGCCTTCCGCTGCGTGGGCTGTACTTTTGAAGACATCGCCGGCGAATGGGGTTCCGTGATGAAAATCACCTCCGGCAAGCACCGAAATGCCATGGTCGACTGCACGGTGCGCAACTGCACATCGAAAGCCGGTCTGATACGTATGGAGAATAGCGGCAAGCTCGATGCCACATACTGCGTTTTCGACAACAACACCATGACCGCCACTTCTTCAAGCGAATATGGCTCGGTCATCACAATGGTGTGGGGTTCCGGGTCTGCATGCTCGCTGCGTGCCGACGGGTGCCGCTTCACCAATAACCACACAACTACCCGAGGCGTGCTCTGTGCTTCTACAGCCGACGACTCTATCTGGTTGAGCGACTGCTACTTCTCCGGCAACTCCGGCGACGACCAGTACGACGGTGTAATCCGTGCCGGCTCCGGGGCTATGGTTTGTCTGAACAATACTACTATATACAATCCCGCACCTTCTGCAAAAGCCGGTTCCATACAGGGTGACTTCGAGGGCATAATCATGAACAGTACCTTCGTCGGCGACCCTCGTTCGGCTCATATCCTTTGCGGGTCGAAATCTTACGTCAAAGTGCTCAACTCTATTGTGATGAGCCCCACCGACAAGGCCGCCTTCTCTCGCGGGAGCGCGTCGATGCGATCCGGCGGCTACAATATATGCTCGTCGGCCGACCGCCTGTTCTCCTTTGATGAGTCTGACCGCTATAATCAGCTCTGGGACGACGGCGTGTTCACTCTCGACAGCGACGCCGGTGTATTCCGTTGGAGCGGCGACTGGCTTGAACACACTCACGCCACACGCGCTCAACTCGACGAGGCCCTGCGCTCGACGCTCATTTTCGACCCATCGCGTTTCGTGCGTTGGCTCACCGAAGACCTCGGCAACCGCCTCAGCTATGATGCGCTTGGCAATCCTCGCGACCCTCAGGCTTTGTGGCCCGGCGCTTTCCAGGGCAATCACTCGGGAAAGACCATCACCCCCAATCAAGGTCAGTCGGAAATCATCGACATGCTCCGAAGCTGCAATGATGTGCTCCAGATTAACGACAACTGGACAGAGAAGACTCTCAGCGAAGGCGTCACATACACCCATACCCTGTACGGTGGTG
>CABQCA010000015.1 GCA_902462525.1 uncultured Porphyromonadaceae bacterium | reverse complement strand
CAGGAAGTTTTCGCTCCAGTCGGGTGAATCAACCTCGTTGAACGGGTCGATGCCGTAGATGTGGTCGGTACCGTAGAGTGCTGTCTGTGTGTCTATAAAGCGTTTCTGAACAACTGCATAGAGCGAATCGGACGGATCGAGGAAATAGCAGCGGTCGGCGTGCGGGAACTCGCCCCACTGGCTGTGCTCGCTCACCTTTGCACCGGGATAGTGCCTGGCAAACGCTGCCGGCACATGCCCTGCGAAAGCCGGCAGGACAGGCGTCATTCCCAATTCGCGCTCACGGGCAAGAATCTTTTTCTGGAGCTCGGCCTGACCTTCGATCCATTCATTGGTGAGCGGTCCCTGGAAGCAGTCGATGTTGTTCATCCAATGCCATGGCAGATGTCCAGGTCCCGTGAACGACCTGCGGATTTCCTCATCGGTAAGACCCATACCGCGCCAGGTGTCGTACCAGCTTTTCTCGGCACCTGTCATGGCCAGAGGCATGTTCACGCCGTTGAGAGCCATCCAGTCGATAAGGCGTTCCCACTGATGCCACCGCCAGTATGGCATGGAATAGCCGAATGTGCAGTAGTTGAGAAAGAAACGATCGTGGACTGCGGCGGAGGCTCCGTAGGGTTCCGCGGGCAGTACTACACCTGCAGGAGCCTGCACGGGCTTGGTATCGTACCACGAGACACTCACACCGAGGTCGCGCCGCAGATAGTTGTTAAGACCCACGGCCATAGCTGAAGAATTGTTGCCTTCGATAAGCACTTTGCCGTCGCGTGCCGACACGCAGAACGAGTCGGCCGGAGAGTTTATTTCCTCAAAAACGATATCATGTGCCAGCGACGGCACAATGCGTCGGGCAAGAGCCGAAGCTGCGTCGGCAGCTCCGGCAAAAAGAGGCGCGGCCATGACTCCGGCCATCAATGTTGTCATCAATTTCTTCATTGCGCATTAGATTCAGTTAAAAACTTCTGCAAAAGTATAGTAAAATTTCTAACGCACCAAAATCTTTCCAAAATATCCTTAAATCAGAACGACACAACAGCCTCGGAATTGTTATCAATCTAAATAACTCGAAGAACCGGGAATGGCAGAAAGCCTTATTAGTCCCGCTTCTAAAATCTACTCTCTCTAAAAACGAACACTCATGGCAGACAATACTTTTCAGGAAAAACTTCTCTCGGTGCAGCGCAATCTTCTCAACTTCGCATATGCTCTAACCTCGAATCGCGACGATGCCTATGATCTGCTGCAGGACACCACCCTCAAGGCCCTCGACAACAAAGACAAATATGTGGCTAATACAAATTTCAAAGGCTGGGTTTTCACCATAATGCGCAATCTGTTCATCAATAAATACAGACAGAACTTGCGGCTGTCGGTGGTCATCGACCGTTCCGACGATCTCTACCAGCTCAACGTGTCGCAGGATTCGGGCCTCGAAACTCCCGAAGGCTCTGTGGCTGTCCGCGAAATAAGCAAAGTGCTCGCCGGATTCCCGCCGGAGTTCAAAGTGCCGTTCTCTATGTTCCTCTCCGGCTACAAATACTCAGAAATAGCCGCTCACATGAACCTGCCGCTGGGCACTGTCAAAAGCCGTATTTTTCTGGCCAGGCGTCGGCTCCAGCAGATATTGTCCGATTACCGTTACGAAAGGTAGCCGTCAGGGCAATAAAAGGACGCTCTTCTGCGTTTTACATTATCAGATGTACCGCATAGTCCTCATATCGCTTCTCTGCCTCGTGGCTGTGTTCTCTGCCGACGCCCGCAACGAAAAGAAAGCGGCTGCCGAAGCTGCCGCTGTGGCAGCCATGCGAGAGGCTGCAGAAACCACACCCTCCGTGGTACGCGACCCTTACCGCAGTTTTTCGTGGCGTGTCGACGACGAAGGCGACACCGTGGCTGTCATAAATCTGCGCGAAGTCACCATATTTCCGCCTGAACGGTTCAAGAACGCCAAAGCCGAGGAGTTCTACTGGCGCACCGTGCGCGATGTGAAGCTGACTCTGCCCTACGCCAAACTGATTGCCGAAACACTCATCGAGACCTACGAATACATCGAAACCTTTCCCACTCAGAAAGAGCGCGAGGACTACCTGAAATCCATGGAAAAAGCGCTCTTCGAGCAGTACAAGCCTGTACTCAAGCGATTCTCCAAACGACAGGCACGTGTGCTGGTGAAACTGATTCAGCGCGAAACACACCAGTCGAGCTACAACATTGTAAAAGCCTTCCTCGGCACGTTCAGGGCAGCTTTCTGGCAGGGTTTCGGCAAACTTTTCGGCGTAAGCCTCAAAAGCGAGTTCAAACCCGCCAAGAACACGGACGACGCCACCCTCGACCGAATAGCACGCCGGGTGGAACAAGGCACAATATGATGGATTTCCGCAAGCAATACGCCGCTTACCTGCTGCTGGAGAGAGGACTGGCAGAAAACACACGGCTGGCATATCTCGCCGACTACGACCGTCTCGCCGCCTGGCTTGCCGAAAACGGTTCGGCACCCGAAACAGCCGGTCAGGACCTGCTGAGCGAATTTCTCAATACTCTTCATGAGCTTGGCGTGGCCCTGCGCTCTCAGACGAGAATAGTGTCGGGCATGCGCAGCTTCTACAAGTTTCTCCTTGCCGAAAACGTGCGGCCCGACAATCCGTCGGCGCTTCTCGAAGTGCCCCATCCAGGCCGCAAACTGCCCGAAGTGCTCACCGTCGACGAAATCGACGCCATGACAGCTTGCATCGACCCCGCCTCCGACCAGGCCCTCCGCAACCGCGCCATCATCGAAATGCTCTACGGCTCAGGGCTGCGTGTGAGCGAACTGTGCACACTCGAGCGCGCGCATCTGTTCTTCGACGAAGGTTTCCTTCTGGTACGTGGCAAAGGCTCGAAGGAAAGAATGGTACCGATGTCGGACCCCGCCATGGAGGCCACCGCCCTTTACCTCGACGCACGCGACAACAACGGACCGGACCCTAAGCCGGGAGAGGAAGGCTATGTGTTCTTAAACCGACGCGGTTCGCACCTTACACGCGTAATGGTGTTCTATATCGTACGCGAACTTGCAGCACTCGCCGGAGTGCGCCGCACGATATCACCACACACTCTGCGCCACAGTTTTGCCACACACCTCCTCGAAGGGGGCGCCAACCTCCGCGCAATCCAGCAGATGCTCGGACACGAATCGATAGGCACAACCGAAATCTACCTCCACATCGACAACACCCGCCTCCGAGAGGAAATCCTCGCCCACCACCCCCGCAACCGCCACTGACATAACCGCATTTCCATGTTATCGTCGTTTTTTTACGACGTGTGCAAAATAAAAAAGCGTTTTTTATTTATCTTTGCGGACTGATACTCATGAAATGAAACGACTGATTCCTTACTTGTTTGCCGCGGCGACACTCACGGTGTGGGCCTCACGCCCTTCGGACTATGTCGACCCCCGGATAGGTTCCGAGGGCCTGGGACGAGTGTTCGTCGGACCGTCGCATCCTTTCGGCATGGTAAAACCTTCGCCCGACTGCACACCCTCGCCCAACAGCGGCTGGCTGCCGGCTCCGGTACGCGTCGACGGCTTCAGCCAGGTCCACGTCAGCGGTACCGGGGGCGGACCCAAGTACGGCAATATCCTCATCATGCCCTTTGTCGAGGGCATGGACCGTATATACCACTACGACACCCGGCGCAGCGAGACTATAGAGTGTGGCCGCTATGCCACCGTGCTCGACGGCAGTAGTATTTCAGTCGAGGTGACGGCGGCGCCGCGTGCGGCTGTCTACAGCATCGTCTATCCGCCCGAAAAGGCGGAGAAAGGTCTCGCTGTCGACGCAGGTTTCTTCCTCGGCGAAAATCCCGTGCCCGATGCACGCGAAGCCCAGCAATTCGTGGGTTCGCAGATAGAGATTGTCGGCGACAATGCCGTGCAGGGCTACTCGCGGATACGCGGCGGCTGGAACAACGGCCACGCCTACACCGTGTACTTCTATGCCGAAACGTCGGAGCCCTTTGTGAAAACGGCTACATGGCGCGATTCGCTCATAACTGATGAACTGCATCAGACCGACCACGGCACAAAGACAGGAGCCCTGCTCCGCTTTTCCGACAGCACCGACAGCCTCGGCGTGACAGTAGGCATTTCGTTTATCAGTGAGCTCAAAGCCCACGAGAACGCAGCTACAGTACGCGGTAAATCATTCGGCGAAGTCCGCGAAGAATTGCTGCTGGCGTGGGACAATATTCTGAGCCGGGCCGAACTTGCCGAATCCACACCCGACAGCTTGCGCCGCATGTTCTACACCGGGCTTTACCATACAATGCTGATGCCTTCCGACCGCTCGGGTGAAAACCCTCTGTGGACCGACCCCGTACCATACTACGACGATTACTACGCTCTATGGGACACCTACCGCTCGTCGCTGCCGATGATAACACTTCTCGCACCCGACAAAGAAGTGGAAATCGTAAATTCACTCATCAACATAGGCAAACGCGACGGCTATATGCCCGATGCCCGCAGCGGCAACGCCAACGGGCGCACCCAGGGAGGCTCTAACGCCGAAATAGTAATCGCCGACGCCATGGCAAAAGGTCTCGATGGCATTGACTACGAAGAAGGTCTGCGCCAGATGCTTAAAGATGCTACCGTCGACCCCGGAGCACGCCACGAGGCCGAGGGACGAGGCGGTCTGCGCGACTACATCGAGCTGGGATATGTGCCCCACGGTACCGACCGGGCCGGAAACCGCACCGTCGAGTACAGTATCTGCGACCGCGCCGTGGCCGACGTGGCGCGCCGGCTCGGGCACCGCGATATAGCGGCAGTATTCGAGGAGCGCTCCCACAACTGGCGCAACCTATGGCGCTCCGGCTACGAGCACGACGGCGTCCGCGGATTCATCATGCCGCGCGACCGCTCCGGCCAATGGCTCGATTCGATTCCTTTCGGACATTCAAAAGTGGTGAAACCCAAATTCCGCTACACGCCCGTGACCTTCGAGGGTCCGTGGTACACACCCTGGTGGAGCATGTTCTTCTATGAGGCCTCGTCGTGGGAATATTCGCTGAGTATGCCGCACGACATCGAACTGCTCATCGAAACCTGCGGCGGCGAGGACGCCTTCCGTAAACGCCTCGACAGATTCTTCGACCGGGGATATTTCAATGTGAACAACGAACCGTCGTTCATGTCGCCGTGCCTCTACCACTGGCTGGGACGTCCTGACCTCACTTCCGACCGCGTGGCCGCCATCATCGCCGAAAACTACAGCGACCGGCCGGACGGCCTGCCGGGCAACGACGATTCAGGCGCCATGTCGTCGTGGCTCGCTTTCCACATGACAGGGCTCTATCCCAATGCCGGACACGACTATTACCTGATTCACAGCCCGCTTGTGGAAAGCGCGACGTACCGTACCGCAGGAGGCCCGTTCACGATAAGAGCACTGAATTTCGCGCCCGAAAACCGCTACATAGTCGGCGCCAGGCTCAACGGCAAAGACTATCCGTACTCCACTATCCGACATGCCGACATAGTGTCGGGCGGCACACTCGAACTGACAATGGGCCCGGAGCCGGCAGGCTGGGGCGCTAAAATGTTTGAACGATGAAACGATTCATATTACTCATTCTAATAGCATTGACGGCACTTCCGGCCGTTGTGGCCGAGTGCCGCTGCGACAGCGTGCGTCTTACATACAAACTGCACGGGCAGACACGTCGTTTCGACATGGTTTTCGAACACGGCGACGACGGATCGATACGCGTCGACTGGGCCATAGAGCGCAACCTGCGCATGTGGCACGGAAGCTACACCATGTCCCCGCCGGCAGTCAGCTCGGCCCGAAAAATAAGCTATATCATGCCCGAAGACGGCAATCACATAGTCCTCGGCGACGACGAGACGTTCGCTATCATCTCGCGCGAAGCCCTTGAGGATCTCCGCAAAGGACAGATGCGCTGGGCCTCGACAGTCTACCGCCTCGACAGCGCCGCCGACGGCGTCCTCCAAGCCACCGACACGGCCGAAGGCGCACGCATCACCGTACTCGACGATCCCGCCTTTCCACTGATACTGTCAATGTCCGACAATCCCCTCGAAATCAACTGGACCGCTACCCCGCTTTAGAATCAATGCCTTAACCCGATTTTCAGCACTGATCAACGGCATCAGGGCATATACCGCTGCTCCGTTTTTTTGTGGAGAAAAGAAAAATAGCTAATTTTGTGTTTACAATAAAAAAGCGAAATAATGGACGAAGAAATCAAGCAGTCGATGGCCGCAATTCTCGAAGCTGAAAGCGAGGCTATCCGGGCAATACCAATTACCGACGCCTACCCGGCTGCGGTAGAAGCTATTGTGGAGCGTGTGCACCGTCGCGGCGGCAAACTCATCACCGCCGGCATGGGCAAAGCGGGTCAGATTGCCATGAACATAGCCACAACATTCTGCTCCACAGGCACACCGGCTGTCAACCTTCACCCCAGCGAGGCCCAGCACGGCGATCTCGGCGTGCTGCAGCCCGACGATATAGTACTGCTGATTTCCAACAGCGGCAAGACTCGCGAGATTCTCGAACTCGTCGAACTTCTGCATCATCTCTACGAAGATATTCCCGTAATAGTGATAACAGGCACTCCCGGCAGCCCTCTTGCCGAACTGGCCGACATATGTCTATACACTGCCGACAGACCCGAGGTGTGCACTCTCGGACTGACACCGACCACTTCGACGACCATGATGACTGTGATAGGCGATGTGCTGGTGGTCAACGTAATGCGCCGTATAGGTTTCACTCGCGCCGAGTATGCCAAGCGCCACCACGGCGGCTATCTCGGCGTGGTGTCGCAGACCGCCGACAAGGTTATAAAGTGAAGGGCAAGATATTATGAAAAAAATAATATGCATCGGCGAGCTGTCGCTGAATATGGTGCTTGACGCGGCCGGCCAGCCGCTGGCAATGCTTCCGGGCAGCCGTGTTGCAAACGCAGCCGCCATCCTGGGCCGGGCGAGCCATAAGGTGATAATGGCTTCGGAAGCCGCCGCCGACCCGGTGGGCGATATAGCAGTCAATGCACTGACCGAAGCCGGCGTCGATGTAAGTTCTGTCGACCGTTTCACCGAGGGCCACACACCGCTCAACATCTTTATCGGCGCAAAGAGCGACGCTCCGGCCACCATAACACGCTACGAACAGTATCCTGAGGAATGTTTCGACATTGTCTGGCCTCGTGTCGACGAGAACGATATCGTCGTCTACGGCGGCTTCTATGCCATCGACCGGCGCATGCGGGCGCGTATGCAGCGTTTTCTGGCCAATGCGGCAGAGCGCAAAGCCGTGATGATCTATCTGCCCGGCTTTCTGCCTCAGCTTGAGCCGCGCATCACACGCGTGATGCCCATGATACTCGAAAACCTCGAGCTGGCCAGCGTGGTGATAGCCCGCTCCAACGACCTCGCCCTCATTTTCGGAGCCAGAACAGGCGAAGCCTGCTATCACGACCATATCGATTTCTACTGCCGCTCGCTTATTGCCGTCGAACCGGAGTGCCGCCGCATAAGCTACTACAGCGGCAAGGAAATGAGCAGCGTCGATATTCCCGAAAAGGCATGCACAGGCATGATATGGAATGCCGGTGCCGTGGCCGGAACAGCGTCGGCGATAGCCCGGCACGGCTACACCGCCGCCGACTTCGATGCTCCGGGTGAGGAAATCCGCCATAACATACTCGGCGAAGCCGCCCGCTGTGCCTCCGCCGCTGCTGAAAACATCCGGTTTCCGTATCTCGGATTCTAAATATAATGATTACAAATAATTCCACAAAATATGTCAAGTTCTAATAATGCTCCCGCGATGACACCATTTCAGCGAGTGCGTGATATGCGCGTGGCTGTGGTGCGTACCCTATGGAACAGCCATATCACAACGGCACTCCTCGACGGCGCTCTCGAAGTATTCAAAACAGCTCTCGACAAAGACATGGTCGATGTCTATGAAGTGCCCGGAGCCGTCGAGCTCACCTTTGCGGCCTCGAAACTTATTGACACCGGCCTCTACGATGCCGTCGTAGTGCTCGGCTGTGTGATTCGCGGTGGTACTCCTCACTTCGACTACGTGTGCCAGAGCGTGACACAGGGTGTGACATACCTCAACAGCGAATGCGACATTCCTGTGATTTTCGGCGTACTGACTGTCGACAACGAGCAGGACGCCCTCGACCGTGCAGGCGGAAAGCTCGGCAACAAAGGCGCTGAGGCCGCGCAGGCCGCTCTCCTCATGTTCGATTTCATAGAGAAGACCGAAAACATTTGATTGCCGGCAGGCGTTTAAATTTTAACGTTTGGCAACAGCCGCGATAAAAGTTAAACAAAACCCTGAATGAAAATGGCTAATCAATCGAAAGGAACATGGAAGTGGTTTCTGGCCGCTTTACTTGTGGCAACCCTTGCAGTTGCAGTAATTTACTATATAGGCTGGTTCGACAACAACACCCATGTCGACACTCCCGCAGGCGACAACGTAGAACAGCAGTACACTCTCGATGAGGCCGGAGCTACCGATCCGGGCGAAGCCGACTGGCAGAATGCCGACGGCCAGAGTCTGCGCGAAGTCATCACCGAGCCGGCCTCGGAATCGCAAACCCCTCCTTCTGAATGAAGTATCTCTTTAACATTGCAATGGCGGCTGCCGCGCTATGTGCGGCAACCGCCTGCACACACTCCGGGGAAACAGCCGGCACAGGCGACATCGACCGCATCGAGGCCGCTTATGCCCGCGGAAGCTACGCCACCGCACAGGCAATGGCCGACAGCATGGTAATAGGCCCGGAATTCAGCTCTCTCGACACCGACGAACTATGCCGGCTGTCGCTGATTCTGATGAACCTCGGCGAGAACAGCGCCGAACCTGAAGTGAACACGGCATTCGCCGCACGATGCTTCAGCGCCGCTCTCAGCCGCGACAGCGACTCGACAGCGATTTTCATTCGAAATGTCAGCAACGAGGACCGCGCACGTCTGATGATGCTGAACTCGCTCAACGAAGCATCGCACACGGCGCCCCTCGAAGAAGACTCACTCTACTATGAAGACTAACGACTGGCGCGACAGCCTTGCCGCTCTACGCGGAACCATGGCAACTGACACGGAGCCTGAAAACAGCGTCCCCGCAGAAACTGCAGCCGGGCCGAAAACGACGCAGCCACGGCTCGACATAATTCTCGACAAGAAAGGACGCGCCGGAAAAACAGCCACAATAATAACAGGCTTCATCCTGCCCGACGACGAGGTCAACGCCATTGCCGCCGACCTCAGGCGCGCCCTCGGCTGCGGTGGTTCGGCCCGTGGCGGCGAAATCCTTGTACAGGGCGACCGCCGCAACGATGTTCTGCGTCTTCTCACGGCGCGCGGCCTGAAAGCACGCATTATTTAAGCATCACCTTATTTCGTTCCTAAAAAGAGCATATAGGCGAAAAGCTTAAAGCCAAGTTAATTAACATTACAAAAAATATATTCTTTTTGCAGATTTTTGTGCAAATTCGGCATTTTGTTGCTAAATTTGCACAAACAATCCATGAAAGCACACTCCGTCATACAATCTTACACATTTTTTGTCCTCCTTTTTATTGCGGGGACAATGCAATATTGTATCGCTCAGACTGTCAACGAAAGGGAATTCCGCTCTCTCACAACCGACGACGGCCTCAGCGACCAACTTGTGAACGTGATATTCAAAGACTCCCGCGGTTTCGTCTGGTTCGGCACCGGTGTGGGTATCGACCGCTTTGACGGCAACAATATGCTCAACTACAGTTTTCCGAACAATGACGGGAAACCCCGGCGTGTCACCTCCATCGCCGAGGGCCGAGACCACCGCATCTTCGCCGGCAGCTACAGCGGCCTTTTCGAAGCCAGAGATGACGGACGCCTTGAGCCTCTTCTGCCTGAAAACATTAACTTCAGAGTGTATTCGCTGGTCCACGACACCTCAGGCAAGCTCTATATCGGCACAGCCCAGGGCCTCTTCATCTACGACCAGACCACCGGCACTCTGGAGCAAAAACTCATACACCGCGATGTCCTGTTCAGCGACAACGAAGTGACAGCTCTCGCCTTCGCCTCGAACGACGGTCTGTGGATGGCCTGCCAGCACAACCTCTTCCGCTACGACATATCGTCGGGCGAACTGTCGGGAATACCACTCGAAGCCGACGGACAGGTGCGCAGCCTCATAGACCTCGGCGACAGACTTCTGATAGGAAGCTACGGATCGGGGGTGATGGAATATATTTTCGCACAAAAAACGTTCCGCCCGCTGCCGCAGACCGGCAACAATCTGGTGACGGCACTGTGCGTCGACCCTGCGCATCCGCAGTCGGTGTTCGTGGCCACTGACGGCGAAGGCGTATTCCGCATCGACGGCGACGAGGCTTGGCCGATGTTCGCCTCACGTCACATACGCTCGAAAGCCATCTATTCGATGCTTGTCGACGAACGCGGCCTCTTCTGGATGGGCTACTATCAGAGCGGCGCCGACTATACACCCTATTACGGCGATATTTTCGATGTATATGCCTGGCGCGGACACATCGACACCCGTTCGACGGCAGTACGCGCAGTCAATGTCGACGGCCCCCGCAAGCTCATCGGAACCCGCGAAGGCCTCTACTACGTCGACGAGGAGAAAGGGCGCTCGACATCATTCCGCACACCCCGCATACGCTCCAATATCATCTTCTGCATCACTCCGGTCGACGGGAAATACTATATCGGCACCTACAACGGCGGAATGTACGTCTTCAATCCCACCGATATGTCGCTGACCGACTTCAGCGGTCCTGCCGATCCCTTTGCCAGCGGCACGATATTCTGCATCACCGAAGATGCCGACAGAAATATATGGATAGGCACAAGCGCAGGAGTGTACCGTTACAGTGGCGGAGTCATGACCGGCCATTACACCTCCGACAACTCGCAGCTGCCTAAAGGAAACGTCTACGAAATCTATTTCGACAGCGCCGGCCGTGGGTGGCTGTGCACAGAGAACGGCATGGCCGTATGGAACGGGCGCCACATTCAGACAGAAGGCTTTCCCGAAGGTTTTGTAAATAAGATGAAGATACGCGACGTTTTCGAAGACAGCAGAGGCACACTCTACTTCCTGCCCGACCGCGGACGCGTGTTCCGCAGCAATATGCCTCTCACCGACTTCGGTATGGTCGACTCTGAAGGCGCCGACCGCGTGGCCGCCACAACCTTCGTCACCGAAGACAGCGACGGCAACCTGTGGTTCGGCTCCGAAAAAGGCCTCCTGATGGAAGCGCCCGACGGGCGTCAGCGACTGTTCACCAATGCCGACGGCTTGCCCGATATGGTGTTCACGCTCTGTCCGCCGGTTGCCGACGAGACCGGTAACCTGTGGATGGGCAATAACTCGGGACTTGTGCGACTCGACCGCAAACGTCTCCGTCTGAGTATGGACGACTATGCCTCCGGCCCCGTAATCACCGATGTGCAGATCGGAGGCCGCAGCGCAGTGAGCCGTGTAAGCATCGTCAAAGGCGTACCGACAGTCAGTCTCAAAGAAAGTGAAAACGGCCTGACCGTGAACTGGAGCGATCTCGGCTACTCCGATCCGCGTTACAGCCATGTGGAATACCGACTCGACGGATTCGACGACAGCTGGCGCCTCAGCGGCGGGGGTACTCCGATAACCTACTTCAACGTTCCCACCGGCGAATCGACCCTGCGTGTGCGCCGTCCCGGCGATGTGTCGAACGAGACTCTGCTCACCATCAAGCGCGGCGTGCGCATCAACTGGAGCGTGTGGGCCCTTATCATTGTCACCATCACCAGTGCAGGTCTTGTGGCATGGTACAGCTACAGCCACCAGAAACACCGCCGCATGCTCGACAGCCTCCGTGCCGAGGCAGCATCGCTGATGCAAAGCGCCGTCGATGCCGTCGAAGAACGCAAACGCAACCGCTACCGCACCACACGCCTCACACCCGAAGAATGCCGCCGCATTCTCAAAGTGCTCGACGCCGTTATGCGAAAAGAGAAACCTTACACCAATACAGGACTCAAAAGTTCCGACCTTGCCGCACTCGCCGGCTGCAGCAGCCACGACCTGAGCTATATCTTCAACCAGCACCTCGAGAAAAGTTTCTACGACTATGTGAACGGCTATCGGGTCGAAGAATTCAAGCGTCTGGTCGAAGCCGTCGACACCTCGCGCTACACTCTTTCGGCTCTGGCCGAACAATGCGGTTTCTCGTCGCGGGCATCGTTCTTCCGCCACTTCAAAGCCATCACCGGCCTCACTCCGGCCGAGTACATGAAAGACCTCAAAAAATGACTGCGGCATCGCCGGCAGGGTCGGATTTGAGTCTCAATTTCTTGTGATACTTCGAATCTCAATTTCTTAAACATCTGACAATCTACCAATTTACATCTTTCTTGTCTGAAAAAATGGTCTGAAATGTATCAGTGAGTTAAAAGTTTGACAGAGCAAAAAAGCCACGCTAATTTTGCATCGTGAACCTCAGAAAACCGAGGTTCTTCAAACCAATCAACCCAGTCGTGATACTATGAAAAACTGTGATTCCCGCACCGAATTTTTCGCCCGTACCTATACCGCCTACAGCAGCCGTGTACTCGGCTACATTGCCTCGCGCATCAACTCAGCTGAAGATGCCGAGAATCTTGCTCAGGACGTTTGGGTGCGTCTGCTGGAATACGACAAATCGATAGCCGAAGACAGCATTCTTCCATTACTATATAAAATATCGGTAAATCTTGTCAACGACTACCTTCGCCGCATTTACCGCGGCCGGGAAGCCGCCGACGAATACCGCAACAGCTACTGCGAGGCAGACTGGAGCTCGGTTTCCGCTATTGTCGCACGCGACATCGAAAGCCTCGAGCAAAGCCGGGTTGAGTGTCTTCCGCAGCAGCGGCGTATAATCTATGTAATGAGCCGCTACGAGGACCACAGTGTCGACGACATAGCGAACGCCCTGTCGCTGTCGCGCCGGACAGTGGAAAACCATCTGCGCATGGGCCGCAGCGACATCCGCACGTATATGAAGGAAGCTATTTGAAATTATTATTTTAACCAATCATATCAAAAACATGCGAAAAACATCTAATGCCAACTTGCCTTTGCGCGGTGCGGTGCTTACGAGCGTCGTAGCCGCCGCTCTGCTTGCGGGCAGTCCTTGTGTGATGGCCGAACCCGCACCGGCGGCCGCCTCGCAGGCCGCCGCACAGACAGTGACAGGCGAAGTGTTCGACTCTACGGGCGAACCTCTGATAGGTGCATCGGTAACAATCAAAGGCGTCACCGGTACAGGCGCCGTATGCGACCTCGACGGCAGGTTCAGCATCAAGGCCCGCAAAGGCGATGTCTTAGTAATCAATTACGTGGGTTTCAAAGAGCAGGAAGTTGTCGTTGGCGACGCACCCATCAGAGTGACCCTTCAGGAAAATACCTCGGTTCTCGACGAAGTGGTGGTCGTGGGCTACGGTACACAGAAAAAAGCGACCATGACAGGTTCTGTAGCCGTGGTCGACGATAAAGCCATGCAGAACAAAGGTACCCTTTCGAGTCCCGTTCAGGCTCTCCAGGGTCAGGTGCCCGGTGTCATCGTGACACGCAGTTCGTCGGCTCCAGGCGATGAAAGCTGGAACATGACTCTGCGCGGCGCCGTATCGGCAAACACCGCCGCTCCTCTGGTCATCATCGACGGTATCGAGTATGAAAGCGTCAACGACCTTCGCCTCATCAACCCCTCGGACATCGAGAGCATGAACTTCCTCAAGGACGCCTCTGCCTCCATCTACGGTAGCAAGGCCGCCGGCGGTGTTATCCTCATCACCACCAAGAAAGCCGCTGCAGGCAAGGTGAAAGTGGACTACAACGGCTCCTATACATATAAACACATCGGTCTGTCGGCCGAAATGCTCAGCCTCGAGCAGTGGGCCGACGGTATCCTCTGGGCCTCGGCCAACGACGGTGCCGGCGAAAACGACACATGGGTGCGCTACGCTCAGCTGGCAAAAAAATACAAAAACCAGTGGATTCAGGGCAACCCCCTCAACATGTCGAATGTCGACGAAATGGTATTCTTCGACACCGACTGGCAGGACGTGATGTGGGGCGACAGCTGGAGCACACAGCACGAAGTGAGCATCAGCGGAGGAACCGACAAGAACACCTACCGCTTCTCGCTGGGATATATGTACGACGACTCGAACCTCAAATGGGGCGACAACAACAACCAGCGTATCAACCTGCGCCTGAACAACGGCATGGAGCTGGCCAAGAACTTCACCCTGCAGAGCGTAATAGCCTATAACCGTCAGGACCAGGTAGCACCCACTCAGATCGGTGCCGCACTCACGGTCAATTCGGCCCAGCCCGGTTTCCCCACCTCTACAGCTACCGGCAAACCCTATGCGTGGGGCCGCGACTGGCGGACGCCAAACTGGCTTGTAGAACTCGGCGGCGACAATAAGCTGAAAGTCAACGCACTCAATATCAGCGAAACTCTCCGCTACGAGATTATTCCCGGTCTTACCGCCAATGCCGTCCTCGGCTACAACCACTCCGAGGCCACACGCGACACCAAGACCCTCCCCATCGAGTTCTTCCAGTACGACGACACTCCGGAAACTACATTCCCGCTGCAGAAAGACACCAAATACGAAAAGACATGGTCGCAGACCGACTTCTATTCACTGCAGGGCTATGTCAACTACAACAAGACCTTCGCCGACGTCCACAACATGACCGTCATGGCAGGTGTGCAGTACAACCTCAAGCAGTACGAAGGTTCGGGCACAAGCTCGCTCGATATTCAGCCTTCGCTCAACGTGCCAAACGGCGTAGGTGAAATCACACTCAAGAACGTAGGCAAGTGGGAAGAAGCCATCATGTCGTACTACGGCCGCGCCAACTACGACTACAAGAGCAAGTACATGATCGAAGGCCAGGCCCGCTACGACGGCAGTTCCAAGTTCCGTCCCGAAAACCGCTGGGCATTCTTCTGGGGCGCATCGGCCGGCTGGCGCATAACCGAAGAAAGCTTCATGCAGGGCCTACGCCAGTACATCAACGAACTCAAGCTCCGCGCCTCCTACGGTAATGTAGGCAACCAGAGCGGTATCGACCGTTACGACGGCACTCTCCTCTACAACATGGCCTCCACAAGCGGCAACCTCATAGGCGGCCAGCTCGTGGGCACACTCAACACCAACGGCAAGCTCGTGTCGACCGACCGCACATGGGAACGTATCCACAACTATAACGTCGCCCTCGACTTCGGCTTCTTCAACAACCGCCTGCGCGGTACTGTCGAAGCATTCTGGAAGCACACCAACAACATGCTTATCGCCGTCACCTATCCCGGCATCCTCGGTGATGCCGCACCCACAGGCAACAAAGGTAAATTCAAGGCATGGGGCTACGAAGGCCAGGTGAACTGGGACGACCGCATCGGCAATGTCAACTACCACATCGGCGGCACATTCACCTACACCGACAACGAGCTTGTGGACCGCGGCGGCAGCGGCGTTATCCAGGCCGGCATGCGCTCCGACCGCGAGGGCTATCCTCTGCGCTCCATCTTCGGCCTGCGCTACTGCGGCAAAATCGAAGACGAAGAAATGCTCGAAAAATACAAAAACCGCTATCAGGAGACATCGCAGGTGGGCAATATCCGCATGCTCCGCGTGGGCGACAACATGTTTGAGGACGTGAACAAGGACGGCAAGCTTACTGCCGAAGACTACGTATATCTGGGCACCGACGATCCCAAGATCCAGTTCTCGTTCAACTTCGGCGCCGAGTGGAAAGGCTTCGACGTGAACTTTATCTTCCAGGGCGCCGCCAAGCGCACTGTCTACCGCCGTCAGGGCAACGGCAGCTCCGATCCATGGCAGATACCCATGCGCAACCGCTATCAGAACGGCTCGAACCACTGGTACGGCAACGTATGGAGCCCCGAGACGCCGGACAACCGTTACTGCCCCCTCACTTTCACAAGCGACATCAACAACTACAACTACCAGTGCTCGAGCTTCCTTGTCAACGACGGCAGCTATCTGCGTCTTAAAAACTTCACCGTAGGCTACACCATGCCGAAGCACATTCTCGACCGTCAGCACGTGATAACGAATCTCCGGTTCTACATCACCGGTACCGACCTTTGGGAAAAGACCCATATCCACGACGGATGGGACCCCGAAGCCGCCTCGACCGTTACAAATATGTCGCGCTATCCGTTTAACCGCACTTGGACTTTCGGTGCCAACATTACCTTCTAACAACAATGAAAAAAGTATTCAAATATATAGCAGCGGGTGTGATGGCGATGGCTTCGGCATCGTGTCTCAACCTCGACCCGCAGGACCAGCTCGCCGAACCGGACCTCTGGAACAAGCCCGGCGATTTCGAGAGTTTCGCAAACATCTACTACGGCTGGCTTCCTGATTTCAATACCATCTACGACAATCTTCACGCCGACAAGCGCTCCGACCTCCTGCGCGACAAAAGCGGTGTCAACACCTTCGCCAACGGTACCAACGCCGTTCCTCAGGGCGACGGCGACTACACCGGCGCCTACAACAATATCCGCCGCTGCAACCTTCTGCTCGAAAACGCCGCCGGCTATTCCAACCGTGCAGAAATCGCACAGTTCATCGGCGAGGCATACTTCTTCCGCGCATGGAACTACTTCAATCTCATGCAGAAATTCGGCGACGCCATCATCGTTGACCACACTATCGATGTAGACGACGCTCTGATGAGCGCCTCGCGCGACGACCGCGGCAAAGTGGCCGACTTCATCATCAATGACCTCCGCGAAGCCGTCACATACCTCAAGCCCACCGCAGAAGTGGCCGAGGGACGTGTAGGCGTGGAAGGCGCATGGGCTTTCATGGCCCGCGTGGCTCTCTTCGAGGGCACATGGCAGAAATTCCGCGGCAACGAGACCCGCGGCAAGGAACTCTGCGGCATCGCCGCCGAAGCAGCCGCACAGGTGATGAACTCGGGCAAGTTCGAGCTCTTCGCTCCCGCCACCCTCGGTGAGCAGGCCTACCGCTACATGTTCATACTCGAAGATGTGACCTGCAACCCCGCCGGCCTCACCAAGAGCGCCAACAAGGAGTACATCATCAAGCGCTGCTACGATCCCACACTCAAGGTCATAGGCAAGAACGTGAACGTCGAGGTTCTCGCCAACGCACAGCTTGTGAGTGCGAAACTGGCCGACATGTACCTCTGCCAGGACGGTCTGCCCATCGAGAAATCGAGCCAGTTCAAAGGCTACGAGACCGTGCAGAGCGAATGGCAGAACCGCGACAACCGCATGCGCACCACTCTGATGCGTCCCGGCGACACTTTCTGGAGCATCTCCGAGAAAGGCTGCCGCATCAACTGGACCGGCGACGAAGAAGAACTGGCACACGCCGAATACAAGAACTTCATACCCAACTGGGGCAGTGGCTACTTCCCCCAGAAATGGGCTACAGAACGTCAGCTCGGCAACGCCAACGACGGCAGCTACGACTGGCCAGTGCTCCGCTATGCCGAAGTGCTTCTCACCTATGCCGAGGCAGTGTTCGAGCGCGACGATAAAATCAGCGACGAAGACCTCAACCGCAGCCTCAACCTCGTGCGCCGCCGTGTGAACAGCAAGATGCCCGCCCTTAGCAACAAACTCGTTGCCGACAACGGCCTCGACATGCGCACCGAAATCCGCCGCGAGCGCACTGTAGAGTTCTTCCAGGAAGGCTTCCGCATCGACGACCTCCGCCGTTGGAAAACAGCCGAAACCGAAATGCCTCAGGACTTCATCGGCATACGTCATATCGGCGAATGGCGCACACGCTGGGCCAATCCGGGCATGGGCACCGACGACGACGGCCACCTTATCCTCGAGAGAGGCCGCCAGTGGGGCCAGCGCAACTATCTGCACCCGCTGCCTGTCGACCAGCTCCAGCTCAATCCCAACCTCAAGCAGAACCCCGGCTGGGAATAAGGGTTACAGTCCAAGGTTTAATATTTCAAAATAAAAGCAACTCCTTATGAAAAAATCATATATAATGCTGACGGGCCTTCTGCTGGCCGGCGCTGCCTTCACCGGTTGCGACGACGACAAGCAGCTCACCCTCGACGCCCCCCAGGCAAAACTGCTTGAGAGCATTAAATTCGAGGTCAGCGACGTGCTTCCTCTCGCGGTAGGCATGGACTCGACTCTCGTCTACACCGTAGGCCCCGACGATGCCGACGACAAGACCGTCATCTTCAGTTCGAGCGACGAAAGCGTTGCCACTGTCGATCAGGACGGCACAATTCATGCTCTTAAGGTGGGCGAGGCCACCATATCGGCCACATCATCGCTCAAATTCAATGTCTACGAGGCACAGACCGCCGTTATGGTCAGTGTGATACCCGAAGTCATCAAAATCACATCGATCACTATCACCAACGAAACCGGTGTCAATGAAGACGGTAACATCTACGTGACCGACGAAATGCAGTTCGCAGCCTCTCTGCTCCCCGAAAACTGCACCTACACACGCCTTGTGTGGAGTTCGACCAACCCCTCGGTTGCCACTGTCGACCAGAACGGTCTTGTCACCTGTGTGGGCGAAGGAAGCACCACAATAGTAGCCGCCTCCACCGACAAGAGCGGTGTCAAGGGTGAATATCCCATCACTGTCGACAAGTATATCGCCGCCGAAAGCGTGGCTATCGAAGCCCTCGACGGTCCTGTCTGCATCAGCGACGGTTCGTTCAACCTCAAAGTAACCTACAACCCCACCGGCGCAACCGTCGGCTCTGTCGACTGGGCATCGGACGACGAAAGCGTCTGCACCGTGCGCCGCGGCACCGTGACCCCCAAGGGCTTCGGCACCTGCAACATCACCGCTACCTGCGTCGAGACAGGCGCAATGGCTACCGTACAGGTAACCGTAGAACCCGGCTTCTATCACTGGGACGCTTCGAACCAGTGGAGCGGATGGGTCAAGAGCAATAACACCGACACCGACTACCGCGACGACAAGGTATGGCGAGTTTACTTCCCCGCAAACTCGGGCGGCAAGTGGCGTCAGGACATCAAGATCAACTGCAGCAACACCAACCTCTTTGAAATGCGCCTCAAGAGCTATCCCGTAATGGCTGTCCGCATGACCAAACTCAACGGCGGTAACTCGACACTCGACTGCGTATTCGACGGCTACGGCAACGCCGGCAACCCCAACCCGAAGAACGGTATCGATCTGGGCGACGGCACTCAGCTGCTTATCTACAACCTCGGCAACGCCAAGAACTACGCAGGTCTCGACCAGGCTCTCTTCCGTGTATTCCAGATCAAGATGGCCGACATACCCTACGAGAACGTCGATCCTGCCAAGGCATACTACGATATCTTCTGGATCCGTACATTCAAGTCGGAAGACGATGCCAAAGCATTTGCTCAGGATCAAGTGAAAAAAGGCGAATAAACAATTGTAATCAATCAACGGCGGGAGTTCCGGCTCCCCGGAATTCCCGCCGATAAAATAACAACAATGAAAAAATTACTTTCAATAATATTTGCCGGTGCGGCTGTCTTCGCAGCTTCTTCGTGCTGCGAAATCGAGGACGGCACCACCGATATCCGCGACTGGCCCGCACCTTCAAAGACATACGATCCAAAGGTTTACACTATCAGACACCAGGGCATGGTCGTTTCCGACGAGGACCTCGCCTATGCTAAATCGCACCTCGGCCAGGCACCCTGGAGCGAAGCCTGGCAGAAACTGCTTACCAGCGGCTACAGCAACAACAGCTATAAGGCAAGCCCCGTCAAGTATCTGGCCCGCCTCGACGCCGGCAACTGGGGCGACGGCGGCGGACGATGGGACGACGCCGGTCTGCGCGACGAATACTATCCCGGTATCCACAACAACTACACTCAGTTCTTCCGCGACGCCGCGGCTGCCTTCCAGCTGGGTCTTAAATGGCGCCTCGCCGATGATGCCGATGCAGCTCAGGCTACCATCAAGATTATCGAGGACTGGGCAGCCGTGAATCAGGGCATTCTTCTGGGACGCGGCCCCAAGTGGAAGGACGATGTAATCGACTCGAACGAATACCTTATCATGTTCCAGATACATCAGATTGTATCGGCCGCCGAACTCGTCCGCAACTACAACGGCTGGGGCGACAGCGAGAACTTCAAAGGCGTACAGAACTGGCTCAAGACCTACTTCGCACCCTTCTGCTCGCGTTTCATTGCCATGAACTACGGCGACCACTGGTGGATGAACTGGGACCTCGCCTCGATGACCGCTCTGCTGTCGATAGGCATTCTCACCGAAGATCAGGATATGATCAACGAGGCTATCCTCCACTTCAAGCAGGGCGAAGGCCCCGGCTGCATCATGCGCAAAGGTGTGCTTCTGATGGAAGAGGATCCTTCCGGCACGGGCGAAATGCTTGCCCAGGGCAATGAAGCCGGCCGCGACCAGGGCCATAACACTCTTTGCGCCGGTATGGTGGGCACATTCTGCCGCATGGCTCTCAACATCGGCGAAGATCTCTTCGCTTTCGAGGACGGCCGCGCCATTGCCTTCGCACAGTATGTGGCAAAATATAATATGGTACGCCCCGAAATAGGCAAAGACTATGACACCGGCAATCTTCAGTCCGCTTCGTTCAAATACGCCGAAAATACCCTTCCGTTCAAGGAATACACCTACAACGGCGGCACCATGAGCGCCATCTCGGGTGCAGGCCGCGGTACTGTCCGCCCCATCTGGGATCTTTGGGCAGGCTACTGCACCGAGCACAATGTGAAAGGCACATACGTGAAAGAAATCGCCGAACACTTCCGTCCTGACGGCGGCGGCGGTCACTATGGCGGCAACTCGGGCGGCTTCGACCAGCTTGGTTTCACCACCCTCCTCTATCACCGCGCCGCTCAGTAAAGAGCCGGTAAAAGTTTACTAAGACAAAGAGCCCCGCCTGCAGTTCACAGCGAGGCTCTTTGCTTTTTGAGTGTCACGGGCATTTCAGGCGTATTGTTAATAGAATATTTTGTATTTTTACAGCATGAACCACTCACGAAACTTAGCAATGACACTCGCTCTGGCGGCAGCTACCGGCCTGCAGGCCACTGTCACAGTATATCCGGCAGGTCCGGGAGTCGCCACAGCCGACAGCTACACCGTAAGTGTCCGGCAGAGCGGCACCGCCCAGTGGCAGCCGGTCGATGTATATCCCGTCAGACTCCAGAACACCAGACTTGTCGACGGCAAGGTAAAAAGCACTGTCGAGACAGCCTCGATGGCATATTTCGATTTCGACGGCAAGGTCGATGTACGTGTCGTAGCCAACGGCGTACACGTCGATTCGGCCCGGATCCGTCCGCTGTCGTATAAAATCACGCCTGCGGTGACCGGCGATACTCTCACCTTCTCGCTTGACCGTCCGCGCAACCTCTCGGTGGAGGTAAACGGCAAGATTTTCAGCAATCTCCATCTCTTTGCCAATCCGCTCGACACGCACCGGCCAACGGAAAAACAGCTGAAGAACCTCAAGAAGAACAAGAATCTCATATATTTCGCCCCCGGACTGCATAAACTCGAGGGCGGCGAACTGAAAGTGCCATCCGGTGCAACCGTCTATGTCGACGGCGGAGCCCTTGTCGACGGCGTCCTCAAGCTCGACCATGTGCGCGATGTCCGCGTCTACGGCCGTGGCGAGATCCGCCCCCAGGGCCGTGGCGCCGGTGTGGAAGTAAGCAATTCGCGCGGCGTCGAAGCCGAAGGCGTAATCCTTTCGCAGATTCCCGTAGGAGGCAGCGACTCTGTAAGCATCACCAACGTGAAATCGCTCACGCACTACGGCTGGGGCGACGGCATGAACGTATTCGCCAGCAACAATGTGCACTACGACGGCGTTTTCTGCCGTAACAGCGACGACTGCAACACCGTCTATGCCACCCGCAAAGGATATGTCGGCGGCTGCAAAAACATAACGATGGAAAACTCAACCCTCTGGGCCGACGTCGCTCACCCCATAATGATAGGCCTTCACGGCAGCGCTACTGAAATAGGCCCCGATGCCGCTCCCGACACGATCGTCAATCTCACATACCGGAATCTCGATATTCTCGACCAGAATGAACTTCAGAAGGATTACCAGGGCGTGTTCGGTATCAGCTGCGGCGACAACAACATAGTCCGTAATGTTACCTTCGACAATATCCGTGTCGAGGACATACGCTGCGGCCAGCTTGTGAATATCCGCATTTTCTTCAATAAGAAATACTGCAAGGCTCCCGGAACATGTGTCGACAACGTTCTCTTCCGCGACATCACCTACAACGGCCGCAGTGCCTCTACCTCGATAATAGCCGGCTACGACGACAACCGCAAAGTGACAGACATCACATTTGAAAACCTCACCGTCAACGGGGTAAAGATAACCGACGACATGCCCGGCAAACCCAAATGGTACAAAGCCGGCGACATGTGCGACATCTACGTCGGCGAACATGTTGAAAATATAGTATTCAAATGAAACATATCATCGCGACAGCGCTCCTGCTCATAGTCATGGCTGCCGGAGCCGCAAACATCAAGCACCCGTCGCTGCTGTTCACACCGCAGCGTGTCGAGGCGGCAAAAAAGGCCGTAAAGACCGACACCGCCATGGCCTCGGCATGGCAGAAAATTCTCGCCGAAGCCGACAATCAGCTCAATAAGGGCGACGTGCGCAAACTCGAATACCCCGCGCTGGCCTATCAGATGACCGGCGACAGACGCTACTCCGACAAAATACGCGAAGTCCTGGCCAAAACAGCCAAGGTTAAAAGCTGGGGCGACAAAGAAATGCTGGCACGCCGGCCCGCCTGGCGCAGCGAGCTGCAGATGGCGCACCGCGCATTTCAGCTGGCACTGGCCTACGACGCCGTGTACAACGACATGACACCCGCCGAGCGCCGCGAAATAGCCGACGGGCTCTACCGTCTGGCAGTGGAACCTCTGCTCGGCGACTGGATTGACGAGCCCTCGCGCATTCACTCGCTCAACTCCATGGGCCACAACTGGTGGACGTCGTGCGTAGGCATGGGTGCCATTCTCGGCATGGCCATCGGCAACGAAGTGCCCGAGGCTGCTGCGAGCGCAACAGCTGCTGTCGAAGCTCTGCCCGAATGGTTCGACTTCGCCGGCGACGTCATACAGCACAAACCGCGTACTTTCGACCGCGACGGCGGCATGTACGAGAGCATCAACTATGCCTCATTCGGCATCACCGAGGCTCTGCTCCTGCGCATGGCGTATCTCGACAGCCATCCCGGCGCGAAACTTGAAGATATTCCCCAGATGGAACTTCTGGCGCCGTTTTTCTGCCAGGTGGCATATCCGCGCACAGGCATGCTCTACAGCATCAACTTCGGCGACAGCCACAAGAATGTGACCGGTGAAAGTTCCATGATTCTTGCCTACGCCATGGGCTGCGAAAACCCGGCACTGCTGTGGTATCTCGACCAACTCGAACCGGGCCAGCACCGCGAGGGCTTCCCGCTCCACTTCCCCATGGGCTTCCTCTATTCGCCGCGCGGCAAGAAAGCTCCGGTCGACCCGTCGCTGCCTACGTCACACCTGTGGTCCGACTTCGGCTGGGCTACAATGCGCGACAGCTGGAAACCCGACGGAACCATGCTGGCGGTAAAAAGCGGCACAACGTGGAATCACAGTCATGCCGACGCCAACTCGCTGATAGTGTTCCATAAAGGCGTAGATATTATCAAAGACGCCGGCAACTGCTCCTACGGAAAACCCGAATACCGCAACTATTTCTTCCAGAGCGACGCCCACAATGTGGTGAAATTCAACGGCGAGGGGCAGCCGACGTTCCAGCAGTACCACGGCACTATGCTGCCCGGCTCCGTCAGTGGCCTTGTCGACGGCGGCAACATCAAATATGTGCTTGCCGACGGTACCGGTCCCATGAGCCATGCCCTCAACCGCAACTTCCGCCATTTCCTGTGGATCGACAATGTGATTTATGTAGTCGACGACCTCGGAAGCCACAAACCCGGCCGCTTCGAATGGTTGTGGCACCCGGGCGGCGAGACATCTAAAAAAGGCTTCGACCTCCATGTGACCAACGGCGAGTCGTCGGTTGCCATCCGGCCTCTCTACCCCGAACCCCTCGCTCCGAGCGGATACATGCACGACTATCCCGAAAATCTCTACTGGGAAATACACCAGGGACCCACCGAAGACCTCAAAGGCACCGAAGAATACTGGAGCTTCCACATGCCGCAGACCATCGACCGAGTGAAAGGTGTCACGGCAATCATCCTCAAAGACAGCGTGAACCAGCGAGAACTCCCGGAGATGGAACGCCGCCAGGGCAAGGACTGGATCGGCCTGCGTGTCACCGACAAGGGCCGCGTCACCGACATATACATCAATCAGCTTGCCGACGGACGTCTCATGCACCTCAATTCGTGGATTGAGGCCGACGGCTGGACCACCGACGCCTACATGCTTGCCGTGAGCTACCCCGAAGGCAGCGACCCGGCCAAGGCCAAGGACGTTTTCATCGGCCACGGCAGCTCCCTGCGCCGCGGCGACGACGTTCGTTTCGCCTCCCTCGCCAAACTCAACGTCATAGCCCACGACGGCGACACCGCTCTCGATCTTCAGGCCGCAGGCCAGCCCAGACTCCGCTTCAGCTACAAATCGCAGGCCCCGCGAGCCACCCTCAACGGCATCGCCACCAAGCCCTCGCGCCGCGCCGGCCTCCTCACCTTCCGCCCCTGAGTCCACTCACAACAACTTTCCGCCGGATATTTGCTTGCGCACAAATATCCGGCGGCTGTCGTATTTTGTCGCTTGCCGATAAAACGCTATTTTTGCATTGACAAGGTCAATATATTCATAAAACAAGAAAACCGGACAGGCATTTTCAGATGTTATTCAATTATAAACACATGAGTGCATAATTACACACGAAGACTAATATACCGACCAGAACCAAAGATATGAAGAATTTCAAACCCAAAGCATGGCTGCTTCCACAGCCTGTACTTATCATCGGCACATACGATGCCGACGGCACACCCAACGCCATGAACGCCGCATGGGGCGGACAGTGGGACATGACCGAAATAATGATTTCGATGGGCTCGCATGCCACTACCGAAAATCTGAACCGCAAAGGAGAATTCACCGTGGCCTTTGCCACTGCCGACACCCTCGTGGCAGCCGACTATGTCGGAATCGTCAGCGGCAAGACTCATCACGACAAAATCGGAAAAACCGGCTGGAAAGCTTCGAAGGCCGAAAATGTCGATGCCCCGGTTTTCGACAGTTTCCCCATGACAATGGAATGCCGCATAAAGGAAAAACTTTATGAATCGGAAACGGGTTATTATATCATCGCCGAAATACTCAACATAGTATGCGACGAAAAATATCTTGCCGGCGACGGCAAGCCCGACGTGGAAAAGATGAATCTCATAACCTTCGATCCGATTCACAACGGCTATATAGCGCTCGGCAAAAGAGTCGGCAACGCTTTCTCCGACGGCAAAGCCCTGAAATAAGATTAAGCGATGCGTCTGACACTGAATTATCACCGTCTGCCGGTTCTGATACTGGCGATAACTACAACACTGATTATGACAGCACAGGAAAGAAAACTGCCGGCTCCTTCGATGAGCGGAGGAATGCCGATGAACGAAGTGATGGCCGCGCGCCACAGCGAGCGTGAATTCGACTCCACACGCGAAATTAATGACACGACACTCAGTCAGCTGCTATGGATGACAGCAGGCGTCAACCGCCCCGATGCGGCTCCGGGTCGCTTCGGCGCCCCGGCAAACCGCAGCAATCCCACGGCTCTCAACTGGCAGGAAATACGGGTATTTGTTTTCGACAAAAAAGGAGTCTGGGAGTATCTTTCGGCGACACACTCGCTGTCGCTTGCCAAAGACGGCGACCACCGTAAACTCCTGGCCGGGACAAAAGAATTCACACAGGATTTCGTGCTCAACGCGCCGGCCGCCATTCTTTTCGTCGCCGACATGACGGCCCTCCCCAAGGACGACCAGGCCAGGGCTATGGCCCTTGTCGACGCCGGCATAGCCTGCGAAAACCTCAACCTCGCCTGCACCTCGGCCGGCATCGCCACCGTGCCCCGCGCCACAATGGACA
>CABQCA010000014.1 GCA_902462525.1 uncultured Porphyromonadaceae bacterium | reverse complement strand
GGTGCTCCGCTACGATACCATCGTGTGTCCTTTCTGCGGTGCGGAAAAGCGGAGCGACGATATCCGCGGAGACCGTCGTGCGGTGCGTTGCGGCAAGTGCGGACACTACTTTCTTGTCGATCGTTCGCTGCTTGACATGCGTTCCGTCGCTGCCGAGATTGCCGAAAAAGGAAGCTCTGTCGGTGAGGAAACGGTAAATTCGGCGTATCTTAATGGTAAAGCCAAAGGCTACAGCGAAGGACGGGCGGAGAAGCTGGAAGAAACGGAATATCTGTGGCGACAGCGTGTAGAGCAGCTCGAGGAAACTTCACGCCTTACCGGAATGGAGAAATACCGCCAGGGTCTTGAGGCTGGCAAAGCTACAAGAATTCCTGACCTGAAGAAAGAAATATTAAGCGTGCTTCCGACCTGGCTGCGATGGTTTGTGTCGCGTTACATCAAAGACTGAGTCCTTTTTTAGCCTTGAAAAATCAGCATAACCAGACTGAAAAAAGGAATTTTACGCTTTCATAAAAAATAATTGTATAAAAATTTGTGGATTTCGGACTTTGCACTACCTTTGCGCCCAAAAATAATCCAATCGTTTGAAACAAGTATATTTCTGAGATAAAAAATCATTCTTTACAGCCGCTGGAAAATTTCAAAAATCCATCAATTATACATTTTATTTAACAAATCAACAGCGAAAATTAATTCAAGAGTTATGATGATCCATTACCCTAAAAAACTAATTTTCTCCGTTTTTGTCTGCGCCGCTGCAATGGCTGATGCCGCCGTTGTACCGGTCGACAATGCCAAACAACTGGCTGCTGATTTCTTCAGCGCAAGCGGTCTGGAACGGCTCGCTTCCTCGGAAGCACTTGATCTCGCATATACCTGCGGGACGCCGTCGAAGCCAGTCTACTATGTGTTCAACGCTCATGAGGGACCGGGCTACATCATAATCTCGGCCGATGACTGCGCTGCCGCGGTGCTGGGGTATTCGCTCGAAGGGCATTACAGCACCGGCGCCATGCCTCCGGCCATGAACTGGATGATGCACGGCCTTGAAAGTGAAATCAAAGCCGCGCCGGGGCTTCAGAAACCGGTGGCGATGGCTGATCGCCGCAAGATGGTGCGTCGGGCTGCGCAAAGCAATCAGAGAATCCTCCTCGAAACTCCCCAGTGGCGTCAGGAAGCTCCGTTCAACAATAAGATTCCGGGCAAAGCACTCACCGGCTGTGTCGGCACGGCGATGGCCATGATAATGAAATACCACCAGTATCCCGAACGCGGTACGGGAAGTTACAACGGCGTCAGCTTCGACGTTGAATACGACTGGGCCAATATGCGCATGGACAACTACCGCTACGGCTATTCAGAGTCCGAAGCCGAGGCTGTCTCGACACTCATCTATCATGCTGCGGCAAGTATCGACACTCAGTTCGGCTATTCCGGTTCGAGCGCTTACGAGGTAAAAGTGCCCGCAGCCATGGTCAATTATTTCGGCTACGATCCCGGCGTTTCCTATAAGAAACGTTCGGAAGCCGCCACTCAGGCAGAGTTCGACGGTATGGTCGAGAAGGAAATCCGCGCAGGCCGTCCTGTGCTCTACTGCGGACAGGACGTTACTGCCGGCCATGCTTTCGTTGTCGACGGCTATGATCCCCTTACTTCAATGATCCACGTCAACTGGGGCTGGGGAGGCGCCGACGGCAACAACAACGGCGGCTGGTATGCGAGCACGGCTCTCAATCCTACCGTCAGCCAGTCGCACAGCTTCAACAATCTCACTACCATTATTTACAATATCAAGCCCGGCAACGGCACCAACGCCGCCTGGTCGCCGCTCCACATCACAGCCGACGGCCGGCAGCCGGGCATGAGTTCCGACCTTGAAGGCGATCTTACGGCCGGCAAGAAATTTACAGTGCGTGTGGGCAACATCAAAAACCTCAGCTACGACAAGTTCTCCGGCAAATTCGCCGTGGCACTTTTCGATGCTGCGGGTGCTTTCAAGTGCACTCTGAGCAAAATCGACGGTATGACCCTCAGCGGTATGGCCATTTATCCCTCCGCTACCGTGGCCTACTCATGTGCCCTGCCCGAAGGAACTGCCGTTGCCGATGGCGACATGATACGCATGGCCACCAGCGCCGACAACGGCCAGACATGGCTCCCGATGGCCGGCGAGCTTGTAACGGTAAACGAAATTCCGGCCAAAGGTGCTGTGCCCCAATATTTTACTGTAAAAGCTCCTGCTGCAGTATCCGGTGCGACATTCACTGGTGCCGACAAAGTTATCAAGGGCTGGAACTATACATTCCGTGTCGTTCCCGAACGTCCTGAGAGCGATGTCGTGACCGTAAAAGGCAACGGATACCTGCTCACAGCCGGTGCCGACTACACCTACACCATCAGCAATGTGCTCGACGACATGGAGATTGCCGTGTACGTGCAGCCCGCTTCCGAAGTACGTGAAAAACGCAGCCTGTGGGTGGGTCAGCCCGGCACACTCAGCACACTTGTCCAGGGTGCCGATGCCGGCACCATCAAGGATCTCACTCTTTTCGGCACAATCGATGCAAACGACTTCGCCTTCATCAAGAGCAGCATGAAGCTCACCCGTCTCGACCTTTCGGGTGTAAGAATTGCCGCCAGCGGCACAAACCAGGCAAATGCCGTGCCGCGCGATGCTTTCCGAAATCTATGGTCGCTCAAGGAAGTCATACTTCCACCGAGTGTGAACCGTCTCAACAACGGCTGTTTCCGTCTGTGCGGCATAACAAGCATTGTGATTCCAGCCGCTGTAAAAACTTATGAATATAACGTGTTCAACGGTTCCTCGGCTCTCAAGGATATATGGGTGCTGAATCCCGCACCGGCCTTCGTGAACTGGTGCGTGTTCTACGGAACACCTAAGAACCGGACGGTGCATTGCGTCAATCCGAGCGCAGCCGATACTTACAGGCAGAACCAATACTGGAACCAGCCCGACATCGATGCCAATGTGACATTCACTTCTCCGGCCCAGGACAATCAGCCTTTCCCCGCGGCCACCGACTGCGCCTTCGCCGTGATGGAAGACAAAGATGTGAAATTCACCTGCGACACCGACCCCGGCCGCTACGCTTCCGGTACGAAGATTACCTTCCGGGCCGAACATATTGCCGACGACGACAACCGCATGGACGTCTATGCCAATTCCACCCTTCTCAAGCCCGATGCCGAGGGCAATTACTCTACAACACTGACAGCCGGAACCATCATACACTTCGACCTTGTGCAGCCTGCCGCTGTCAGCGAACTGGCTTCGCCATGGGTGATTACAGATGCTACCGGCAGTGTCGGCCTTTTCTCCGACATGGTCAATGTGATGCCCGGTGTGCCCTTCTCGATTCGCGTGAATGCTTTCGATGCTCCCTCCAAAGCATTCTGGGCTGCAGTACTGACTACTGCCGACGGCCGTATCAAGGAATTCATTTCGGAAATAAGCAACTGGTCGGCCGAACCTGCCACAGGCTTAAAGATGAATGTCAACTGCTGTGTCAAGGACGCTACCGTGCGCGAAGGCAACCTTATCCGCCTTGTCACTTCCATCGACAAAAAGACCTGGAAACTGGTCAATGGTGCCAACGACAATGTGATAGCCGCGCTTCCGGCTCTTAACAACGCCACACCGGTCTACAACTTCACATTCCCCGATGGTCTCGAGAATCAGGCAAATCTCTCGGGAGTGGTGACCAGCGCTGTACGCGGCCGCGACCTCACTTTCAAATTCACTCCCAAAACGGCAAGCAATGTCATCACTAAGCTTGTCAATGGTGCTCCTGTGGCAAAAGAGGCGAAATCCGTAACCTATTCTTTTATTGCCAAGGAAAATCTCGATTTTGATATCCGCGTAATCTCGCCCGACCAAATGGAGGCCGTTGTCTTCGACCTGCAGCCCGGCGAGCGTCTCTGGGATCCCGACAACGCAACTCTGAAGAGTGAGCGCGTGGCCGCTCTGCGCCCGAAAGTTGTGGTGAAAGGCACCATCGATTATACCGACCTCGGTCTCTTTAAACACCCGACAGCATGGAGCACCGTTGTGTCGCTCGACCTCTCTGGCGCTACTATCGCTGCCGACCGCTCGAACGCATCGAGCTATCCTGCCAATCAGTTCCCGGCCGAATCGTTTTGTCCGGAGGCTTCTGCCAAAACGGCTGTCATCAAGCTAAAGGAACTCAAATTCCCGGCTACTGTAACAAGTATCGGCGCAAGTGCACTTTTAGGATGCTCCAATATCAAAGAACTGGAACTGCCTGCGAATCTCGATAATTTTGTAGGTACCGGTTGGTGGAATTACTCCGGCGGTCTGAAAACAAACTGCTTCTCAGGCTGTACATCGCTCACTACACTCTATGTTCCCTGTGTGCCCAAAAACGGCAGCATGGTACATCATATCGATACAAAGCACGGTGCCAATCAGTCGCCCGACTGCAATACACTTGGTCTTGCTGACTGCAAGAAAGTGACAGTAGTTGTAAATCCGGATTATCTTACGGCATACACTACCCGTCACGACGGTGTCGATTCCGACGACTGGCGCAATCTATGGGTTTACAACGGCTTCAATATTGTCGGCGAATACCCTGTCTATGGTGTCAACTATCCCACCGACCGCTGTTTCATATCCGACAAATCGTATAATAATCTCTCCAAGGTAGTTTCGTTCTTAGGCGACAATATTCCGCAGGAGTCGGTTGATTTCTCCGGAAAGATTTTTATTGGAGTCAAGAGTACTGTTACCACCAACCGTCCTGAAGAAGTTGATGTCTTTGATGCTTCCCGTCAGGTGAAAGTATATGATAACGGTAAGTTGCTTGACAATGACAAGATTGCCGAGGATGGTTCGCTTTCGGTCACTTTCTACAATCCCAACAAGCATGCCGACAAGAGCGGCGACCACAACATTGATGTTGTCTATCTTTATGATGTGACATTCAGCTGCGCATCTGATAATCTGAAAATCGCTCCCGAAGTCCGCAATAACGAATCGCTTGGCGATGCCGCCACCGATTTTGAGTATCTTAACTACTATAATGCTGCCGCTCCCGTGCTGCAGAGTGTGAGAGAAGATTCTCAGGTCCGCTTCAAGGTGGAGGTAAACGGTGCCGATGTAGCTCAGGTAAGGCCCGTTGTGAAGGTCGGCGAGAATGTTCTGCCGGTCGACGACGAGGGCTATTACACCGTTGAAGTCACCGACGCCGATGTGACTGTGAATGTCTACACGGTTCCGGTAAACGGTGCAACTCTCAGCCCCGCCGAAGTGGCCGTCATCAATGCGGAGGAAGCCGTTGATGTAACCAGCATAGCTCTTTCGGGCGACGTTGCTCCCGAAGATGTGAAAGATCTTGTCGACAAGTTGCCGGCTCTCGAGGAACTCGACCTGTCGGAACTTTCGCAGGCTCTTCCCGAAGGCGCTATGGAGGGCAAGGAAACCCTTGTTTCCGTAGTATTGCCGTCGGCTTCCGCCATCGAGGCCAATACATTCAAGGGCTGTACCAATCTGACCAATGTAGTGGTGCCCGAATGTGTCAATGTTGTCGGTGCCGGTGCCTTCGACGGCTGTTCGTCGCTGAAGAACCTCAGCCTCTCTGGTATCACAGGTGTAGGAGCGAACGCCTTCAGCGGTTGCGACCGAATGACAAGCATTATCTTCACCGCAGCCCGTCCGGATGCTCAGCCGGCCCGTATTCGCCGTGCTCCGCGCGCCGGAGAGGACGGATATGATGCGAACGCTTTCGCAGGTCTCAACCCCAACTGCGTCGTTTATCTCGATGAGGGCGTTGCCAAGCCGGAAGCTTCAGATGTAATTTTTGTGCAGGTCCGTCAGGATGCCGAAGCAGAGTCCGGTCGTGTCTACGAGGCATTGAACAGCATAGTCATCAATCCCGGCTATGACTTCCAGGCTGTCAATACCTTCAACATCACCGAAGGGAACACTATAGCAATGGAGATGCAGCTCGAAACTTCCACTACCGGCAACTCGGGCTGGAAGAGCCTTGTGCTTCCTTTTGTTCCCTCGAAAGTGACCGACGGCGCCGGTAATGAACTGAGCCATTTCGTACACTCTGATGTGGACAAAAAGAACGGTTTCTACATGACAGCCGCCCTCGACAACGACGGCGACATCGTTCTCGTAAGGAAAATCAGCGCCAACACACCCTATCTTGCCAGCCTCTATGAAGCCGACGGCCCCGGAACTGTGCGTTTTGTCGCCGGTGAATGTGTAGTGCCCCGGACACCCGAAGAAATGAGTGTCGAGGGATATGACTACAATCTCTGTGCAACCTTCTCGGCCCGCGAAATCAATGCTGCCGGCACTTACGTGCTGCGTGAGGACGGCAGTGCTTTTGAAGCTGTCACGCCCGTTGATGCCAATGAAGAGGCCTCCGGCTCAGTCGTACCCGTGAAACCGTTCTCTGTCTATGCCGTTTCCGGCGCTGAAGTCCCCGACTTCCCCATCGACGTGGATATAATGGTGTACACCGGTATCACAGCACCTGAGGACGTGCCGGGCTTCATGATTACGCGCGAAAATGGCGCTCTTGTCATCAGCTCCGACTGCGACACCTCTGTAGAAGTGTTCAACATCGCCGGTATGCTCGTGAAGACTCTGCAGCTTGCCAAAGGCCGCAACGTGATCGACAGCCTCGCTCCTGGCGTCTACATCGTCCGCGGTCAGAAAGTAGTTCTGTAAATTTCCTGAATTACCTCTGAACAATAAAAAGGCGATAAGCCGGAACCGTCCGGTTTATCGCCTTTTTAGTTTGTGCCTGTTGCTATTCGATGCGGAAAGCTACAGCAAAGCTGAGAACGGCATTGTCGGGATAAACAATTTCGAGAGCGTCGTCGGTCTGCCGCCATTCCAGCTTTCCGCGATATCCGAGCAACGACACTTTCCGTACATCGGGAAAGTGGTTTGCCTGCCGGCCCATCGACATGATGCGTACTGTGCGCCCCGGTTCAGGCACATTCATGCAGAAAGCATATTTTTTGCCGTTTTTGCCGACAGTGAAACGGATGTCCTGCGCATTGAAACTGAATTCTTTGTGTTTGCGGCCGAGGCCTCCGCCGGGCAGTTTCTTCAGACGCCCTCCTTGCATTTCGCCTTCGCCCGGTGTTACCCACGCCCGGCTGCCGTAGATGGCTTCTCCGTTGATTTTCATCCATCGGCCCATCTCTTCAAGCATAGCCTCGCATTCCTCTTCAATGCTGCCGTCGGGACGCATCGGAATATTGAGGGCTACATTTCCGTCGCGGCTTATGGCCTCGATGATGAACCGTACCACACTTGCGGCATCATAGATGAACCCCGGCGCGTAGAACCAGTCGCCAACGGGTGCTTCTCTTATCCATGGCTGAGACGTGTTTATTGTGTCAGGAAAATCGAATTCGGCAGTGTTGACCACGTCTTTTGTCGGGTTTCGGAACTTGATGATGCTGAACGCATCCACTTTTCCGTGCTTCTGCAACTTGCGGTTGTAGTAGTCGGCTATGACGGTCTGCATGGCGTTGCATTTGTAGCCTGTTCCTGTTCCGTTTCCTGTAAAAGGTCCCTGTACAGTGCCGTCGGTGTATATGAAGTCGGGATCATAATTGGCTGCGACATCCATTATCCGCAACGCCCACTGAGTGGCATACCACTTGCAATAATCGAGATGACGGCTGAATATGCCGGCATCAGGGGGCGACCAGGGAGAATGCGCACGTTCATCAACCGTTTCATATTCCCGCAGATCAATACCGTAGAGCAAACGGGGATCATACCCTTCCCACCATTTGCCCTTGCCGTCAGCCATGGCAAGGTTGCCGTCGTAGGGCACACCCTTGCGATCGCCGCGGGTGTCGGCGCCGAAGGCCGTCTGCCACCACCACCATGTGTATTCATGATGGAAAGTGACACCGTAACGCATCTTGTTCTTTCGGCACGCCTCTGCCCATTCGCGCAGCAGGTCGCGTCCGGGGCCGATGTTGACCGAGTTCCACGGTTGGTACTGCGAGTTCCAGAGATCATAGTTGTCGTGATGCACGCCCTGTATCATCAGAAAACGGGCGCCGGCCTTTTTGTATAGTTTTGTCAGATATGCGGGGTCGAGCCGGTCGGGATTCCATGTTTTCAGCACATCTTTATATCCCGTTTCGGAAGGATGACCGTAGCGTTGTGTGTGGTTTCTGTTTGCTGTATGGTTTTCCTGTTCCTTATAGAGGTTACGGGCATACCAGTCGCCGCTTTCGCCGGCTGCCTGCGGGCCGAAATGCACCCAGAAGCCCACTTTTGCATCTCTGAGCCAGTCAGGTTCTCCCGGATAGTTGCTTTCTATCGAAGCCCAGTCGGCCTTGAACGGGCCTTCGGTGATGGGTATGTCGAGCTGTACTTCGCAGAAAGTCTCGCTGTCGCCTAATTTCACGCTTCCTGGGGGCATTTTTTCAGGGATGGCAGGGAATTCGGGCAGAACGGGCATTTCGCCGTTCTTAAGGGGCTTCTGGCATGTGCCGGTCAGTGGTATGGCTAAAAATACGGCCAGTGCAAGCCAGTCAGGCAGTAGATTCATAAGGCTGATTAAAATAAGTGAATAAAGATAACAGTACTGAAAACGCACCCCGAAAAATTCGCATTTAATCCCGGGGTGTGTTAAAGTAAATAGTTAAAGTAAATATAGGTGTTGCAGTTTTCTTACTCCTTTAAAGTATGTCTTTTTCTTCGGTTTTGATGGGTTCGGGTTCTGTTTTGGCGGGAGCGTCGGAGGTAACGCGTTCAAGCCATTTCACCATGCCGAACATCACGCCCATCGATATGAGGCACACGATGAGGAAAACGCCCCATGCATACGATATGGGCCACTTGTTGTACATCAGCGGTCCGATCCACAGCAGAAGGTTGCCGACGGCCGTAGCGCCCAGCCAAAGGCCCTGACAGAGGCCCTGCAGATGTTTGGGTGCTACCTTCGATACGAACGAAAGGCCAAGAGGCGATATGAAGAGCTCGGCCACAGTGAGGAAGAAGTAGAGTGCGATGAGCACCCACGGGCCGGCTTTGAGGCCTTCTTTCGCGACTGCCGACATGTTGCGGAATTCGTCGCCCGAAGGATATCCCATGTAGGAGCAGTAGATGCAGAGGAAAAGGTAGGCCACGGCGGCCAGGCCCATGCCGTAGGCTATCTTGCGGGGTGTGGAAATTTCGCGTCCGCGCTTTGTGAGGTAGGTGAAAAGCATCATCACAAGCGGTGTGAGCACGATGACGAAGAAGGGGTTCACGGCCTGCCATATTTCGGGGGCTATGGTGTCAGTTTCAACGAAGTCGCGTGCGAAGAGCGACAGCGATGTGCCGTTCTGGTGGAAAGAGAACCAGAAGAAAATAACGACGCCGAGCACAGCGAAAAGAGCGAGCATACGCTGATTGATTTCTTTTGCCATGGCGATTTTCTCTTCCTGAGTGTACTGCTGTACCTGTACTTTCTCTTTGGCCGCGGGGGTGGGGAGCTGCCGCTTTGTGACAACGAAGATGACAAGCGATATCAGCATAGCGGCCACTGAGGCGATGAACGAGTAGTGGATGCCGGTGTTGAACACTTCGAGGTATTTCGAGCAGAAGGCGCTGAGGTCGGCGCCTGCGGTGTGGCCGGCGGCAGTGGCGACTGCATAGAGATTTTCCATGTTCTCAGCCGTCATGGTGTTGGTCACACTGAGGTACTGATGGCAGAGTTCGGGGAAGTCGGCGTTGTACACCATGCCGTTCTGTCCGAGCCACCAGCTGCGCAGCAGAGGTGCCACGAAAGGCGCCACGAGGCCGCCGATGTTGATGAATACATAGAAGATCTGGAAGCCCGAGTCGCGCTGAGCGCTGTAGCGGGGATTATCATAGAGCTGTCCCACGATGGCCTGCAGGTTGCCCTTGAAGAGGCCGTTGCCGAATGCTATCAGGAAAAGAGCCGCGCAGGTCAGCACAAGCAGCCATGTGGAATTCTGCGGAGTGGCGAGGATAGGAATGGCGAGAATCACGTAACCAACCGTCATCACGATAAGGCCGTTGATGATAGTTCCTTTGTAGTTCTGGGTCTTATCGGCAATAATGCCGCCTACGAGAGCGAGAATATAGATTCCTGCATAGAAAAATGAATAGATAAGTGTGGCTTTTTCGCCTGACAGGCCGAACTTCGAGCAAAGGAACAGGACCAGCACGGCATTCATGATGTAGTAGCCGAAGCGTTCGCCCATGTTACTTAATGCAGCCGGTATCAGACCTTTTGGTTGGTTTTTGAACATGACATTAAGTTTTTGGATAATATTTGCGCTAAATTAATAAAAAATGGCGATACCGGCAATTCTTTTTTTGCGTGCTGCTGTGAGCGTATAAAAAAACGCCGGCTGAGAGCCGGCGTTTTCACGATATGACGGTGTGTTTATTCGTTTTTGGGTTCGCGGGGTTCGCGGGGCTGACGGCGTTCTCCGCCTTCGCGGCGAGGACCGCGGCCGGAGCCTTCCCGACGCGGACGGTCGCCGCCTTCACGGCGCGGGCCACGTTCGCCGCGCGGAGCGCGCTGGGGCTCTGTGTAGCCTTCAGGTTTGGGCAGGAGGGCGCGCATCGACAGACGGTACTTGCCTGTCTTTTTGTCGATTTCGAGGAGTTTCACCTGCACTTTGTCGCCTTCCTTGAGGCCGGAGGCTGCCATGTCGTCGAGGCGTTCCCATGCGATTTCGCTGATGTGGAGCAGACCGTCGCGGTGGGGCATGAATTCAACGAAAGCGCCGAAGTCCATAATCGAGCGTACGGTGCCTTCGTAGATCTTGCCTTCTTCGGGGAGTTCGACGATGGCATTGATCATTGCCAGTGCCTTGTCGATTGCATCGCGGTTGGGTGCTGCAACTTCGATGTAGCCTCCTTCGTCGATTTCGTCGATGGAGACGGTGGCACCGCTCTCTTCCTGAATTCCCTGAATGATTTTTCCGCCCGGGCCGATTACGGCTCCGATGAGGTCTTTGGGAATTGTCATGGTGACGATGCGTGGCACGTTGGGCTTGTAGTCCTCGCGGGGTGCGGGGATAGCCTCGTTGATGAGGTTGAGGATATGGAGACGGCCGTCGCGGGCCTGGAGAAGTGCTTTTTCGAGGATTTCGTAGCTGAGGCCGTCACACTTGATGTCCATCTGTGTGGCGGTGATGCCGTCGGCCGTGCCTGTTACCTTGAAGTCCATGTCGCCGAGGTGGTCTTCATCGCCGAGGATATCGCTCAGGATAGCGTACTTGCCGGTGGCGTTGTCGGTGATGAGACCCATGGCGATACCGCTGACGGGCTTGCGCATCTTCACGCCTGCGTCGAGCAGAGCCAGAGTACCGGCGCAAACCGTAGCCATCGACGATGAGCCGTTGCTCTCGAGGATATCGCTGACCACGCGGCATACGTAGGGGAAGTCGGCGGGGAACATGCGCTTGAGGGCGCGGTGTGCCAGATTGCCGTGGCCTACTTCGCGGCGTCCTACGCCGCGCTGCGCTTTGGCTTCGCCGGTCGAGAAAGGCGGGAAGTTGTAGTGGAGGAGGAAGCGTTCGCGGCCGGTGTTGAGAACATCATCGAGGATTTTCTCGTCGAGTTTCGTGCCGAGGGTTACAGTGGCCAGGGCCTGTGTCTCGCCGCGGGTGAAGATTGCCGAGCCGTGAGGTCCGGGGAGGTAGTCGGTCTCAATCCAGATAGGACGGATTTCGGTGGTCTTGCGGCCGTCGAGGCGAATCCCTTCGTCGAGAATGCAGCGGCGTACGGCTTCTTTTTCCACGTCGTGGTAGTAGCGCTTCACCAGAGGTGTTTTCTCGTCGCGTTCTTCTTCGGGCAGCGATGCTATGTATTCGTCGCAGATGGCGTCGAATGAGTCCTGGCGCCAGTGTTTGTCGGCGCAGCCGGCTTTTGCCACGGCGTAGGCGCGGTCGTAGCACTTTTCGCGGACGTCGGCGCGAAGGGCTTCGTCGTTCACCTCATGGCAGTATTCGCGTTTTGCCTTGCCAACGGCTTCGGCGAGCTCCATCTGTACCTTGCACTGCTCCTTGATGGCTTCGTGCGAGGCGCGGAGGGCGGCCAGAAGGTCGGTCTCGCTCACTTCGTCCATTTCGCCTTCAACCATCATGATGTTGTCGTAGGTGGCGCCTACCATAAGTTCCATGTCGGCTTTCTGCAGCTGGTCGAAAGTGGGGTCGATTACGAACTCACCGTCGATGCGGGCTACGCGGACTTCGGAGATAGGACCGTTGAAAGGAATATCGCTGACGGCGATAGCGGCAGATGCTGCCAGGCCGGCAAGGCAGTCGGGGGCGTCCTGGCCGTCGGCCGAGAACATGATGATATTCACGAAGGTGTCGGCGTGATAGTTGTCGGGGAAGAGGGGACGGAGCACGCGGTCTACCAGACGGGCTGTGAGGATTTCATAGTCGCTGGCGCGGCCTTCGCGTTTGAGGAAACCGCCGGGGAAACGGCCGGCGGCGGAAAACTTCTCTTTGTATTCAACCTGGAGTGGCATGAAATCGACTCCCTCGCCGGCTTCTTTAGCCGAAACGACTGTGGCGAGGAGCATAGTGTTGCCCATGCGCACTTCTACCGCTCCATCGGCTTGCTTGGCCAACTTGCCGGTCTCGATTGAGATTGTACGGCCGTCGGGCAGCTCGATGGTTTTCTTAATAGGGTTCATAAAATCGTTAAAAGTTTGTTACGTCGTAAAAATTCGTGCAAAGATACTAAAAATCGGTCAGATAAGCAAATTTATTTGGGTGCTGACCCGGAATGGTGTGAAAGGAGCATGGAAGGGTGTTGATTAACAATTTTTCACAATAAGGCCAAAAAGTGCCCTACAGTGCATTGTAGGCGCGATTTTGGCTGTCTGAAGGCCTCAAGGTGACATAGGCCCTTAGGGTGCGGATTTCTTAATGTCGGGAAAAATTGCTTACTTTGCAGCGCAAAAATTGAATTTACTAAAAATTAAAACCATACTATCATGTCAGAAATTGCAGAACGCGTAAAGACTATCGTAGTTGACAAGCTCGGCGTAGAGCCCGAAAAAGTAACTGAAACAGCAGGTTTCATCACCGACCTCGGCGCTGACTCGCTCGACACCGTAGAACTCATCATGGACTTCGAAAAGGAATTCGGTATCACAATTCCCGAAGAAGCTGCCGAAAACATCAAAACCGTTGGCGACGCCATCGCTTTTGTAGAGGCCAACGCAAAGTAAGACACGACTAAGGTCGACCATCACCGCCGCGAATTTCGCCTCCACGAAATAGCACGGCGGTTTTATATTTATGCGCGTGTGCGCGCGGGAATAACCCCCTTTTCTCTCTCCACTCATTTCTAATTTTCAATCGAATGGAACTTAAAAGAGTCGTAATAACCGGTCTGGGTGCTATCACTCCCCTTGGCAACGATGTCGCCACTACTTGGGAAAACGCCAAAGCCGGTGTCAGCGGAGCGGGCCCTATAACCCACTTCGACGCCAGTCTCTTCAAGACACATTTTGCGTGCGAGGTTAAGAACTTCAATCCCGAAGAGCACTTCGACCGCAAAAAATCACGTCAGCTCGACCTCTACGCCCAGTATGCTCTTGTTGCAGCCCGTCAGGCTGTCGAGGACTCGGGCATCGAAGCCGACGAAGCTAAGAATATCGACAAAAACCGTGTCGGTGTCATTGTAGCAGCAGGTATCGGCGGTCTCCACACCTTTGAGGAAGAAGCCGGCTACTACGCCATGAATGCCGACAAGGGCCCCAAATACAATCCTTTCTTCATTCCCAAGATGATCGCCGACATTGCCAGCGGCCACATCTCGATGGAGTATGGCTACCACGGCCCCAACTATGGCGTCGTTTCGGCCTGCGCTTCGAGCAACAACGCCATCATCGACGCTTTCAACCTCATCCGTCTTGGCAAAGCCGACGTGATGCTCACCGGCGGTGCCGAAGCAGCCATCTTCCCGGCCGGCGTGGGCGGTTTCAACTCCATGCGTGCCCTATCCACCCGCAACGACAGCCCCGAAACAGCTTCGCGCCCCTTCAGCAAGAGCCGCGACGGTTTCGTAATGGGCGAAGGCTCGGCAGTGCTCGTGCTCGAAGAACTTGAGCATGCACTGGCTCGCGGAGCCAAAATCTACGCCGAGGTTGCCGGCGGCGGTCTCTCGGCCGACGCATACCACCTCACAGCCACTCACCCCGAAGGGCTCGGTGCTGTTCTGGCTATGCGCAACGCCCTCGACGATGCCGGCATGAAGCCCGAAGATATCGACTACATCAACGTTCACGGCACTTCGACACCCGTGGGCGACATCTCCGAGGTAAAAGCCATTGTGGAAGTCTTCGGCGAAGCTGCCCACAAGCTCAACATATCGTCGACAAAATCGATGACAGGCCACCTGCTCGGCGCCACGGGCGCTCTCGAGGCTGTCTTCAGTGTCAAGGCCGTCGAAGAGGACATCGTGCCTCCTACAATCAACCACGACCCCGAGGACAAGGACGAAGAAATCGACTATTCGCTCAACTTCACCTTCGACCGCGCACAGAAACGTACCGTTCGTGCAGCTCTCTCGAACTCCTTCGGTTTCGGCGGTCACAACGCCACTGTCATCGTCAAGAAATTCGAAAAGTGATTTTAGGCTGACAAGCTGTTAAGCTGACAGGTTGTCAGGTTATATACTGCGCCCCGGACCGTACGGTCCGGGGCGCATTGTGTAAAACAGTTGTTTTTGTTATTTGCGAAAAGTTGCTATATTTGCGGTATGTTTGAATCCATTAAATCTTTTCTTCACGATAATATCGGCACACCGTATGCCGATAATATCATCACGGTTGTCATTCTTGCCGGAATTGCTGTTGCGGCGTGTATATCGTTCGTAATAGCGCGTTTGCTGGCCCGTCAGGTTACGAAGCTGGTACACCGGAGCAGTACGCACTGGGACGACGAGATTCTCAACCCGCGTATGCTCGGTGCCATAAGCCAGCTTGTGCCGGCCCTTATCGTGAACTGGCTGCTTCCAGGCTTCTTCGGCAACGACAACGGCAGTTTTCAGTGGATTCGCATTCTCACGTCGCTCTATATTCTCGGCACATACATCTACATCGTTATCGTATTGTGCGACAACATCTTCTCTGCTCTTAAGAAAAGCGATAATCCCGCTCACCGCAAATGGGCGGTTCCGAGTTTTTTCGACACCGTGAAGGTTGTGTCGATAATCCTGGGAGTCCTGGTGTGCATCAGTCTTCTTCTTGGACGCAGCATAGTCACTGTCCTCACAGCTCTCGGAGCAACTGCCGGTGTGATGATGCTGGTTTTCAAGGACACCATTCTCGGATTTGTGGCCTCGGTGCAGCTCACCGCCAACAAGATGCTTAAGGAAAAGGACTGGATTGTGGCAGAAAAATACGGCGTCAACGGCGAAGTTCTGTCGATAAATCTCACCACTGTGAAAGTGCTCAACTGGGACCACTCCGTGAGTACCATTCCGCCATATGCGCTGGTATCCGATTCGTTCCGCAACTACAACGAGATGCGTTCTCTCGGCGCCCGCCGCGTGGCCCGTTCGATATATATCGACATGAACACCGTGCGCTTCTGCACGCCCGACGAGTTGCAGCATCTTCGGAAACTCGGATTTCTCGACGGTATCGACGGCCCCGACAGCGGCCGTACAGTCAACCTCGGGCTGCTCCGACGCTATCTCGAACACTATCTCGCCACTCATCCTCAGGTGCGCTACCGTCCCGGCGAGAAATGGATAATGATGGTGCGACAGCTCGATCCTACTCCGTCAGGATTGCCCCTGCAGCTCTATTTTTTCGTAGAAATCACCGAATGGAAAGCCTTCGAGCAGCTGCAGTGCGAAATCTTCGACCATGTCTACGCCGTCGTCGGAGCCTTCGGACTCCGCATCTTCCAGACTCCCGCCGGCGCCGACATCACCGCCCTCAAGCCTTGAATACGCCCTCCAGAAGAAATGGAGAAACCGAAAAAATAATCGGTACCATGATAGATTGTACCGGTTTTTACAATCAATATCAATGTAACTGGAAATAAGAACGAGGACAAAGACTATGAACCCACTTGATTACTTGAATAAACTGAGTGATATGTTGCATAACAGGGTCAATCCTTCACCCAGAATACCTTTGGCAAAAGAAGATGCCGGATACCGGGGAAAACTGGAAAATGCCTATCTGACTATAAAGACGATAGACGGAAAGAAGTGTCTGTATGACAGGTCCGGCAATATAGTTAGCCTGCCGGATTTTGATGACATCGTTCAGGCCGGTTGGGGAGGAAGAGGCTGGAAAGTAAAGACCGGAGAAAAGTGGGGAATGATAAATGAACGGTTGGAAGTTATGATTCCCGCTGAATATGAAGAGATAGAGCTTGTCGATAAGTACGGATTCATGATAAAAAAAGGAGGGAAGTGGGGATTCCTGCCTATCGATGGCCCAATTCTTCAAAACTTTTTCTACGAAGAAGTGGATAAATACATAGTAAGCGGATGGAAGGGTTTCAGAGCCAAAATAAATGGTAAATGGGGATTAGCCGGTTTTGATGGTAATGTCATTGTCCCGTTTGTTTATGATGAATTGAGTCTTGGTGTCAATGGAATGGTAAAAGTGAAATCCGGTGGTCGGTTCGGGTTTATTAACGTAAATAAAGGGATTACCTTCCGGATTGAATATGACTATGCGGAGGACTTCACTTCCTCCAACGCGGATATGACTGTGGTTGGTCAAAATGGATTGGAAGGAGTAATCGACACTGATGGTTCTGTCATAATCCCTCTGAAGTATGATACTGTGTATATTGACGGAAAGAATCGTTTCCGGGTAAAAAAGAATGAACATTATGGAATAGTTGACAAAGATCTCAACACAATTTTCCCATTCGTATATAGAAATTTAGGCTGTTTCGACAAAGACGGTGTCACATATGCGATGAATGAACATGGCAAATACGGATACGTTGATAAAAACAATAATGAAATCATAGGATTCCAATTTGAAAGTGCTTATAATTTCAACGATGAAGGTTATGCCTTAATTTCAAAAGGATATCATCAGGAAGGACTCATCGACAAATCTGGAGCTACAGTAATTCCTGCTCGATATGTTAAGATATTTCTGAATTGGGATGGCGTAGCAGAGTTAATTGCAGAGGACGACAGACGTGAGTATGTCAGAGGAATTTATGATTTGAGAACTGGAGGATCGGTTCCATGCCTATATGACCGAATAAGGCCGTTAGGACGTAATCATGACGGCATCATGGAATTTGAATGTTGGATTCCATACGGGAATGAGCCGGAAAGAAGGTTTGCCTCAAAAAAAGGCCGCAGTGTAAGACTGGCAGACCGGACTATTTTTAGTATAAAATATTCTGTGGCTGATTCACGGGTCAATATTGAGGATATTAAGGCCGGTAGAGAAGACTCTGCGGGTTTATCGTGCCAATGTATTGCCGACAATGGTATTCTGAATCTCCCGAAAGAAATCGATGGAATGTCTGTTGTTGCCATCGCCGATTTCTGCCAATGCCGGGAATTGAACGTGAAAGGTCTTATAGTTCCCGAGGGCTATCGATATATTGGAATTGATGTGTTTAAGGCTAATCCGTATCTTGAGTTTGTGTCTCTTCCTAATGGCATCAGAGAGATACGTGATTGTGCTTTTTCCTGTTGTCGCAATCTTAAACATGTATTTATGGGCAGGCCTATAAGGGGGATATTTTTACACACATTGAGCAATCCGTTCTCATCGCTTGCCGTAAGCAAGTGTGCGTTTGCCGAAAACAATCCGGCCGTAACGTACTACGTTCCCGATGAAATTCGGTTTCCAGACCCCGATATAGACGAATCGCGTTTCTATAACATCAAAAGAAGAGAGGATTATGAAGACAGAATAATCGGGGAGTACAGAAACACCACAACGTGTATTGAAGTACAAGGCGGAACCCTTGCTGTCGCAAGAGATTTCGCAATATCATTGGAGCCGGACGGATGTGGTATTCGGCTTCATGGAAATAATCCTGATTTCAGGGAATTATGTAGAGAGAGACGGCATAATTTTGTTAAACTGACGGCCGGATTTGACGGATATATGGCATTGGATGACAGGGGGCATATTCATCCCGGACCAATAGAGCGGGAATTCCAGACAGGATATGAGCTGTCGAGGCTGGAGAATGTTGTGGATGTAGTGTCGTGCGAAGGACATACGGTTGCGCTTCACTCTGACGGCACTGTCACTTGTGTTGACGAACCCTCAAGTTATGAGGGCCCCGAAAGATTCGCAGGCAGAGTCGAAACATGGACAGACATAAAACAAGTGGCGTGCGGATTCGATTTTGTACTTGGGTTGAAGTCCGACGGCACCCTGATATCGGTGTCTGCCGGAAACTACTATCGGACCCCCGATTGGCACGGAGTAAGACAGGTCGATGCTTTCAATTGCTGCTATGGCAACATCTATACGATTGCGGTATTGGAGGATGGCTCCGTCGTTGCGGATTTCTGCGATGATGTAGCTGCTTGGGCTGATGTGAAAAAGGTCGTTGTGGGCGGTCATGGATGTGCGATAGGACTTAAAAACGACGGTAGCCTATATGCTGTCGGCAACGAAATTTTTGTAAGAAAAGTCAGCTCATGGCGCAATGTGATTGACGTCGAGTGTAAGTTTGACAATGCCATTGCCCTGCTTGCCGACGGAAGTGTGGTAAGTACATTCTGATTTTAAACAGAAAGATGAAAGCATGAATCTTCTCCCGGTGCCCTGATCACCGTTAAATTTACAAAGTTTAGGGCGGCGGTTCGGCCTTTATCGGGATTTTTTGCTATATTTGCAGTTTAGTGTCGGACTACTATGAGCAAAGGTAAGATATATTTGTTTCCGTCGTTTCTGTCACCGGTGAATCCCGAAGCGGTTTTTCCGGCCGGTAATATCGCGCTTCTTGCCCGGGTTAAATATTTCGTGGTGGAAGAGCTGCGAACGGCACGACGTTTTCTAAAAGCCTGCGACCGTAGTATCGACATCGATGCACTTCATTTCGAGGTGCTTAATGAGCATACCGACCCTTCGGCTGTTCCCGCCATGCTTGCCCCGGCGCTCGAGGGACACGACATCGGCATTATCAGCGAAGCAGGCTGCCCTGCCGTGGCCGACCCGGGAAGCGATCTTGTGGCGGCGGCACAACGCAAGGGCATTGAGGTGGTGCCTCTTGTCGGGCCGTCGAGTATTCTGCTGTCGCTGATGGCGTCGGGATTCAATGGCCAGAGTTTCGCTTTTCTCGGTTATATACCCATCGACGGCAGCCGCCGTGCAGCAGCATTCAAGGAAATGGAGCGGAATATCCGCCGAGGTCAGACGCAGATTTTCATCGAAACGCCTTACCGTAACCGTCGCATTATCGACGAAATCGCAGCTATATTTCCGGCCGACATGCTGCTGTGCGTGGCATGCGACCTTACCGGTCCTTCTCAAAGCGTGCGTACGATGCCGCTTTCGCAGTGGCGCACCGACAAGACGGACTATGCCAGGCGTCCGGCAATCTTCCTATTGTATCACAGCTGATAATCCGGAGTCATGACACGCCGCCGACAGAAATACCGCCAAAGCTTTTCCGACGATCAGCCGGGACTGTTCGACATGCCGGACGACGGTGGCGAAGATACTCTCGAAGGTCTTGCTCCCGAAAGCCTGAGTGTGCCCGAAACGCTGCGCTTCATGTCGTTCGGCAGCGGCAGCAGCGGCAACTGCTCCTATCTGGGCACGCCTTCATGCGGAATTCTCATCGACAGCGGTTGCGATAACAATCGTGTGCTGGCCGAACTGGCGGCAAATTCTGTCGATCCGCTGACAATCCGGGGAATATTGCTCACCCACGACCATGGCGACCACGTGCGCTATGCCTATGCCATTCTGCGGCGTTTCAAGCATATGCGACTTTATGCCACGCCAAAGGCAATGACGGGCCTGCTGCGCCGTCACAATATGTCGCGTCGCATAAAGGACTATCACACGCCTATCTACAAGGAATTCCCCTTTAAAATAGGACCTTTCACAATCACAGCCTTCGAGACGAGCCATGACGGTACGGACAATGCCGGTTTTTACGTCGAAGGCGCCGGCACCAGTTTTGTCGTTGCCACCGATACCGGCACCATAACCTCGCGTGCCGATTTCTATATCCGGCAGACAAAGAATCTTATGATAGAGGCCAACTACGATGCCGAGATGCTGCGCACTGGGCGCTATCCGGTGTATCTCAAGGCACGCATTGCGTCGGCATCCGGCCATATGGACAATGCCGACACTGCACGCTATCTTGCGGCCGTGACGCCCGCGACGGGCTTCAGGCGCATTTTCCTCTGTCATCTGAGCCAGGACAACAACACACCTCAGAAAGCCCTCTCAGCCGTCCGCAATGCCCTTGAAGAGGCCGGTGTTGAAGTCGCTCCGGCATCGGTCGCGGCGTCGTTCGACGAAAGGCTTCACATTGCCGTGCTGCCGCGTCTGGAATCATCGCCGATGGTCGTGCTCCGCTGAAGTTTCCGCTTTCCTGAAAAAAAGTCTTTAAAGTCTCTGATAACCTGTTAGCCTGTCAGCTTAACAGCCTGTCAGCCTAACCGTTTAATCGCCTAAAAGCGGGTCGTCATCGCCTTCCGAGCCGGGAATTATGGGCGTGGGCTGCGGCTTGGATTGCTGTGGTTTGGGTTGCGGCTTAGCCGGCTGCGGTTTTTCCTGCGGCTGTTCCTTTTCCTGTTCCTGCGGTTGCGGGGTGCTTTCTTCTGTAGTCGGTTCTTCCACAGATGGCTCTTCTTCTGCCGGCAGAGGCTCGATGTCCTCGGGCAGAAGAAGGTCGGCCTGGGTGTCGATGTAGTTCTGCTCGTCGCGGTAGCGGAAGTACTCCTCGAAACTACGGCCCTGCGACAACAGCAACTGGAAGTCTTCGTCGCTGATGGCTATGGGGCGCACTCCTGGCGGCAGCCGGAAATCGGGCGAGTCGGCCATGACCTTGCGGTAGTGGTTGAGTTCGGCCATATTGTCGAAGCCCCTTACTATAATCATTCCGAGCCGTCCGAAATTCATTGTCTCGAGGTCGAAATCCTTTACGACAAAGGAGCGGAAATTATGGCGTGCTATCTCGTAGAGAAGCTGCGATGCCGACACCTGATCGGTGGGATAGGTGAATATGAGCAGCTGCTTCTGGTCGGGATTGAGAGAGAATACGGCTGCCGAGTCGGCGGCTGTGGCCGTACTGTCGCTGCTGAGACGGAGGTCCCATATCATCGAACGCATGTTCGAGGCGCCCTGATGGAGTTTGCGGCCCTGAGCCATGCCTTTGAGCCATGCCGAAGCATAGGGTGTGAGGTCGGTGTCGGGGTAGCGTTCGAGCATTTCGCGAAGCACGGCGTTGAATTTTTCGGGCTCGTTGTCGGTGACATAGGCCAGTGCGTCGAGGAACATGAATTTAGGCATGAGTTTGCTCATCGGGAATTCGGTGTTCATGCGCTCGCAGGCGGCGTGCACCTCGGCATTGCGGTTGTTGAGATAATCGTCGAAGGCGCGTTCGTAGAGCTCGTTCTGTACGGTGTCCATTCGGCGCAGGTTCTCGATATAATTGGGGTCGCGGAGAGCCATGCCGTACTTTGAGTCGGCGAAATCGCTGAGAATAAGCTGCCGGTAGCGTTCGGCCATCGTGGTGTCGCCCTGCCGGATATACATCAGATAGAGGTTGTAGTAAGTGTCGAGGCGGTAGACATTGTCGGGGTAATTGGCGAGCAGGCGGTCGAATTCGGTTACGGCGGCAGGGTAGTCCTCGAGTTTGTCTTTCAGAATGAGTCCCATGTTGTAGAGGCCTTCCTGAATCACATCGTTGGCGGTGGCGCGTTCGGCCTCGGTTTTCGGAATCTGGGCGAGATAGTACTCTCTGTTGTGAGGGTCCGATGCCTTGTCGGTCTCCTGTCCCTTGCCGTCGGTGTTATCGTCGATTTCAGGACTGCCGTCACCATCGGTTGTCGTTGTGGCAGTGCTGTCGGTTGCGTTTTCGGCATTTCCGGTGTCGAAATCGTCGGTGTTGAAAGTCGCTTTGTTGCGGCGGCGCCAGTTGTCCTCGAGCTTTCGCGAGCCCCATCGTTTCTGGAAGTCGGTGCGTCCGGCATTTTTCACCGATGTGTTGTAGAAATACCACGAATTGTCGGTATTGATGGTAAATTGCTGTGAATTATTGTCCTGCAGGCCCGGCTGTGCCTGCTGACCGGCGAGGTATTCTTCGCGGCGCGCTTCTTCTGCTTCCTTCTTTTCCTTCTCTTTCAGTTCTTCGATAATTTTGTCGATTACCTTGTTCTGTTCTTCGGGTGTCATGTCGGCGAGACGCAGCAGGGAGTCCTGCAGCTTCACGTTCTGCGAGTATACGGCGAGTTCGTCGAGCACGTCGCTCCGGCGGATGAGCGAGTCGTAGCCCGGATATGTCTTCGGCAGCAGCGGCACGGCTTCCGAGTAGCACGGCTGCGCCAGATCGTAGTCGCGGCGCAGGAAGTAGAGATTTCCGAGCTGCAGCTGGTTGATGGCCTTGTCGATGCCGCTGCGTGTCGATTTCTCGTTGGCCGTCACATAGCTCGCGATAGCGTTTGCTGTGTCGCCGCGCGAAAGGTAGAGGTTGCCGATGGCATAGTATATCTGGTCGAGATAGTCTTTGTTGCGGTCGAGGCGCGCCATACGGCGGAGAGCCTTCACTTCAGGCTCGATGTCGGCTCCGTCGAAGACCTCGCTCTGTTTGATTCGGGCGTTGAACTGCGTGCGGTATGGCGCCGACGACGAGCCTCCTGCGGCGCCGAAAGCCCTGTAGGCCCTCGCGCGGTCGCCCAGGCGCTCGTACACCTGGCCCAAAAGGAAGTTCAGACGTGTTTTCTGTGCGCCTTTCGCCGCTTTCACAGCCTCGGTGAGGAAGGGGAGCGCCTTTTCGAAATCGGCGGCGTGAATGTAGTAGTCGGCCCATGCGCGGTTGTAGAGCGCGCGCAGCGTGCCGCTTGTGAGGGAGTCGTCTTTTATGCGCGAAAGTATCATCTCGGCCTCGAACTGCCAGCCCAAAGCTATGTAGCTCATGGCCTGCATGAGTTTCGCCTCGGTCACGGTCTGTGGCAGCCATGTGAAATGACGGCTGATGTAGAAATATGTCGATGCCGCTCCGAGAAAATCGCCGTTGTAGTACTGGCTGCCTGCCATCAGCATCCACGAATTGTGGAGAAAAGGATTGTATTCTTCGCGGCTCATCCACTCCTTGTACTTAGGATCGCGGTTCTTGCCGGCTTTTTTAGCCGGTTTTTTCTTTATCGAGCGCACCTGAATGGCTTTCTGGGCCTTTTCGATGGAGCGTGTGAAGTCGCCCGAAGGCTGTGGCGCTGTTTCGTCGGCTTTCGCCTCGACAGGGTGAACGAAGAGAATGCGTGAAAAATCGTCCTCGTACTTCGATTCCATGTCGGCGAGAGTTTCGCGGAAGTGGGTGTCGCCGTTATAGTGGATATTGTAGCGGGTGATGAACTCCTGATATTTGCGCGAGGCCGCAGTGTTCTTTTTGGGAGAACATGAGGTGAGTGCCGCCATGGCGAGAGCTATGACGATGATTCGGAAAACGGTGTTCGGCACTCTGATTTTCATTCGGCGGACTGATCCTTTTCCGGTTCTTCCTTTTCCTCTCTGGGCGATGCCGGATAGGCGATTCGTGAGTGGTAGATGGTGGTAAGGCGGCGTATGAAGGCGTCCTTGATGATGCCGACGTCGCGGAACGACAGTGTGGATTCGTTGTGCAGGCCGTCGGCGATCTGACCGTCGATAATTTTGTTTACCAGCGAGGTGATGGCCTCGCGTGTGTGCTCCTGCATCGAGCGGCTGGCGGCTTCTACCGAGTCGGCCATCATCAGTACCGATGTCTCGCGGGTCTGGGGGTTGGGACCCGGGTAGGAGAACGGAGTCTTGTCGACTTCTTCGTCGGGGTGGTTGCGGCAGCAGGTGATGTAGAAATATTTTGCCAGACCGGCGCCGTGGTGTTCGCGTATAAAGGCCCGTATGACATCGGGCAGCCCGGCTTTTTCGGCCAGCTTGAGGCCGTCGCTGACGTGATTTATGACAATCGAGGCGCTTCGTTCGCACGACAGGGCGTCGTGCGGGTTCACCCCGTGCTGGTTTTCGGTGAAGAACGCCGGATTTGCAAGTTTGCCTATGTCGTGGTAAAGGGCGCCTGCCCGTACCAGCTGTACGTTGGCGTCGATGCGCTGGGCGGCGTCAGAAGCCAGGTTGCTCACCGCTATGGAGTGGTTGAATGTGCCCGGACACTCGTTGGAGAGGCGCAGCAGCAGCGGATTGTTGATGTCGGCAAGTTCTACGAGGGTCACTACCGATATGAAGCCGAAGAGGCGTTCGACGGCGAACATCAGCACGTAGGCCATCGACGTGAGGGCGGCATTGACGGCCAGAAAGCATACCATGCGCAGAGTGAAGGCCTCGAACGAGCCGTTCATCAGCAGCTCGAGAGCCACATAGGCCAGTATATATGCCACCGCCACCACGCCCGAAGTGCGCAGCAGCTGCGACCGCCGGCTGAGTTCTCGGAGGCTGTAGACAGTAGCCGCCGAGGCGCAGAACTGCAGGAAGACGTACTCCAGAGCGAAAGCCGTGACACCGGCGCAGATGAGCGTCAGCACCGCTGTGACCATCATGGCCGTGCGTCCGTCGAAGAACACCAGCAGCAGTATGGGCACTATCATCATCGGCGCTATGTAGATGCCCTGCGCTATGAAGTAGTTGAGGCCTATCGAAATAAGGAAAAAGAGCGTCACCAGACTGTAGATGAACAGCACCGCCCTGAAGTTGCCGTAGATGTTCGGCACGAAGAAGTAGAAGTAGAGCATCATCATGCTCAGCAGCAGCGCTACGAAGAGGAACTGCCCCAGAAGCATGAGATAGTTGCTTTGGTCGCGGTTGCCGTTGAACTGCGACATCATCGTTTCGTAGGTCTGCAGATTTGTGAAGTCCTGGCTCGTTATCACGGCTCCCTTGTCGATGATAGTCTGGCCTTGGAGGATAATTCCCCGGTCGGCGGTCAGGGTCAGATAGTCGTATTCGTAATGCCGCTGACATTCTTCCTCGTTGCGTGTGTAGTTGGGCCGCAGCAGGTTCTGCAGATTGGCCCGGGTGAAGTAGGTGTGGAGCTCGGGCTCGGTGATTGCCGAGTCGAGGTAGAGGTACACGTCGCGCGGCGAGCTGAAAGCCGATGTCGTCATTTCCGACAGCACGTTTTTGTCGAGCATACGCACTCTGGGCAGACGGCCGGCCTCTATCTCGTTTTTTGTCGACATGTCCACCACGCCCGAGGCGTAGATTTTTCGGAGTTCTGTGGCAAGACGCTGGGTGAGCCCGGCGTTTCCGGCCGGCAGACGGCTTATGATGGTGTCGATCATCAGCTGGTTGAGTTCATAAATGGGCACGAAGTGCTTTTCCAGCGTGTCGCGGGCGGCCGCTATGGTAGCCGAATCGGGGTGTACCGGAATGTCGAACGGAGCTATCAGTTTGGCGTAGTTCCATGGCCGTCCTTCCTCGTAGTTGAAGCGGTTAGCCTCGGGGTGAGGGTAGAAATAGACTATCACTATGGTCGCCGCAAGGGCGATGAGAATATATCGGAGTGAACTTTTCATACGTTTCTACTGAATTCTGGTTGCCGACCGCACGCCCTGCACGTTTTTGGCGCTGTCGCACAATTGCTCTACAATTTTTTTGTCGCGCACGCGCACCCAGAGGTCACATTCAAAAATTTTGCCCGAGGCTTCGATCGACAGCTTGCGAAGGTCGATGCCGAGAGTCTGCGATATGAGGTAGGTGAGTTCCTGAAGGATACCGTGGCGGTCGATGCCTTCGATGTGCACGTGGGCCGGGAAGCGGTCGTCGACAGTTTCCCATTCCACCGCTACTATGCGCGGGCCGAAGCCGGCCTTCAGAATCTGGGCGCGCGGGCAGTCGACGGCGTGGATTTCCACCAGCCCGTCGTCGTCGAGGTAACCCATCACATCGTCGCCGGGGATAGGATTGCAGCAGGGGGCGAATTTGAAGTTGGAATTGTCGCCTGTTGCCGAGAGGTGGTATATTTGCTTGGTATTCACCGGTGCGGGCAGAGGCTGCGCCGTCTTTTCGGGTGTGCTTTTCTTGCCGAAGGCGAGGAGTTTCGAGAATATGCCGGCGCCCTGACGCGGCTGAGCGGCGGCTTTACGGAGCGGTTTCACATGGTATTCGCCCAGCATTATTTCCTGGGCGGCGAGCTGACGGCACAGTTCGTCGCGGTTGGCGACGTGGAAAATGCCCTGCAGCTTTGTGATGACCATGTTGGTGTCGGGAATATCGTGTTCGGCAAGCCAGGTGGTGAGTATGGTGTTGCCTTGATTGATGAGAGGCTGCGCCGATCGGCGCAGCGCCTGGCGCAGACGTGTGCGCCCCTTTGCCGTGAACATATATGCGGCCCATTCGGGCTGCGGCATCTGTGTCTTCGAGGTCAGCACCTCGGCCTGGTCGCCGCTGTGCAGTTCGTGCTGCAGCGGCACGAGCTTGTGGTTCACCTTGGCGGCGATGCAGTGCATGCCTATCTCGGTGTGCAGTGCAAAAGCGAAGTCGAGGACCGTGGCGCCCGCCGGAAGTGTCACCGGCTCGCCCGCCGGTGTGAACACCACAATTTCCGACGAGAACAGATTGAGCTTCAGTGTGCTCAGAAAGTCGATGGCGCTCGGTTCGGGATTATCGAGAATGTCCTTGATGGTCTTGAGCCACGCATCGAGCTCCGACTCCTCGTCGCTGTCGCCGATTTTGTATTTCCAGTGAGCGGCAAATCCCTTTTCGGCAATTTCGTCCATGCGCCGGCTGCGTATCTGCACTTCGATCCAGTTTCCGTCGGGCCCCATCACTGTGAGGTGGAGCGCCTGGTAGCCGTTGGCTTTCGGGGTCACCACCCAGTCGCGGGTGCGCCCCGGGTGCAGCTGGTAGAGGTCGGTGATGGCGGAGTAGATGGCCCAGCATATGTTCTTTTCCTTGCTCTGGTCGTCGCACTCGAATACTATGCGCATGGCATAGAGGTCGTACACCTCTTCGAACGGCAAGTGCTTGGTTTCCATCTTACGGTAGATTGAATACACCGATTTCAGGCGCGCCTTGGCCTCGTAGCGTATTCCGAGTTCGTCGAGCTTGGCTTTTATAGGCTGCGAAAAATCGGTGTACACCGAGCTGCGGTGGGCCTGCGTGGCCTCGATTTTACGGGTTATGTCGGCGTAGATGTCGGGGTGTTCGTGGCGGAAACTGAGGTCCTCAAGTTCGGTCTTGATGGCGAAAAGACCGAGTCGGTGGGCGAGGGGAGCGTAGATGTAGAGTGTCTCGCCGGCTATCTTGTAGCGTTTGTTGGGCGCCATCGAGCCGAGGGTGCGCATATTGTGCAGCCTGTCGGCCATCTTGATGAGCACCACGCGGATATCCTCGCTCATGGTGAGCAGCAGCTTGCGGAAGTTTTCGGCCTGCACCGAGGCCCGGTCGCCGAATATGCCGCCCGAAATTTTGGTGAGTCCCGCGACGAGCTGCGCAATCTTCGCTCCGAAATTCTGCTCGATGTCCTCGACGGTGTAGTCGGTGTCCTCCACAACGTCGTGGAGCAGTGCCGCGCAAATCGAAGTAGAGCCCAGGCCTATTTCCTGCAGGCATATCTTAGCCACCGCTATGGGGTGCATGATGTATGGCTCGCCGCTGCGGCGCCGTACACCGCGGTGCGCCTCTTTGGCGAAGTGGAAGGCGCGCTCTATTATCTCCACCTTCTTGCGGTGGTTGCTGCGCAGATAGCAGTCGAGGAGGTCGCGAAAGGCCTCTTCAATCATGCGGTCGTCTTCTTCGGGGCTGTAAATCACTTTTCCATCCATACTGCCGGGGCTGTTAATCTGCAAAAATACGCAAAAATCCACAGCCCCGCAATTTTTTTAACATAATCTGAATATTCTCTGCGGTTTCTCTTCATAATTCGCAGGGCTGGCGCATGAGATTTAACTTTCCTTAAAAACCTTGAGTAAATAGTCAATATTACGTCCACATTTCTCATGCGCCAGCCCTGTGATGGTAAGCGACAATATCGGAAATCTCGCTTCCGGCATCTATATTGTCCGTCAGGGCAACAAAGTAAAGAAAATAGACGTGAAGTAAATAAAGTGAAGGGTTCGTCCTTCACGCACATATATGATGAAAGCGACCCCTGCGGGCCGCTTTCATTTTTTTCGATGCAGCGGGTTGCCCCGCCCCTGAGACATCACAGCATTTTCTGGAAGTCGGTGGGCGACATTCCGGTGAGGTGCTTGAAGTACTTGCCGAACGACGACTGGTTGGAGAAGTTGAGGGCATAGGCCACCTGCTGAATGTTTTTGCCCGAGAAGCGCAGCAGGTTCTTGGCCTCGCTGATGACGAAGAAGTCGATCCACCTCGCCGCCGAGCGCCCTGTGGCCTCTTTCACCAGCAGCGACAGATATTTGGGCGATATGAAGAGTTTCGAGGCATAGAAATTGACCGAGCGCTCCTTGGTGTAGTAGAGGTGCACGAGTTTCATGAATTCGTGGACATAGTTGTTGCGGTGTACGCTGGAGTGTCCGAGGTCTTCGTAGTCGAGGCGCTTGTAGATGTAGATTACGGTCTGGTAGAAGAAGGCTGCAATGATGTTCGACACCACATGACGGTTGAGCTGAATGTTGAAATTGTCGCTCATCACCGTGTGCATCAGCTTGAAGTAGCGCAGCAGCGTGGGGAGCTCCTTGTCGCGGAGCGGGAGTATGTCTCTGGGATTCGATACGAAAGTCTCGC
>CABQCA010000013.1 GCA_902462525.1 uncultured Porphyromonadaceae bacterium | reverse complement strand
TTTTAGAAGTTTAGGCTTGCACAAATCATAAAAATATGAACAACGATATTATCCGTCTGCTACCCGATTCCGTAGCCAATCAGATTGCCGCCGGCGAGGTTATCCAGCGTCCGGCCTCGGTGATAAAGGAACTTGTCGAAAATGCCGTCGATGCTGGCGCTACGGCCATTACCATAGTAATAAAAGATGCCGGCCGGACGCTCATTCAGGTTATCGACAATGGCTGCGGCATGTCGCCCACCGACGCGCGCATGGCCTTCGAGCGCCATGCAACAAGCAAAATTGCAAAAGCCGAGGATCTATTCACGCTCCACACCATGGGCTTCCGAGGCGAGGCTCTTCCGTCGATAGCGGCGGTAGCGCAAATCGACCTGCGCACAATGCGTGCCGGCGAAACAGTCGGCACACGACTGCTTATCTCCGAGTCGAATTTCGAGGGACAGGAGGCCGTTGTCTGCGCGCCGGGCACAAACATAAGCGTGAAGAACATTTTTTTTCATATGCCGGCACGACGTAAGTTCCTGAAAAAGGACAGCGTGGAACTCAGTCATATACTGCACGAATTCGAGCGACTCGCCCTGGTGAATACCAACATAGATTTCACTCTCATGCACAACGATGTGACACTGCACCAGTTCATGCGCAGCTCTTTCAAACAACGCATCGGTGCGCTTTTCGGCAAGAATCTCGAAAGCCAGATAGCCGAAATAGGTACAGAAACTTCACTGGTGCGTATTTCGGGTTTCATCGGAATGCCACGGTTCGCAAAAAAACGCGGTTTCAGCCAGTTTTTCTTTGTCAACGGCCGCAACATGCGGCATCCGGCCTTTCACCGTGCGCTTATGGGCTGCTATGAGCCGCTTATTGCCGCAGGCTCACAGCCTTCGTACTTCATAAACTTCGAAGTTGACCCCTCGACAATCGACGTTAATATCCACCCGCAGAAATATGAGATAAAATTCGAGCATGAACAGGCCATAATGCAGATACTGCTGGCCTCGGTGCGCGAAACTCTCGGCAAGATGCAGGCTGCGGGTGCTCTCGATTTCGACAGCGACGACGCTCCCGACATTCCCATTTTCGACCCGTCGGCCGAGGTCGCAGTTCCCGACGATGCGGCCGACGAAAGCTTCAACCCATTCCGACCGGCATCCGACAATCCGTCGCCCGGGGCATGGTCGCCTCGCCCGCGGACAGTGCCCACCGACTGGGATGCCCTCTACAGCAATTTCACCCGCAAACGCGACGAGGCCTTCATCACCTCGGATGTACCCGACGATGAGGCCGGCAATCTGTTCGGCGACACTGCGCTTACACCGGCAGACACAGCCTCCGGACCTGCGGCATGTTTCCAGCTGCGCGACGGCTACATCGTAACGTCTTCTCACTCGGGGCTTATGATCATTTCGCAACACAGGGCACACGTGCGCATTCTCTACGAACGCTACATGACCCAGATGGAGGACGGCCCCATTGCGTCGCAGCAACTAATCTTCAACGAAGATTTCGAACTCTCACCGTCGGCCTCTGCCCTTCTCGGGCAGACAGCCGACTCCTTGCGCGCCGCCGGCTTCATCGCCCAGCAGAACAGCGCCACATCGTGGAGCCTGACATCGGTGCCTGCGTCGCTATCGGGCCGCAAAGCTGTCGACGCGCTCGTGGGTATTCTCGACGATGTATCGGCCGACGTGCTTGCCGACCCCGCAGCCTTCCGCAGCCCGGTGGCACTCGCCATGGCACGCAGCGCAGCCATATCCGGCTCCCAGACTCTCACCCCCGCCGAAATGGACAGCATCGTGGCCGATCTTTTCCGCTGCCGCGAAGCATCGTTCACTCCCGACGGCCTGTCGGTGATGACAATTATCAACAACGATGAAATAGCCTCACGTCTTCAATGAAAAAACTGCTGCTGCTTGCTCTAATCGCCATTACTGCCACGGCTCGTGCCGGGAAGAGCGGCGATATCCTCGACGAACTCGATGCATGCCTCGAACGCCGCATCGAATTCCTCGAACATCGGCAGGACGGTATCGACAGCCTCAAGGCTCTCCTCTCCGAACACACCGCACAAGCCGACAGCAGCCGTATAATTCTGGAAATTGCCACACGGTACACCGGCTTCGAGAACGATTTGGCTCTTGCCTACTACACACAAGGGATAGAGCACAGCGACGGCATAGAACGGCTGCAGTTCACATGGCTCAGAAGCGCACTGATGCCACTGGCAGGTTTCTTCAAAGAGGCCGAAACCGACTTTTTGGCCATCGAACCCGACAGCGTGCCCATGCGCTTCAAGCCGTCGTACTTCGATTCAGGCCGTCAGCTCTACAGCTATCTCAGCGTGTTTTTCGACTCATACCCTGAATACAGAACTCTTTATGGCAACAAAGCGATCGACTACCAGAAGAAACTTCTGGAACAGCTGTCGCACGATGACATCCAGTATAAATTCAATCTCGGCGAATACTATCTTCTTACCGGCAGCGATGTGAAAGCCAAAGTACTCCTGCAGGAAGTACTCGACAGCCCCGACGACTCCGGCCGCTTCGATGCCCGCGCCGCCTACCACCTGTCGACCATCGCCCGCAACGCCGGAAACGAAAACGACTACCGCTACTATCTGGCGCGCTCGGCAATAAACGATGTGCGAACCGCCACACGCGAGGTGGCATCGCTACAGGAACTGGGAAGCGTGGTACACAACAGCGGCGACATTGCCCGCGCACACCGGTATCTGTCGGCAGCTGTGGAGAATGCCGTGGAATGTGGCGCCACACTCCGAATGATTGAAAGCTCGAAGGCGTTGCCAATAATAGAACGCGCACACAACGCCCATCTCGCCGCCGGACGACGCAACATGTACATTGCCATTGCCGCTCTGGTGCTTCTGTCGCTCGTGCTCGCGGCTACTCTGCTGCTGCTCCGCCACGAAATGAAACACATGAAAGCACTGCAGAACAAACTCAAAACCGCAAACAACGCCAAAGAAGTCTACATAAGCCGTTTTCTCGAATTGTGTTCAATCTACATGGACAAACTTAACCAGTTCTGCAAGATAAGCACACGCAAAATAGCCGCCGGCCAGACCGATGAGCTCTACCGCATGGTACGCTCTGGAAAGTTCATCGAAGAACAGAGCAACGAGTTTTACGAGGTTTTCGACAATGCTTTCCTACACATCTATCCCGACTTTGTGGAGCGTGTAAATGCCCTGCTCCGTCCAGACAGCCGTTTCTCACTCTCCGACAATGAAAAACTGAACACCGACCTCCGCATTCTCGCCTTCATGCGTCTCGGCATAGAGGAAAGCGCTAAGATAGCACAGGTGCTCAACTATTCGCTCAACACCATCTATGCCTATCGCAACCGCTTGAAAGCACGGGCCATAAACCGCGATACCTTCGAGGACGATATCATGAAAATCGATTCGGCAGGTTAAGCACACACTTATATTTACGGCAACGATAAAACATCTTAAGCTACTGATTATCCGCGTTTTGATATTTATACAAGCTTATATTTCAGCACGGTTCATTCATATGCTGTTGACAGCAGTCCGGAATTGTAGTAATTTTGCATTGCTAAAATACACGATTACTTAATTTTAGGGTTAGTAAAGTTAGTACAGATTGTCAGTGCTTAATGTCAGCGTTAAGTTTTATCACTGCTGTAACAATATTGTCGGCACACCTTATCACATCGTGATGCGGACAGTTACACATAATCTGATGATTGAATGGAAAATGTGTTTTATGTTAGTTATGTAATTGTTTTAAGCCAATTAAAACGCGACAAGGCGTCCTCGTGAGAAGACGCCTTGATTGTTTTTTTCGTACCTTTGCAGCCGAAATGAAAAAGACAAAGGAAATACGCGAAATCGAACGCCGCCTCAAGCCCTGGATGTTCCCTGCGGCAATGCTTTTAGGCGTGCTGTTTCACAACTACATCAGCTATGTGGCATGGATTGTGCCCTACCTCATTTTCACCATGCTCACAATCACATTTTGCCGCGTAAAACCTCGCGAATTCGACCTCAGCCCGCTGCTGTGGCTGCTTCTCGCTGTTCAGATCGGCGGATCGGTGCTGGTGTTCGTTGTGCTGCGCCCTCTCGGCCTGAGCCTTGCGCAGGCAGCTTTTATCTGTGTGTTATGCCCCACGGCGACAGCGGCGCCGGTGGTGACGGGCATGCTGGGTGGCAGCATAGCCCGCGTAGCGGCTTTTTCGGTACTCAGCAACCTTGCCGTAGCGCTTTTGGCGCCTGTATTCTTCATCTATGCAGGCGAAGGAAACGCCGGACTCAGTTTCTTCGACGAATTCACAGCCATAGCCCTTAAGGTGGCACCGCTCATCGTCTTCCCCTTGCTTACGGCATTTCTTCTCTACTTCGCTGTTCCCAAAGTACACAAAGCCATTGCTGAAGTGCAGGGCGTGTCGTTCTACCTGTGGTCCGTGTCGCTGATTGTGGTCATCGGCCGGGCCGTATCTTTCGTTATGTCGGAGCCCGCTTCCGAGATACCTGCCATGGCGGCGATGGCTCTTGCGGCAGGTGTGGTCTGCGCCCTCCAGTTCGCGATAGGCCGCAGACTCGGCCGTCGCTACGGCGATCCGGTCTCAGCCGCTCAGGGACTCGGACAAAAGAACACCATCCTTGCAATATGGATGGCACTCACCTACCTTAACCCCATCTCGTCGGTTGGACCGGCGGCTTATGTAGCATGGCAGAATACCGTCAATTCTCTCCAGATCTACTTCAAGACACGCCGCACGGCTCCGCAGAAATGAACTTATAACCACGCGGAGCGTTAAAATTATAAAATACATGGAACAATGGCAAGCATGATCGAGCAATTGATGGAACTGCCCCTATTCAGAGGCACAAGCATGTCGCGGATGGCTAAAATCATCGGCGAGGCTAAGTTTCATTTTCTTAAATATCCCTCGAACGAAACTATAATCTCGCCCGGCGACAAATGTGAGCATATCTCCTTTATTCTAAGCGGATCCGTGCGCGAAACCATAGAGAACGCCAACGGTCGCTTTGCCGTCAGCCAGACACTGACCGGGCCAACTTTAGTAACACCCGACTTTCTCTTCGGACGTATTACAGCCTATCCCTTCTCCGTCCGGGCCATCGACACTGTCAGCATCCTCAAACTTTCCAAGGCCGACTTCATCAAAATTCTCAACGCCGACTACGTATTCCTCTTCAATATGCTCAACATGCTGTCGGTAGACGCACAGAAAGGCTTTGCCGGCATCATTTCGCTCACTACGGCCGATGTGAGTCAGCGCATAGCCTACTGGATCGCCGCCCTCACACAGCAGGACGGCACCGACATTGTGTTATCCTGCCGCCGGCGCGACCTTTGTTCGCTATTCAGCGTCCAGCGAAGCACATTCGATGCCGCACTCGAACAGATGGCAAAAGAAGGTCTGATATCGTTCAATCCAAAAGAGCTCCACGTGCTCGACCGGCGCAAGCTTCTGTCCTTGCTCGAAACAAGCCACGAAGACGCCGACGAATAAAAGCCGGAACAAGAACAAAAGCGAAAGGCGCCATCATCACGACGACGCCTTTCGTTTTTGGCTGACCAACGTCTGTTTTTGGCCTGGCCAAAACAAACCTTGGAAATTTTACCGCGATTTTCAGATAACAGCCCGTCAGGATCGTTATCCGGCAGACGGCTGTTACCGCTGTCCTATTGGAAATCGCTGTCCAAATTATCGAACCATTATAATCTTTGCATTGCAAAATTACTAATCACTTCGGTCCACGCAGCCGTAATGTAATAGACTTTGAAATAAATATAAATAGTTTTATCACTTATATCATTATATTACTGAATTTTAAGTTAATTATCATATAGACTTAAATATAAAGATTCTCTTGCTTGTATCGGTATTATTTACTACCTTTGCAGTGCCTCAAAGGCAAACTGACAAACACATTTGACTCATGAAATGCCTGCTGACAATTCTGATTTCGCTATTGCTGAGTGCCGCAGCCGGTGCCCGTGAACACTACACCCACGTTCTCGACCCCTACATCTTCGGCGGTTCGCTGGAACTTGCTCGAAACTACAGCTATGCCGACAGTCTGAAAAGGGTCAGAAACAGCACTTTGCCATCAGCCGAACGCGTAAAGGCCTCGCACAGCCTCGGCGACTACTACAAAGAACATTACATCGATTCGGCTTTCATGTACTGGAACATGGCACGCGACGAAGCCGTGGCTCTCGGACTTGAACGCGAAGCATTGATTCTGCGCATGCAGATTGACGCCAATATGCCGTTCATTGGCATGGGAGCCGAGGGCTATACCGACTTCAGCAGAATCAACAGCACCAATTTCGACAGCAATCTGAAACGCCTCTACTTCCTCGCTTCAAGCGAGTTATACTATAATCTGGCCATGAACTATCCGGAATCTGCGCAGAAGAACAGAACTATTGCGAAAGCTGTCGAAGCCATCGACTCGCTGATGCTGCACTATGCCGCCGACGCGCCCGTCTACCGATACCTCTATGCCTTCCGCAACCATATGACCGGCAACCGCACCATAGCGGCCGCCACAATGGCCGAACTGTTGCCGGAACTTGAGAACCGCCCGGCGCTTTATGTGCAGGGAAGCAGAATACTTGCCGATTTCTACGCCGACAACCCCGACCGTCGCAACGATTATATGGCCTACCTCACCGATGCAGTTATGGCCAGCCTCCGAAACGGCGTCATACGTCCGGCCCTGCTCGCACGCCTTGGAAGAGAACTGTGCCTCGACGGCGATACAAAACGCGGTGCCCGGTGCATCTATCTGGCCATGACGTCGCCAGACCGCGAAGAGTGCCTCTACAGCTTGCGCGATGTCGCTATTTACGCACCGATGCTTTCAGGAGCAGACACTCATTCACTGATGATACGAAACATCGTCTCGGCCGCTCTGCTGCTGATAATTGCGGCCCTCGCCATATTCCTTATAGCCGGCCGGCGCACTGCCAGACGAAGAGAAAAAATCTACGAAGAAATAATAAGGAAAGCGAGCGAAAATTCGGCTCACCTGCGAACCGAACGCAGCAACTACCTTTCGCTGGCTTTCGATGCCCTTGAGAATCTTAAGGAATTCAACCGCTACGCACACCGTAAACTCACAGCCAACCAAGCCAAAACGCTGTTCAAGGACCTTGAGCACGGCACATTCGTACAATCTCTTTCCGAACGGTTTTTCGAAGAATTCGACGCAATGTTTCTGAAATCAGAGCCTGAGTTCATCGAAAGGCTCAACTCATTGCTACGGTCCGACCAACACCTCGAACTGCTTCAGCCCGGAAACCGGCTCTCACCTGAATTACGCATAGCCGCCCTCATGAGCATGGGCATCACCGACAGTTCCCGCATTGCATCGGTGCTCGGACTATCACTGAATACTGTCTACACCTACCGCAACCGCCTGAAGGGACGAGCTGTCACTCGAGCCGATTTTGAAAATCAGATCTCAAAAATATCAGATTAGTCTGATTCTCTGATTTATATTCCGACTCTCAGCACAAAGTATTACAAAGCTATTACTCTGGATTTTACGCCTGAATAATTGTTGTATTTATTTATATCTGCCTTATATAATCGATTCAACGCTGTTCTTTAGTACTAACTTTGCAGTGTAAATAATTTTGGTCTAAGAATCAAAGGTTATAAGGATTTTTAAAGGATAAGAAAAGTGGTTTTAGGTATTTAGTGTTAGAACACTATGACAAGAGGCAAATCGTGAGGTTTGCCTTATTTTTTTCGCGAAAAACAATATTTCAGAGGCTCGACTCATCGTAGACGTGCGTGCGCAGGTAGCTCACCACGGCAGTTGGCTGAAAGCCTGTTAGGCGGCAAAACGCCGAGCAGTCGAAAGTACGGGTGGTGGTGAAGCGACGATAAAGCCTGCGTCCGTAGAAAAAACGGCCTAACCACAGCTGGCCTTTGGTGCTGAGAGTCGACACATGCTTGTTGTTCATGCGGAAAGCGAGAGCCTCCACCAGATCGTGGAAAGCAGGATTATCGCCGTCGGTAATATTATAGCAACCCTCAGGATTGCTTTCGAGCCGGGCAGCCGCCGCAACAGCCGCAGCCACGTCGCTTGCATGAACCACACTCACACGTGCCTCGTTGCCCTTGAAATGCAACAGTGTGCCTTTCCATATTCTTTCGGCAAGCTCACGCATCCAGCCCGTCATACCGGTGCCCACGATGTCGGCGGCACGAAGAATAACAGCAGTCTTACGGGCGGCACGGCAGGTATCGGTAAATTCAGCCTCCCTACAGCTCCATACCGACGAAGCATCCACCGCGGCCTTTTCATCGATAAGCGTACCGCAGTCGGCAGCATAGACATCAACCGACGAAATCATGAAACAACGGTCTGCAATAGTCGGAGAGTCGACAAAAACGGCCTCCGGCACAGCACGCTGAAGATACGGGAGCAAAAAGTCGCGTTCGGGAGCGACCACATAGAGATGCAATTCCTTTTTCATTGGAAAAAATGGTAGTAGTAGCGGCCAAGCAATTTGAAAAACGATGCCGAACCGGTAATTCTTTTCAAAGCACGGTATTTTTCGTAGTTAGTGAAGAAGAGTCGGTTGCGCCACAGCGAAGCCAGCCCTCCGGGCGACATCGCCACAAGCGGGCGCCCGATTCTCCTGTAACCATATTCAGGTCTGCGGTTGAACACCCGCAGCATATATTCAAAATCCGATGCTATTGCATAGTCAAGGCTGTAAGGTCCGGTTTCTTCAAACACCTCGCGGCGCATGAAAAACGACGGGTGAGGCGGCATAAAACCGTTTTCAAGAAGTTTTGGCCTGAATTTGGTCGTCGAATAATAGCGGGAGCGGCCCGTACCGTCGGCCCGTGTAAAGTAAACATCTCCGAATACCATACCGACCTCCGGTTCGGCAAACGCTGCGGCTACATCGGCAAGCACCATCTCGTCGGCATAAAAATCGTTGCCGTGAAGGAGCCCCAGCACATCACCGGTGCATGCCTCAAGCCCCGTATTCATCGCATCATAGCAACCGCATGGGCTGCGCCGTATTATCCGTGCCCCATCGACGAGAGTTTCGTCAAAATCTTCGTCGCTCGTCACAATGACATGTTCCAGTTCGAGCCATTGGGGCAGTATCTGCCGGAGGACGCTGCGTCGTGTGCGCGCCAGCAGCAGTCCGTCCTGATAGGTAATGGTGACAATACTTATTTTCATTGCGCGTTCCACCCTCCGGGGTTGTATCGGTGAAGAATCATAAAGGCAGCGGCTATTGCGACTATCATCGCCGCGCTGTAGCATACGTACCATATCTTAAACGTACGATAGCGGCGGCAACCATTCTGCCATGCCCATGCGGCAGCCGGCACAAGAATCGGCAACCACGGCAGGCAATAGCGAGAAATTGTACCCCCTGTCATCAGGGCTGTTACCGTCCACAACCCTATGCCATAAATAAGCATTTTCATCATCGGGGGGGGTAGTTGCTTGATTATGAATAACATGCAATAAAGTATCAGTCCTCCCAAAGCATACCATGGCAGGCTGAAATGAGCCCAGGAGTTGGCCGGTCCGAAGACGGAATCACGAGCAAAAGCCCATGGAAGCGGAGTGATGTACTGCAACGCCAGCGACACCGGCAGCCGCAGCACCATCTTCCATAAAGGTAGCGAGCTGTAGTCGCCCATCACATCATTGTATGACCTCAGACGCTCCTTTCCGCTATATATTTCCACAAGTGTATTAGTGTCTTCACCCAAAAGTTCAGGAGCGCTCCCTGTAATTTTGTTAATACAGTATAGTCCCGCGCACAAAGCTACAGCCATAGCCGTCACCGCAAAGCAACGGCGCTTCATGCCCGCAGCAAAAAAAAGCAGGCCTCCCCCTAAGAGCGGCATAAGATTCGGACGGACAAGGCCTCCCGTAAGTATAGCCACAGCCAGGACAACACAGTCGGAACCCCTCACACGATCCCGGAGTCCGGCCACGGCATACATTGCAGAAGCCATTACAGCGCAGACACATGCGTCCTTTACCAGGATCGTTCCGGTCTGTAGAAAATAGCTCACCATGGCTATCATGAGCATTGCCGCCGGCGCCACATGCGCCGGTGCCTCCGAACCGGAAAGCCGCAGGGCGATACCGCCGGTAAAAACTATTGCAAGAAGAACAAAAAGTTCGCTGAAAGCCAACAGCGATACAATATCCGGAGGGCCTGGCCACGACAACAACGCCAGCAACGAACCGTAGCCACTTCTCGTCATCGAAACCCGTGGTGAGATTTGGCCGTTCAGGGCCTCGAGACAGCGCCGCCAGGCCAACGAGGCATCGTCGTTGACAAGCACCGGAGCCGAAACACTGCCGCCGCTGCATGTTGTATAATACCATACATTCACCAAAAGACCGACCGACACAAAAGTCCACGCTCCAAGCAGAATATACTCGGCCTCGACCGATCTTCCGATAACTTTCCTCAGCGTACAGAAAGCAATAAATGCCACACCGGCCAACTTCAACAAAGTCGGGAAACAAGGCGCACCGGGAAATACGACCGATGTCAGAGCGACAACAGCGCAGGCAATACAAACGAAAATTGCTTTCACGCCGCAAAGTTAGCAATTTTCTATCAAACCGCCACTCTCCGATTCGACTGATTATTATGACACCCTATCAGACCGGCGAACATCATCGCCTGATAAGCAGAGTATTATCAATCATACAACGAATGCTCCGAGGCGTGTGGTATAGTCCGGTGATTTAAGAGTCCTGCGAATAGCATTGACAAATTTCACTCTTTTGCCGTCGGCGTCGCGGATTTTGTACTGCTGCGCCCCGAGCACCACAGTGTCGGCTCCCATGCGGCGGTTTACGGCGTCGAGAGTCTGCGAAACGATGCTCAGTTTGAGACGCACATCAGAATTGTAGGTGAACAAGTCGGGCTGCAGTGCCGCCGCCGGCGATATGTCGGACACCATCACGCCTGCACGCTTGAAACAGATACCCCTGCGATATATGGTCTTCAGACAATTCAGAGCCGCATCGACAATCTCCGGAGTCGTGTCGGTAGGAGTCATAAATGTGGTGAATGCGCTGTTGTCATACTGCTCGAGATCATCGCGGAAATGGTTCGACTGCACAAAAACACTCACCATGGCACACACCGAGCGCTGCCGCCGCAATTTCATGGCACAGCGGGCGGCATAGTTCGCCACATGTGGCAGAAGATCGTCGTAGTCCGATATCATTCCGGGGAAACTGCGGCTGGTCAGTATGGTCTTTTTCGTGTACCCGTCGAGAACATCGCCGGCAATCATCGGGCGTCCGAGAAGTTCGAGATAGGTCCGCTCGGCCGGCAAATGAAAACGACGGCGCACGGTAGCACGGTCGAGTTGCGTAAAATCGTACGCAGTGCTCACTCCCATGGCTTCGAGGGCACGGCTCATGCGACGCCCGATGCCCCACACGTCGCCTGCGGCGGTAAGCCGGAGGGCCTTACAACGCTGTTCATCAGTGGCTATGACGCAACATTTGTTGTAAGCCCGATATTTTTTTGCGAATCGGCTCGCTATTTTGGCAAGCGTTTTCGTATGGGCTATGCCGAGGCTCACGGGCATGCCGGTGTAGCGGAGCACTTTGCGGCATAGCTCTTCTCCCCAGGTCTTCAGACGTCCGGTATCAATGCCGGTAAGGTCGAGAAAAGCTTCGTCGATAGAGTACTGGGCCACATCGGGAGCCTCCTGACGGAGCACTGCCATGACCCGGGCTGACATATCGCCATAGAGAGTGTAATTTGATGAAAATGCCGTTATGTCCGCATTCGGGTAGCGTTCGAGCATTTTATAGTATGGAAGACCTTCCGACACTCCCAAGGCCTTTGCCTCTCGCGAACGAGACACCACGCAGCCGTCGTTGTTGCTCAGCACCACCACCGGTCGTCCTTCAAGATCGGGGCGGAACACCTTCTCGCAGGAGCAGAAAAAATTGTCGCAGTCAATCAGCCCTACCATTGTTCTGTACCGAGCCTTCGGCGGCGGTTTGCCTTGATTGTGTACACTACCACACCCCACACTGTAAACGACTGGCCTTCGCTGATTTCAATAGGACGATAGCGACGGTTCGAGGGCATGAGCAACACTCGTCCACCGGCTGTGAAGCACAGCCGTTTGAGGGTAAACTCGCCGTCGACGCAGCACACGGCCAGATCGCCGTGCTCCGGCTCGAGCGATCGGTCAACCACAAGGATATCGTTCTCGGTGATACCCTCTCCTGCCATCGAGTCGCCGCGAACACGAGCATAGAAAGTGGCCGCAGGATGCTCTATCAGCTCGCGGTTGAGGTCGATACCCTCCGAAATATAGTCCTGGGCCGGGCTCGGAAAACCGGCCTGCACGCCGCCCGAGGCATAAGGCAGCGAAAGCGCGCATACTGCATCGCATCTGAATAGCTGAATCGTTCCCATGCCCCAAAATTAGCCCCATCCGGTGCCATATCTCTGCACTATCACGCAACAAACCGTTAAAAAGCCATCTCGCCGCCGCCAAAATACCGAATAACCTGAATTTTGCTTATTTTTGCAAGTCAGGTTCTGTTCAATTTGGGCACCATATTTCCTGCAAGTTATCTAAAATACGAATCATGGAAACAAACGGCACAATATCTTATCCCGAGCTGCTCGACAAGGCTGCCATAATCTGCGTCACGAAGCACGCCGGACAGCGCGACAAAATGGGCTGCGCATATTTCCAACACCCCATGCGTGTGGCAATGCGATGCAAAAAAGATGAAGAAAAAATCGTCGCACTCCTCCACGATACCATCGAGGACACCGACGTCACGCCGGAATATCTCCTTGCCGAAGGATTTCCCAAACACATCGTGGACGGCATTCTTGCAGTCACCAAACGCGACGGTGAAAGCTACGAAGACTTTGTGGCACGGGCCAAGGCAAATCCCCTCGGCCGTGTAGTAAAACTCCACGACCTCGAAGATAATCTCGACATCTTCCGCCTCTCCTCACTCGACGCCGACATGACCCGTCGCTACAATAAATACCTCCGCGCCTACCGCTGCCTTACCGAATAACTATACGAATATCAGACAGCCGCATTGCAGAATCTCTTAAAATTACCAGCCGCCTGAGGCGCCCCCGCCACCGGTCATACCGCCTCCGAAGCTTCCGCCCCCGAAACCGCCGCCGCCGCCAAAGCCGCGACCGCCGCCACCACCGCCGGAAATTATGACCGGCGGGAGTGCCGCTATCACATACGGTTCGAAAGCAAGGTGTCCGCAGTTGATGCACTTGTACTCATGTTCGCCGCGGCCTTCAACGCCCACACGCGGCTGCCGAAGCACACGCGAGCTGACAAGACGCGAGGTGTAGGCGTGGCAGTGCTCACACTGACGGAACGGTGTGCTCCGCTGCACATACTGCTCGATTTCGGTTTCTCCGCACGACGGACAGCGCCACACATCGTAATCGACCGAACCAATACGCTCTTCGAGGTCCTGGGAATCGGAAAGATAGTCATTGTCGTGCACCTCGTCGATTTTGACCATCATTGTGCCGCATCGGGGACACTTGTGCGGGGTATTGCGCCAGCGCCGCAACAATATCACCAGCGGCAGCGACGCTACGATTGGCAGTCCGATGCCTAAAACAGTGAGTGCGAGATAGGCCGGTTTGAGTTTGTCGAGAGCTATGTATTTCTGTTGCGGAGTCTTGCCTCTGACCTTCGACAGAGATATAAAAAGGACAATTAGCAGAACAAGCGCCAGGCCACCCCCGGCGAAGAGCCAGATGTGCAGTACGTCGGGTTCATAGTGTGTCCCGCCGTTGTAGTCGGGGTCGGTCTGCTTCGACATTATCTCGCTGACAGCCTCGGGATCGGTGAGAATCTGCGCTATTTTTTCGGCCGTGGCGATAAGACCGCCGTCGTAGTCGCCTTCTTTGAAGCGCGGAAACATCTGCTCGCGCAGCAGACGACCGCATGTGATGTCGGGCAGCACGCCTTCGAGACCGTAACCGGGGCGGATTGCGGCGCGCCGCAGATCCTTGGCCACAAGAATGAGAAGACCGTTGTCCTTGTCGGCCTTTCCGAGCTCCCAGGCCCCGAACAGTTCGGTGGCGAAACCGTCGATGTCGCCGCCGTCGATATCACCGACCACCACGGCGACAGCTTCGGCCGAAGTTTCGCGCCGTATGTTGCGCATTATGGCATCGAGTTGAGTGACAGCGCCGTCCGACAGAATCCCGTCGGGGTTGCTGACAAAGCGGGTGCTGTCGGCAAGGTGCACGTTAGGCACCTCGGCCACGCTGTAGGTCTTTGCCGAAAGTGCTGCCACCGCAAGCACAACCGTTAATATAACAGAGATATATCGTTTCATATTATTAGTGAAGGGTGAAGAGTGAAAAGTGAAATTTCAAGAACTTGTAGGGGCGCAATATCTTGCGCCCGGAGCGTAGATGAGAGGCTGTAGGGTCTTCGGCTTCACCTTTCATCCTTCACCTTTCTCCTAAAAAAATATTACACAGCCGGCAGCGACATTCCGTTGAGTTTACGGTAGAGGTCGAGAGCGTAGACGTCGGTCATGGCCGATATATGGTCGAGCACAGCCTGCAGGCGCCCGTAGAGGGTGGGCGAGGCAACATCGTACTGTTCGGGGAATTTCGCAAGCAGGAGTCTCGAATAATTCAGTCCGGGATCGAGCACCGCTCCCACCAGACGCTCCATAAGGAACGATATGATGCGGTTACCGGCCAGCTCGACGTCGACGACCTCCGAAGCACAGTAGATTTTGGCCCACGAAAGGTCGTTGCAACGCTGATAGGCACTGCGTTCGGGATCGGGAATATTGTCGAGGAGAGAACCCTTGAATGTACCGGCGAGAATGGCGTCCTCATTGGCGATGAATGTCTCGGCGCAACGTTCGACAAGGGCGCCGACCACACATGAGCGCAGATATGCCACCTGCTCGTTTGGATCGCTTACCCGCTTCATGTTTTCGGCTATGCGCTCGCGCCGCGCACCGGTGAAGAAGCCGAGCAGAGCATCGACAACAGTTCCAAGCGACAGAATACGGAGCTTGTGGGCGTCTTCGAGGTCCATCACTTCATAGCAGATGTCATCGGCAGCCTCCACTATGTAGACCAGCGGATGGCGTGCATAGCGCAGCGGCTCGCCTGCGGCCGAGAGGCGCAGAAGACCAAGCTCGGTGGCTATTTTCTCGAAATCAGCCTTTTCCGAAGTAAAAAAACCGAATTTTCCCTTGTGAGCGAGCACCGATTCGAAGGGATATTTCACTATTGCGGCCAGCATGGAGTAGGTCATGGCAAAACCGCCACGACGCCGGCCCTTGAACTGATGGGTGAGCACACGAAAAGCATTGGCATTGCCCTCGAAGCGGGTGAGGTCGCTCCATTGCGCCTCGGTGAGACTGCTCCGCAGACTCTTTCCGGCGCCTTCGCTGAAGAATGTAGAGATAGCTTTTTCGCCCGAATGGCCGAAAGGGGGATTACCGAGGTCGTGCGCCAGGCACGCCGCCGCCGTGATGTCGCCCAGATGGTCGAAATGCTCCGTCGGCCCACCGGCCGCGTCATACCGGGCCTTCAGCGCCTGAGCTATGGAATCGGCCATCGATTTGCCTACACACGACACCTCCAGCGAGTGAGTCAGCCGGTTGTGAACGAAAATGCTGCCCGGCAGCGGGAACACCTGCGTCTTGTTCTGCAACCGCCGGAAGGGGCTCGAAAAGACAAGTCGATCGTAATCGCGCCGGAAATCCGTGCGGGTACCGTTCTTTTTCGGGTCGTGATAGTCTTCAAGGCCGAAACGCTTGTCGTTGATAAGCTGCGGCCATTTCATTGTCGGGGTATCAGCCATTATATTGCTCATTACATTGCAAAGTTCGATATTTTTTTGTAGTTTTGCAAGATAACTTCAGAAGTTTAGCAATGGGAAGGCGGTTTCCGCACCTCCTGATATCCCAACAGCCGGTCAGCATAACCTCCTAATATCATAACCTCCTAATATGTCCTGTCATTCACTTATCACGGCCTCGGCATTGCTCATTTCAGCCTCTGCCATGGCCATCACCGGAAACCGTACCAACTTCGACAACCAATGGCTCTTCACTCTTGAAGGCGACAGCGCACGCATCGTCGACCTTCCTCACGACTGGAGCGTGGAGCACGACTTCGACAGCAGCTGTCCTTCGGGCAACGACGGCGGCTATCTTCCCACCGGAAAAGGCTTTTACAAGAAATCGTTCCGTCTCGACAAAGCCCCCGCGGGAACAGTATACCTCTACATTGAAGGCGCATACATGAACTCCGAAGTCTTCGTCAACGGCACCCTTGTCGGCGGCCACCCCTACGGCTACACATCGTACCGTGTCGACATCACCCCGGCTCTGCACGCCGGCGACAACGAAATCGAAATCACCGTCGACAACTCGCACCAGAAGAACAGCCGCTGGTACACCGGCTCGGGCATCTACCGCCACGTATGGCTTGAAGAGCACCCGGCAGTTCACATCGAGCCATGGTCGGTGCAGATCATCACACCCGTAGTGAAGCCAGGCGAAGCCATCGCTCAGATCCGCTTCAAAATCCTCGGCGACGGCGGCAAGGACGGACTGAAAGTGCCTCTGACTGTGAAATGCCCCGAGGCCGGAATAGCTTTCGCCGACACTGTCATCATCCGTTCCGGCGAAAAGGCAAAGCACCAGTCATACGACATTCCTATAGCCTTCCCACGACTATGGAGCCCCGACGAGCCCAATCTATACACCGCTGAAATAGCCCTGGACAACGGCGACACAGAACGCGAGACTTTCGGCATACGCACATTCACATACTCGTCTGAAGGAGCCGTGCTCAACGGCAAGTCTATCCTCATTTCCGGCGCCTGCGTACACCACGACAACGGAATCCTCGGCGCAGCATCCTACGATGAGGCCGAGTACCGCAAGGCAGCTCTCCTCAAAAAGGCCGGTTTCAACGCCGTCCGTACATCGCACAATCCGCCCGCACCGGCATTTCTCGACGCATGCGACCGCATCGGTCTCCTCGTCATCGACGAATCGTTCGACGGCTGGGCCGACGCCAAAAACACTTACGACTACTCTACATTAATAGATGAGTGGTGGGACAGTGACATTTCTTCGATGGTACGCCGCGACCGCAATCACCCATCGATAATCGACTGGAGCATAGGCAATGAAATCATAGAGCGCAAATCGGCCTCTGCGGTGGAACTGGCGCATAAATTCGCATCGAAAGTCCGCGAGCACGACACAACACGCCCTGTCACCCAGGCTCTTGCCGCCTGGGACTCCGAATGGGAAACCTACGACGCTCTTGCCGCCGAGCACGACATAATCGGTTATAACTACATGATTCACAAAGCCGAAGGCGACCACACCCGTGTACCTTCGCGCGTGATATGGCAGACCGAATCGTACCCCCGCGACGCCTTCTCCAATTGGGCGAAGGTGGCCGATCTGCCCTACGTGATCGGCGATTTCGTGTGGACCGGCATCGACTACATCGGAGAGTCGGGCATAGGCCGACACTACTACGAAGGCGACCCCGAAGGCGAGCACTACCACCGTCCGCTCTGGCCCTGGCACAATTCGCAGTGCGGCGACATCGACATCACCGGCCACCGCAAGCCCGTGTCTTATTACCGCGAGATGCTCTATGCCGACCGGCCCATGCTCTCGCTCGCCGTACACGAACCCGACGGCTACCGCGGTAAGGTGAAAGAAACGCTTTGGGGTACATGGCCCGCCTATGCCTCGTGGAACTGGCCCGGGCTCAAGGGCAAACCCGTGAAAGTCGAAGTATGCTCCACATATCCGCAGGTAGCACTATATCTCAACGACCGACTCGTGGGCACCGCGCCTACCACACGCGAGCAGGAGTTCAAAGCCGTTTTCGAAGTGCCGTACCGGCCCGGCACACTCCGCGCCGTAGCCCTTGACGCCGCCGGAGAGCCCGCCGACAGCGCCGTTCTCGAAACCGCCGGCAAACCGGCTGCCATACGCCTCACTGCCGAACCCGCCTGCGGACCCGACAAAGAGCTGCGCTATATCGTAGCCGAAATTGTGGACGCCAAAGGCCGCCTCGTACCCGTGGCCGACAACACGCTGTCGTTCACCATCGCAGGCGACGCCCGTATTCTGGCCACCGGCTCGCCCGACCCCACCGACCCCGAAGGATACACGCGCCCCGTCCGCCGGGCCGCTCAGGGACGTGTCCTCGTCATCGTCCGTCCCGGCACTGCCCCTGCCACCCTCACAGCCCGCGCCAAAGGCCTGAAATCTACCACGCTAACTCTCTAATGTAGAGGCGGTTTTCAACCGCCGTCCACGCGAGTAACAGCATTTTCGCAACAAACCGGCGGTTAAAAACTCTCTCCATAAAAATAGTTCCGGGCTGGTGTTGCGCCGGAACTATTTTCTTGACTTTTTATTTCGAGCTAACGCAGCTTGTCAGCCCGTCAGCCCAACGACTCGACGACAGCTTTGATGCGATCGGCGAGAACCTTGGCTTCTTCCGGAGTGTGAGCCTCGGAGTAGATGCGGATTATGGGCTCGGTGTTCGATTTGCGAAGATGCACCCAGCTGTCGGCGAAATCGATCTTCACGCCGTCGATGTCGGTGATACGTTCGCCGGCGAAACGCTCCTTGATGGCTTCAAGGATAGCGTCGACGTCGATGTCGGGCGTGAGCTGGATTTTGCTCTTGTAAATTTCGTAGGCCGGCAGCTTGGCGCGTATCTCGGTTGGCTTCATTCCTGTTTTTGCCATCATTGTCAGGAAGAGGGCTATGCCCACCATGGCGTCGCGGCCATAGTGAAGAGCCGGATAGATGACACCACCGTTGCCTTCGCCGCCGATTACGGCGCCGGTTTCCTTCATCTTGGTGGTGACGTTGACTTCACCTACGGCTGCAGCGTTGTACTCACCGCCGTGTGCACGTGTCACGTCAGCCAGGGCACGGCTGGAACTGAGATTGCTGACGGTGTTGCCCGGAGTGTGGCTCAGCACATAGTCGGCAATCGACACAAGAGTGTATTCTTCGCCGAAGAACGAGCCGCCGTTGCTGATTATGGCCAGACGGTCGACGTCGGGATCGACAACGAAGCCCACATCGGCGCCGCTGTCGCGTGTGAGAGCCGCAATGTCGCCGAGGTTTTCGGGAATAGGCTCGGGAGTGTGTGCGAAGTGGCCGGTAGGCGTGCAGTTGAGTTCCACAATCTTATTCACGCCAAGGGCGCGCAACAGTTCGGGGACTATGACGCCGCCAACCGAGTTGACGGCATCGACGGCCACCGTGAAGTTGGCTTTGGCGATGGCATCGCGGTCGACAAGCGGCAGGCCAAGTACCATATCGATGTGCAGGCGTGTCCATGTATTGTCGGTGTAGACCTTGCCGAGGGCTTCGACGGGGGCGAAATCGTAGTCGTCGTCAGCGGCGATCTCAAGCACGCGGGCGCCTTCGGCGGCGTTAAGGAATTCGCCGTGTTCGTTGAGGAGCTTGAGAGCGTTCCACTGAAGGGGGTTGTGCGAGGCTGTGATGATAATGCCTCCGCAGGCACCTTCGCCGACAACTGCGAGTTCGGTGGTGGGCGTCGAGGCCAGCTCGATATCGATTACATCGAAGCCCATACCGCAGAGAGTAGCGACTACGAGGTCGCGCACCATACCGCCCGAAAGGCGGGCGTCGCGGCCGACAACGATTGTATTGCTTGTCTTAGTGGTGGTTTCGCCTATGAAGCGGGCGAAAGCAGCAGTGAATTTCACTACGTCGAGCGGTGTCAGACCATCGCCGGCCGGGCCGCCGATGGTTCCGCGTATACCTGAAATTGATTTTATGAGAGCCATTGGATTAGGAAGTTAGGAGATTAGAATATTATGAGTTTAGGAAATAGTAGGGGCGCAATATTTTGCGCCCGCGAATAATCCCCGGCCCGTCAGCTTGTCTGCATGTCTGCCCGTCAGCCTAAAAAGCTTAGTTAACAGGCCGCTGATAGGTAAGCCGGTAGAGATAAGGAATCACGCTGGCCTGATCGTCGGAACCGCCTTGCGTAGATTTTATGACTATGTTAACCTCGCAGTCGACGGGCAGAAAAGTGAGAGGCACCTGTATGCCGGTGCCGAAACTCGATGTCGACTGCAGGCTGAAGTCCTGATAGCGGAAGAAGAGTGGATTGAGCGACAGATTGTTGCCGTACCCCTGGGGCAGTTTGCCGTCCTTGTAGTCCTTCAGAGCGTAGCGTGTGTAGCGGAAGTAGATTTGCTCGCCTTGAGAGGCTCGGTTGCCGGGAGTGCCGGCGCGGAGCACCTGCATGTAGAGCGCTCCGTCCTCGTCGAGGCGGTAGTAGGGAGCGTTTTCACCTGTTTCAAAAACAGAATCCGCGGGAACGTCGAGAATCACCGTCTGGTCGGCAAGGAAATTGTTGACAGCATAGTCTTCTTCATTCAGAAGTTCGGCATACGACTTGTCATCGTCGCACGAGGCCAGCAGCACAATGCCGGCGGCCATGATGGCTATGGTTTTCAGTATGTTCATTTTATATATTTTTCTTTATTTTCTTTCAAAAGCGTGCGGAAAAGCTCGGCGGCCTCGGCGAGTGTGCCGTAAAACTCGCCGCCGGCAGCATTCAGATGGCCGCCGCCGCCGAAATGATCCTTGCATATTTTATTGACGGGGAAATCCCCCGTACTGCGCATCGACACCTTCACCATGTCGGTTTCTTCTCGTAGGAAGCAGCTGTACACCACGCCGGGTATAGCCAGAGGACGGTTCACCAGGCCCTCGGTGTCGCCTTTGGCGTAGTGGTAACGGTTGAGTTCCTCGCGCGACAGCACTATCATGGCGGCCCCGAAACCGGCGAACACCTCCATTTTCTCGGCGAGAGCGTAGGCGTTGAGTCGCATGGCATTCTCACTCTCGGTGTTGAACAGCTGCCGGTAGAGGCGTTCCTTGTCGGCGCCTTTGCGCAGAAGTTCGGCAACCACTATATATATATCGGGATCCGAGCAATTGTACGAAAAGTTACCGGTATCGGTCATCATGCCGGCAAGAATGCACTCGGCCGCCTCCTTGCCGATGAATGTGAACAGCTCCAGACGACACAGCAACCGGAACAGCAGGTAGGCCGTGGCAGCCATTTCAGGATGAGATATCAGCACATCGGCCTCGATGTCGGGATGCAGATGGTGGTCAACGAGTATCTTGCGCGCTTTACTTGCGCGGAGGACATCGGCCAGACGCCCCGTGCGACCGGGCTCGTTGAAATCGAGGCAGATAATGAGATCGGCCCCTTCGATGAGTTTACGGGCAAAATCGGGATAACGAGTGGCGTCGACAATTTCCTTGGCGCCCGGAAGTTTTGCCAGATTGGTGTTGTAAGCGTCGGGGACTATGGCCCGGCACTCCTTGCCAAGGGCACCGAGCACCGACACGGCGGCAAGCGACGAGCCTATGGCGTCGCCGTCAGGCGCCGAGTGGCACAATGTGACAATACGTTCGGCCTCATTGATGAGCTCCTTGGCTTTTTTGACGGAATCTTCCGAAATTTTTCGCGATATCATTGCGCAAAGATACGAATAATCTTATCAACTACCACACAGACCATCATTATTTAATATTCTTTTTAATGGAGCGGCGGTTTCCAACCGCCGGCTTTTGCGAGAAAGGATATTTATCTTATCTGGAGGCCGGCGGTTGGAAACCGCCGCTCCATAGTTTTTATCATTCTGTGCAGCTGACGGACACACTCAATGACTTTATTAACATTTTATACCTGTTTTGGAAACATTATATCCATGGCTGATTTAACATCTCAATTAAAATTTCGCAATTTTTGTTAACATTCTATTACACAGCACCGCCGATACACAAATGTTGCATCAGTCATGCCACAAGGCAGCTCTTATCTCCTCACAATCCATTATTTACATCAAACTACAGCACCAACTGAACAAAATATACACCATTTATTACGATTCGATACGTGTTAACAAATGTGAAATTTCGCAACTATCCCTAATTAAAGGTCTACTTTTGTGACACCAACTCATCTCGACAATTCTCTTTTATTATTAACCATAAATTTCACATCATGAAAAAATTTCTACTCGCGCTCGTAGCAATCATCGGCCTTGCATGGTCGGGCACAGCGGCAGAAACTGTTCTGTGGAAAGGCTCTCAGGCCCTTGAGTGGTCCATGGTACCCAAAGTAGACAAAGCGCTTTGCCAGAACTTCGAAGTTGGAGGCGAAATCGTTGTCCACTACACTTTAGATGCAAGCGCATCTTACTATTCCCTCGGTGTTATCCCCGGCAACTGGGGTAACCTGTCGTGGGGCAGCTCGGGAGCAGTTACAGCCGGCTCCACAGTCAAGTCTTTCGGTCCTATCACCGAAGAGGACCTCACACGTCTCAAAAACGAAGGCTTCGGTCTTATGGGCAACGGCGTGACAGCTACCGAAATCCGTTACCGTACTCCTTCGGGCCCGGTCGATCCCACTATCGTGATGAAAGACCCCGTGACCATCAATCAGGCTTCAGGTTCTGTCGAAGTGACATACGACCAGATCGTAGCCGCCGGCGGTGTTGTCGGAGGTGGCGTGCAGGTGGAATACAAAGGTATTGAAGGACAAAGCTACTATGTAGACTTCCTGCATCAGGGCGATGCCGACAATCAGTACACATGGTGCCAGTTCTCGAATCCGGTAGTCACTGAAAACGAAGGCGTCAGCATTCTGCACCTCACAGAAAGCACCATGGCCGAACTGAACACCTACAGCAAGAATCTCATCATTCAGTGCGGTTATGTGACTGTAAATATAGTCAAGATAATTCTTCCGGCCGACATGCCCGAAGCTCCCGAGGTAAAATCAGTGAAACTCGACAAAACATCTCTTGACCTTAAGGTTGGCGAAAACGCAACCCTCACAGCTACCGCCAACCCGGCAGATGCAGCCATCACATGGAGCAGCTCCGACCCCGCAGTCGCCACTGTTGAAAACGGTGTGGTTACCGCAGTCGCAGCCGGCACAGCCACAATTACCGCAGCTATCGACGGCGCCAAAGCCGAATGCACAGTCACCGTCAAAGAAAACATCGCTGCCGGCATCTATCCCATTGACAACTACGGAAAAGCTGTCACAGCTGTCGAAATGTATCTTGGCGACAACGCAGCCCGTGTTCTCTTCCGGACCGTCCCCGAAGGCGAGGCAGTGAAGATTGAACTGCAGAACGCCGATCCCGCCGACTTCGTATCGTTCTACTCCTACGAACCCAGCCAATACTGGGCATACTACAACTGCGAAGTGTCGCCGTCGAAAGCAGGCACCGGAACACTCGTGGCATCCTTGGTAAGCGACCCGACGGTGAAAGTTGAAATTCCCGTCACCGTCAAGGACTATGCAGAACCCACACTGATTATCAAGCCCTCGAACAACGCTATCGATCAGGAAGCCGTGGCTCCCTGTCAGGGCGACTACTCCATCTTTGCTGTTGTCAAGAAAGTCGGCGGCAGCGATGACCGCACCGTCCTCCGCGACAAAACCTACAGCTACGCTTACTCAAGCTCCAACCCCGAAGTAGCTTATGTAGATTACACCGGCGAAGGCCGCTACAAGAGCACCGCTACCGTCAAATTCACCGGCAAAGCCGGCACTGCAACCATAAAGGTTGTGATGACACCTCCCGAAGGCGGCGTCTACGGCCCGATGGAAGCCACAACGACTTACACTGTCCTTCCCTACGGCGAAGGCTCCTACACATTCAACTACTACACTGACGGCTGGCAGGCCGCTTACGGATTCCCCGAAGAAGGCGATTTCACCGACTTCACAGCCAAGAGCAACTTCGTCGACATGTTCTTCTCCAACGGCCGCGTACAAGGCAGCGCTCTCCCCCTCGCAGGCAGCTACTATGAATTCATCGCAGGCCCTCAGGCCGGCATCGTCGGCGTCACAGCCCGCACATCAGGTGGCCGCGGCGACATCAACTCGACCACTACAGTCGATAACGGTACCCTCAGCGGCAACACATGGACTCCCGCCGAAGCCGACGCTCAGTACGGTGTACAGTCTGTTCGCTTCAACAGCCCCGACATTCAGTACAACATGTCATACTGGGACGTTAAGCTTATCTGCTACGCACAGGCTACCGTTGCTCTCGACGCTACCGAAGCTTCTGTCGAAACCGGCAAGACCACGCAGCTCAAGGCCACTGTAACCGGCGACCACATCAACCCCAACGCCAAGACCGTATGGACCAGCAGCGACGAAAAGGTTGCAACCGTTGACGAAAACGGCGTCGTAACCGGCGTTGCCGAAGGTACAGCCATCATCACCGCAGCCAACTGCGGCGGCGAAGCCTCCTGCACAGTAACCGTCAAAGCCGGCGCCTCCATCAAGGCTACCGACAAAAACGGTGAAGAAGTGACCTCTATCGAAGCTTATCTCGGCGACAACACTCCGCGTATACTCTTCCCGACCGTTCCCGCAGGTCAGGCAGTGACAATCGAGATGCAGAATTCCGAACCCGCAGGCGTTGTAAAACTTTACACCTACAAGCCCGGCAGCACATATGCATCCTACAACTGCGAAGTTTCGTTCGAAAAAGCCGGTACGGCCACTCTGGTAGCTTACCTCACCGCAGATCCCGAAGTCAAAGTTGAAATCCCCGTTACCGTAAAAGATTATACAGAACCCACTCTCATGCTCTCGCCCTACAGCGAAGCCATCGACAACACCAAAGTTTCTCCCTGCCAGGGTTCCTACACTGTCTGGGCAGAAGTTAAGCTCCCCGGCGGTGAAGGCGACTGGGATATTGCAAGCGACGATGCTTACAAATATGAATACACCACTTCCGATCCTGAAATCGCTACCGTTGCTCCAGGCGACAACTCTTACTTCAAGAGCGTAGAAACTATTACTTTCACAGGCAAGGCCGGTGACGTGACTATCAAAGTTGTGATGACTCCTCCCGCCGACTCGAAGTACAGCAAGATGGAAGCATCTCTGACATTCACCGTTCTCCCCTACGGCGAAGGCGTATATAGCTTCGACTACAAGGCATCCGGCTGGGAAGCCAAGTACGGATTCCCCGAATCGGGCGACGTGACCGACTTCACCGCCAAGAGCCTGTTCGTGAACATGTTCTTCTCGAACGCCACCATTCAGGGTCTGCCCATTCCCAATGCAGGCAGCTACTACGAATTCATCGCAGGTCCTCAGGCAAGCATCATCGGTGTTACTGCAAGCACAGGCGGCAACCGCGGCGGCCTCAACTCGACCACCACAGCCGACAAGGGCAGCATCAAGGGCAACACATGGACTCCCGACGCAGCCGATGCAGAGACAGGTGTTGAATCCGTACGCTTCAACAGCCCCGACCGCCAGTACGGTCTGCCTATCTGGCAGGTTAAGGTTATCTGCTACGCACAAGCTACCGTAGAACTCGATGCCGATGAAGCCGAACTCGCAGCCGGCGAGACCAAGCAGCTCACCGCCGCCGTAAGCGGCGACCACATCAAACCCAACGCCAAGACCATATGGAGCAGCAGCGACGAAGCTATCGCAACTGTTGACGCCGAAGGTCTCGTAACAGCAGTTGCCGAAGGCACCGCCACCATCACCGCAGCCAACTGCGGCGGCGAAGCCACCTGCAAGGTAATCGTAAGCAAGATGAGCGGTATCGAAGACGTAACAGTCGACGGAGCCGACGACGCCGAGTACTTCAACCTTCAGGGCGTACGCGTAGAGAACCCCGCACCCGGTCTCTACATCAAGCGTCAGGGCAACAAAGCCACCAAGGTCATCATCCGCTGATACACCACTCTCTTCCAATAAAAAAGCTGCCTCACGGCAGCTTTTTTTATACCCGCATGGAGAGGCGGTTTCCAACCGCCGGCTTTGCGAGGGAGAGCATATTTGACTTGAGGCCGGCGATTTTGGAAACCGCCTCTCCATACTATTGTTTTTTGCGGCGGTTTTCGCCGAAAATTGGCAATTATTTGTTACATTTGCAGATACATCGTCCGGCACGTTCGCCGACGCTCCAATATCATACTTACTCACAGCATTTTACCGCTAATGAAAAACTTCTATCTTACTATTCTGGCGCTGTTGTTTGCCGTTGTCGGCACCTCGGCGCAGCTTGTCACGACATCGCCTGCGCCATTGCAGCAGTCGAGCCGCGACATCGTGCTCACCTACCATGCCGACTCACCGCTGGGCAACAAAGGCCTTGCGAACCTCGGCAACGGCTTCGACGTATATGCCCATATCGGCGTCATAACATCGAAAAGCACCGGTCCAGGCGACTGGCGTCATGTGGTGACTCCGTGGCCCGCGTCGGGCAACGACCAGGCTGCCAACACAGCCAAAAACCGCCTCACACGCACTGCTACAAACACCTACACCCTCGCAGTGGGCAGTATCCGCGACTACTTCGGAATCACCGATGCCGACGAAACAGTGCGCGAAATCGTAATTGTGTTCCGCACCGCCGACGGCCGTAAGGAAGGCAAGACCGCCGACGGCTCCGACATACGCGTTCCGGTGGCAGAGGACGGCTTCCAGATTGAATTCACATGCGACGCCGCAAACACAGTCCTTTCAGCCCCGGCCACCATAGGCTTCACCCTCACGGCATCGCAGGACGCTGATCTGAGCATCGCCGTCAACGGCACGCCCATAGCATCGGTGAGTGCCGTACGCACACTCACCGCACAGTATAACTTCGGCTCCGAAGGCGACTACAACGTCACCGCCACAGCCGTCGCCGGCGGCGAGACCCGCACCGAAGCCATCAACATCGCCTATCCCAAGCCATCACAGGTTGAGGACTATCCCGGCGGTGTGCCCCGTATGGGCGCCGTGAAGAACGCCGACGGCACCGTAACCTTTTGTCTCGCCGCACCGGGCAAAAGTTCGGTGATGCTTGTGCCTTCGTGGGACGACTACGGCTACTACGAACGCAACCAGATGAAGCGATGCGAATACAAGGGCAACAGCTACTTCTGGATCACCGTCAGCGGCCTCGCCGACGACCAGTGGTATCCGTACTATTATGTGGTCGACGGACACTACCGCGTGGCCGACCCCTACGCCCACCTTATTCTCGACTGCTACAACGACGGATACATCGCTCCCGATGTATGGCCCGACATGCCGAAATATCCTCTCGACAAGGTGACAGGCGTGATGCTGGCTGTCTACCGCGGCGACATCGACAACTATGACTTCGCCGCCTTCGACATTCCCGAGCACCGCGACCTGATAATTTACGAGATGCTTTTCCGCGACTTCACCGGAAACAACGGCGTAGCCGACGGCAACGGCACCGTGCGCAAGGCCATCGAAAAAATTCCATACATCAAATCGCTGGGATTCAATGCCGTGGAGCTGATGCCAATCATGGAATTCAACGGAAACAATTCCTGGGGCTACAACACCAACTTCTATATGGCCCCCGACAAGGCCTACGGTTCACCGACCGACTACAAGGACTTCATCGACGAATGTCACCGCCAGGGTATTGCCGTGATTCTCGACATAGTATTCAACCAGAGCGACGGACTGCACCCGTGGTACATGATGTACCCGGCGGCGTCCAACCCCTTCTACAATGCCACAGCCCCCCACGACTACAGCGTGCTCAACGACTGGAACCAGGGCAACGAGCTGGTGCAGCAGCAATGGACCGATGCCCTTGAATACTGGATGCGCGCCTACAATGTCGACGGTTTCCGCTTCGACCTCGTGAAAGGTCTCGGCGACAACGACAGTTATGCCGCCGCCGGAGGCACCGACCAGTACAACCAGAGCCGTATCGACCGCATGAAACGCCTCCACGCAGTAATAACATCGGTGAAACCGAACGGAATTCACATCAACGAAAATCTCGCCGGCGACCGCGAGGAAACAGCCATGGCCGAGGATGGCGAACTGCAGTGGGCCAACATCAACGAATCGTCGTGCCAGTACACAATGGGCTACCCGAACAACAGCAGCCTGCTGCGCTTCCTCTCCACAGCCGACAAGCGCCCGGCCTACTCCACCGTCAGCTATGCCGAGAGCCACGACGAACAACGCATGGGCTTCAAAAATGCCGCCTACGGCGTGGCCGCAGTAAAGAACGAAAGCCCCGACAGCTACCGCCGCCTCGGTTCGCTGGCCGTGCAGATGCTCCTGACGCCCGGCCCGAAGATGGTGTGGATGTTCGGCGAACTCGGCAATAGCCAGACAACCAAAAACGCCGACGGCGGCAACAACACCGACCCCAAAATAGTGGACTGGAACTGGCTCGACGATCCGGATAAAGCCGCGCTGAAAGACACCTATGCCTCCATAATCCAGCTTCGCCGCGACTATCCGGCGCTCTTCGGTCCGGACGCATCTTTCTCGCCAACCTTCTCGGCCGACTTCACGACCCAGAATTCTATCCGCATCGACGACGGCGAGAAATATATCCTCGCCTTCATTAATCCGGCTGCAACTGGCGATCCCATCGATGTCAGAATCTACATTCCACGCCTGAGCGTCGACCGCCTGCGCCTGCACTGCGCATCGCCGGGCTTCGCACCCGAAATCGCAGTCAAGAGCCGGAATCTCACAGTGTCGGTTCCTCCGAACTGCTTCGCTGTCTACACCACCGACGACATCAGCGGCATCGACGACCCCGTGATCGACACCACCGACGCTCCCGCCGAGTACTACAATCTTCAGGGTGTACGCATCGATAATCCCTCGCACGGCCTCTATATCCGCCGTCAGGGATCGGCGACCGCAAAAGTGATTTTGCGGTAAAGTGAATGGTGAAAAGTGAAAGGCACCGGCGTGATGGGATAACCGGGCGCGGCGGGAGCATCGGCTGCAAGAAGGGAGAGGCATGACAGAGCGGACGCTGCAAGAAAAACACTTTTCATTAAGAAATTATATTTTAGGCTGACGGGCAGACAAGCAGACAGGCTATTTAAGAATTCAGGTTATTAAAGCTTTCTGTAT
>CABQCA010000012.1 GCA_902462525.1 uncultured Porphyromonadaceae bacterium | reverse complement strand
GGCCTATTTATATTGGCAAACAGCCGTTAAGTTTATTTAAGATGCGTCTGCCGTGTGAAGTCAGTTCAGGACCTGAGGTTATATCACATCTTTGGTGTTGCATTATGTTGCTCCGGCGGGTTTTCAACACTCCCTTATTTTTATTTTTCTCTCTTTGTATTTCAAAAAAAATTTTTTCAAAAATCCATAAAGATAATAGCAGAAATAATGGGTGTCGATAAAGGTGATAACTTTTCAGACGTTTTCTTGCTTTTTCGGGTTATTGGTGTCTGACTTATGCTTCTCTACACTTTATTGACATGACAAATTGCTGTAAAATACTAATTTAGATATGTTATGAACATATTGTCGATAAGTGTCTGTGTCAGTATTTTCATAACTTTGAAAGCTGTTTTCTGTTTATAAAGATACTGTAAACAGTCGATAAGTACCTCTACAAGTTCTCAGCAATTATAATATGCAAATATTTGGATTTCAGGGCCCGGTACCTGTATAACGGCTTGTTCGGGAAAAGCAAGAAGAAGTTGTTGATAGTTACAAAAAACTATTGAAGCGTTTTCAACAGAGTTTTCAACATATGTTCAGAAATTTGGCTATGTGTCGGTTTTTGAGTACTTTTGCATACAAAACCGATGTTTATGAACCGTTGTTTATTACTCTTCACCATAGCATTGTCGACGACAAGGCTTTCCGCTTTCGACATCGACTGTGAGCCTGGCTTGCTGAGTTCAAAAATAGAGCATCCTGAAAGTATATCGTCCCTTGTTCTTACAGGGACTGCCGATGCTTCCGATTTTTATTTTCTGAGCCGCGAATGTAGGGCGCTCCGAAGCCTCGACATGTCGGCTCTTACCATTGCCGCATACATTGGCGATGCTCCCGGCATGGCCAGCAATTATCAGGCTTCCGCAATTCCTGCATCGGTTTTCGCCGGTTCGGAAATTAGTTCGGTGCTTCTGCCGGCCGGCTGCACCGTGGGCGATTTTGCGTTTGCAGGTTCGCCGCTGACAACTGTGGTGATTCCCGACGGCACTACTCTCGGTGACGGAGTCTTCGCGCATTGCACAGCCCTTGCAAAAGTAACGCTTGGGAAAAATGTAAAGACCGCACACAGCTCTTTCCGAAACTGTACTGCACTTTCCGAAATAGAAGGTTCCGGAAATCTCACCGATATTTCCGATTATGCTTTCGAAGGTTGCACGGCTCTGAAATCGTTTGATTTCGGAGAAAAACTGCTGACTGTCGGTGCCGGTGCTTTCGAAAACAGCGGACTCGAGTCGGCCGATCTTTCGGGTTGCCGCAATCTGACCTCTGTCGGCCGACGTGCTTTTGCCGGAATGTCGGCACTGACATCGGCGGCTATGCCCGAACATCTTGCTTCGCTTGGCGAAGGGGTATTTTTCGGCGACAGGGCGCTTGCGGCAGTAACTCTTCCGGCCGATCTGGAATTCATTCCGTCATACGCATTCAAGGATGTTTCGGAACTTGATGAAATGCCGCTTCCCGAAAATCTCGTCAGCATACAGCCCTATGCCATGATGGGAGTGTCGAAAGTGACATCACTGGCACTGCCGGCATCCCTCGAATACATAGGCGAGGGCGCTATGGAAGATATGACAGGTCTTGCCGATATCGATGCGGTGAATCTTGGCGCCGTACCCGAAACAGGAGCTGACGTATGGTCTGGAGTAGAGCAGGGCAAAGTGGATGTAAGAGTGTCGCCTGCGCTCGAAAATTCGTTCAGAAGTGCTCTGCAGTGGCAGAATTTCAATATAGTAGGTGAATCTATGACAATAGTCGAAACTGTTGTGACTGATTCGGTGCATGGTGCTTTTCATGGTGCGCTTCTGGTACTGGAAAGTACTAAGCTGGATTTTGAAAACATAATGTTGTCTGATGTTTCGGGCCGCATTCTTGTTGATCTTCAGAAAGTCGCTGCGGTTGCTGTCACCATCGATACCTCGCGGTTCGACACTTCAGTTTATATAGTCAGCGGCACTCTTGCCGACGGCACACGTGTGGCCCTGAAATTAGCCCGCTGAAAAAAATATGGGAAAAAACAAACTTCGTAAATTTGCCGAAATGGAGACCAATCCTCTGGTTCTCCAGTATCCCTTTTCACGGCTTAAGGAAGAAGGTTTCGCTTTGCGCGGACATTGGAAAGAAGATTTCTTTAAAAACGGCAATCCCATAGTCCTTGAACTCGGTTGCGGAAAAGGTGAGTACACAGTAGGTCTGGCACGCCGTTTTCCCGACCGCAATTTCATAGGTATCGACATAAAGGGTGCCCGCATGTGGACTGGTGCCACCGACGCTCTTCGCGACGGCATGACAAATGTGGCCTTCGTGCGCACCTCGATAGAACTCATCGAAAGTTTCTTTGCTCCGGGTGAGGTTGCTGAAATATGGATCACCTTCCCTGACCCTCAGATGAAGAAAGTGACCAAACGTCTTACCGGTACCCGGTTTATCGAACTCTACCGCCGTATAAGCAAGCCGGGAGGAATAGTGAATCTCAAGACAGACAGTCCGTTCCTCTTTGCCTATACGAAGATGATGACAGCGCACAACGGTCTCGCTGTAGATTGCGCTACCGACGATCTCTATGCCACGATTGCTCCTGACGACCCTATTCTCAACATTCGCACACATTACGAGAATCAGTGGCTCGAACGCGGCCTCACAATCAAGTATCTCCGTTTCGCCCTCGGCGAGGCTCCGCTTTCCGAACCGCCGGGTGCCGACGATATCGAAAAAGACACCTACCGAAGTTATTCGCGCGGAGTAATTCAGGGCAATATTGCCCCCGACAGCCTCTGATCACGTTGTAGAAATTATTCCTCGCTCATGTTCTCTAAATTATAATAACCATGGCTCTATATCCTGCTCTTATAACCGATGCCCTCAGCCGCGTGCACTATCCCGGCTCGGGCAAAAATATTGTAGAACTCGGCATGCTGGCCGATGATATCCGGATCGACGGAAACAAGGTGTCGTTCACTCTTGTGTTCGACAAACCCACCGATCCTTTTCGGGCATCTATTGTCAAGACGGCCGAAGCGAACATAAAACTCGCCGAACCCGATGCCGAAGTTACTGTCAACACCGCAGTGCGCAACAGCACGCCGGCACCCGCCGCGCCTCCCGTTCTGCCGGGCGTAAAAAATATTGTCGCAGTATCGTCGGGTAAAGGCGGTGTAGGCAAATCGACTGTGGCCGCCAACCTCGCCGTGGCTCTTGCCGCCGAAGGCTATAAAGTGGGCCTGCTCGACGCCGATATTTTCGGACCTTCAATTCCCAAGATGCTCGGTCTCGAAAATACGGAACTGTACATGCATGAAGTCGAAGGCCGCAACCTCATTATTCCGGCCGAGGCTTATGGCGTGAAAGTTCTTTCCATTGGTTTTGTCATCGATCCGGGCAGTGCCGCCGTGTGGCGGGGCGCCATGGCTTCGAACGCTCTTAAGCAACTCATCACCGATGCCGACTGGGGCGAACTCGACTATTTTCTCATCGACATGCCCCCCGGCACAAGCGATATTCATCTCACCCTTGTGCAGACTCTCGGCATTACGGGTGCCATAGTAGTCACTACGCCCCAGCTGGTGGCTCTGGCCGATGCCCGCAAGGGTATTGCCATGTTCCGCGATCCTAAAATCAACGTGCCTGTGCTCGGTATTGTCGACAACATGGCATGGTTCACTCCCGAAAAACATCCCGACGAACGTTATTTCCTCTTCGGTAAAGAAGAGAACGTCGATACTCTCGCCGAGGCTTACGATGTGCCTGTTCTCGCACGTATTCCGCTGGTGGCAAGTGTAGGCGAGCATTCTGATGCCGGCCGTCCCATAGCGCTTGAAAACACTGTTTCGGCACAGGCATATGTACATCTGGCACGTGAGGTGACCGATGCCGTCGGCCGACGCAACGAACTTCTGCCGCCTACCGAAAAAGTGAGAATGAAATGAAGCGTGTCCTCGTTCTCAACGGTCCCAATCTCAATCTGCTCGGACGGCGCGATCCGGCGCACTACGGCAACGATACCATGGACTCGGTTCTCGCAGCTCTGCGGAGCCGTTTTCCTCAGGTGATTGTCGAATATTTCCAGAGTAACAGTGAGGGGGCCATCATCGACCGTATACACTCAGTAGGTTTCGACAGCGATCTGCTCGGAATAGCGCTGAATGCCGGTGCATATACCCATACCTCGCTTGCCATCGCCGACGCCATCGAGGCCGTGACCGTGCCTGTGGTAGAAGTGCATCTCAGCAACATATTCGCTCGCGAGGAAATACGCCACCGCTCGCTCATTGCGCCTGTGTGTGCAGGATCTGTATCGGGTTTCGGCGCTGAATCTTACTTTCTTGCCATTCAGGCTATTATAGATAAATATGAAAGTTAAAGGCGGAGAACAGATGCTTGTGGGCCTCGACGGCAAACGGGCTGTCGAAAACAATACCGGTCTTGGCAACTACAGCCGCTATGCCGTCAACATCATGTCGGTGGCTTTCCCGGGCACACGGTTCAGGCTCTATGCTCCGCGCGAACGCGACAACGACCGTCTGAGTCCGCTCCTCGACCGAGAGAATGTCGACATAGCTTATGCCCGCACAAGTTTCGGAGGACTCGGACGCGCCTTGTGGCGCACTATCGACATGCCGGTGACGCTCGGCCGCGATGGCGTCACCGTTTATCACGGGCTGTCCAACGAACTTCCCCTCACTATAGGCCGCGTATGTCCGTCGGTGGTGACAATCCACGACATCATCTACCGGCGCTGCAAGGCCGACTACTCGGCTATCGACCGAGAGCTCTACGATTTCAAGTACAGCCGTTCGGCACGCATCGCCAACCGTGTGATTGCCATCAGTGAGTGTACTCGCCGCGACATTATAGAGGACTATCAGATCGATCCTGCCAAGATAGATGTCATCTATCAGGGTATCGACCCTATTTTCTCTCTCGACATTCCTACGGCAAAGAAGCAGGAAATCAGACAGAAGTACAGTTTGCCCGACACTTATATAGCATCGGTGGGTACCGTGCAACCGCGTAAAAACCAGCTGCTTGCCGTGCAGGCTCTCGCCATGCTGCCTGAGGCTGTGAAACTTGTTATAGTGGGCCGCATGAGCGGTGATTACGGCACAAAGTTGAAGGCCGAGATTTCGCGTCTGGGACTCTCCGATCGTGTGATGCATCTCGAAGGCATACCCTTCGTCGATCTGCCCTCTGTCTATGCCTGCGCTGCCCTCAGTGTCTATCCCTCGCGCTACGAGGGCTTCGGTCTGCCTGTTGTGGAATCGATTACCGCCGGTACTCCCGTGATTGCGGCCACCGGTTCATGTCTTGAAGAGGCCGGCGGCGACGGCGCCGTCTACATTGATCCCGACGACTGCCGCGCTCTTGCCGAAAATGCTCTCCATATTCTCGACGACCGTATTTTCCGCGACAAGCTCGTGCGACACGGTGCACGCCATGTGCGCAAATTTTCGGCCGAGAATTTCGCCCGGGCCACAATGGCCGCTTACAACAAAGCTATTATATCGTTCTGACAATGCAAGAAAAAAAGAAAACGCTCCTCGTGGTCGGTGCCGGAGGTTTTATCGGCGGGTTCATTGCCGCCGAAGGACTGAGGCGCGGCTACGACGTGTGGGCTGGTGTGCGTGAATCGACATCGCGCCGCTACCTCAAGGACCCGGCCCTCCATTTCGCCGTTTTCGACTACGACGATCCCGATCGCCTTGCCGATGAAATTCATGAAAATGCCCCCGGCGGACGATGGGACTATATTATCTATAATCTTGGCGCTACAAAGTGCGCCAACTTTCTTGATTTCAACCGTATAAACTTCGAGTATCTGCGCTCGTTCTGCGAAGGTCTCGAGGAGATGAACGCTATTCCCGACCGTCTGCTCTTCATGAGTTCGCTCAGTGCCCTGGGCGACGCCGACCGCATCGGTTATGAGCCTATCACATCGCGGTTCATTCCTTCGCCCAACACACGCTACGGCCTGTCGAAAATAAAGGCCGAGACATGGCTTGAAACTCATCCCGACATACCCTGGACCATTTTCCGTCCTACGGGCGTTTACGGTCCTCATGAGCTCGACTACCTGATGATGATAAAAAGCATCGACTCGGGCTTCGACTTCGGCGTAGGCTACAAAAAACAGCTTCTGACGTTTATCTACGTCGACGACCTTGTCGGTGCTATGTTCGACGCCATAGTCTCGACTGCGACACTGCATAAGAAATACATCATTTCCGAGCCCCGCGCCTACACACAGAAGGAATTCCGCTCCATGGTAAAGGAGGCTCTCGGCAAAAGTTTTGTAGTGCCTGTCAAACTGCCGCTGTGGGCCGGATACATTGCATCTGTTGTTGCCGAAAAGTGGGGCGCCATTCGCATGAAACCCTCGACTCTCAACCGCGACAAATTCAAAATAATGCGGCAGCGTAACTGGAATTGTTCGGTCGACGACGCAGTGCGCGATTTCGGATTTCACTCCGATTTCCCCCTGCAACGCGGCATAGAAGAAACCGTAAAAGCATATCTTACGCAGAAAAATGAGCGAAAAAGAAAGTAATATGCCCCTGTGGGCCAAGATAGTGGTCATAGTGGCCGCCCTTCCGGTGATGTCTTATCCGTGGCTGCTGGCGAAGACTCCGGCCGATTCGGCCAATGAGATGTTACTTTGGTTCTATCCCGTCTATGTGGTGGTGTCAGCCGTGTGTGCATGGATATGCTGGCCACAGCGCCGCGAAGTCTACTGGATTCTGATAGCGCTCATGCTCCTCACACACGCCGCAATGTTCCTGCTATGACCGGCACAGAACTTCTCGATGACTATATAGAGGCGCACATCGACGCCGAGCCCGATGTGCTCTACACCCTTTACCGCCGCACCCACCTCACGCGTCTCTATCCGCGAATGTGCTCCGGCCATATCCAGGGCAGCATCCTGTCCATGCTCACACGAATGATTCGTCCGCACCGCATACTCGAACTCGGCACTTTCACCGGCTATTCGACTCTCGCTTTCGCCCTTGCCATGCCGCAGGGCTGCACAATCGACACCGTCGAGATCGATACCGAATACGCCGACGAACTGCTCAATCTTTTCGCACCCTATCCCATAAGCCTTCACATCGGCGATGCCAGAGATCTGATAGCTCCGCTGATGAGCGCCGGGGAGCCTTTCGACATGATATTCATCGATGCCGACAAACGCGCCTATGAAGAAATAATGCGTCACGTCCGCCCGGGCACATTCATTCTCGCCGATAATACCCTTTGGGACGGAAAAGTCGTAGAACCCGCAGCCGCCGACCACCAGACTGCCGGCATACGCCGCTTCAACGACCTCGTCGCCGCCGACCCCCGCCTCACAAAAGCCATCATTCCCGTTCGCGACGGCCTCACCCTCCTCCGGGTGAAAGATTAGGAACGAGTTTGAGTTTAAAAAGTTGAGATAATAGTATCGCGCCCCTACTTTTTTCCTAACAGCCTGTCAGCCCAAGGGCTCAATCGAGGATGCGAAGGAACCAGGTGGCAATCTGGACGTAGATGATGATGCCGACGATGTCGTTCGATATCTGAATGAAGGGGCCTGTGGCGAGGGCCGGGTTGATGTGCAGTTTCTCAAGTGTCAGGGGCACTACGGTGCCCAGAATGGAGGCGAACATCACCACTGCGAAGAGCGACACTGCCACCGAGATGGTGACTGCAAACTCGCCGGGCATCATTATCAGATTGTACACCAGCACCACCGCCGACATTATAGTGGCGTTGAGCAGCCCTATCAGGGTTTCTTTGCCAAGCTGGGAGGCGAAATTCTTTATGTCGAGCGAGCCGTTTGCGAGACCTTGCACGACGATGGCTGAGGCCTGTACGCCCACGTTGCCGCCTGTGCCGCCGATGATGGGAATAAAGAGCGCCAGCGCCGTCACGGCCTGCAGCTGCGTTTCGAAACTGCCCAGTATCACCGAGGCGAGGAGTCCCGACGCGATGCCCACGAGAAGCCACGGTATACGCGCCTTGGTCTGCGCTATGACGGTATCGTCGGCATCGACGTCGCTCGAGATACCCGAAGCCAGCTGATAGTCGCGTTCGCTTGCCTCGCGCACCTGGTCCATCACGTCGTCGACGGTTATGCGGCCCAGCAGACGTCCTATCGAGTCGACCACCGGCATCGCCACAAGGTCGTATTTCTCGAAGTCGAGGGCCACCTCGTCGATAGGGGTATCGGCTTTTACGCTCACGGGGTCGGTTTCCATCACATGCTTTATCTTCGACACCGAAGGGTGGGTGAGCATCTTTTTCAGCGGGAAAGTGCCTTTGAGTTTGTAGTCGTTGTCGACCACGTAGACGTAGTATATTTCGTCCATATCCTCGGCCTGAAGGCGCATCTGCTTTATGCACTCTGGCATCGACCAGTTTTCGTTCACCACAATCATTTCGGTGCCCATGAGGCCGCCGGCGGTGTCTTCGTCATATTTCAGAAGGTCGATGATGTCGCCGGCCTGCTCCACATCGTCGATGTGGCTGAGGATTTCGTCGCGTTCGTCCTCGTCGAGCTGCTGGATAAGGTCGACGGCGTCGTCGGTGTCGAGGTGGTCGATCTGCTTTGCTATTTCCTCGACGGGCATGGCGTCGAGGAGCTTGAGGCGCTCGTCCTCGTCCAGCTCCATGAGCACGTCGGCAGCTTTCTCTTCGTCGAGAAGTTTGAAGAGATACTCAGCCTCTTCGAGGTTGAGGTTCTGGTATAGCTCGGCGATGTCGGCAGGGTGAAGGTCGGCAAGTTCGCTGTGAGCTTTCTCCTTGTCGTCGTTCCTGATTATATTCGACAGATTCTCAAGATATTCCTCGGAAAATTCCTTCATTGTTCTCCTGCTTTGCGCGCGGCGTCGACGGCCACGCTCAGTTCCACAAACTGTTCTACTGTCAGCTGCTCGGGGCGCTGTGTGAGGTAGGGCAGCGCACTTGTATCGGCCCCGGGGGACAGCAGGCCGCGCACTGAGTTGCGTATTGTTTTGCGGCGCTGGCCGAAAGTGGTTTTAACCACCGTGCGGAACAGCGTTTCGTCGACGCCCAGATCGGTTCGGCTGTTGCGTGTCATGCGTATCACACCCGACTTTACTTTCGGCGGCGGATTGAACACTCCTTCACTGACTGTGAAAAGATACTCCACGTCGTACCATGCCTGCAGGAGCACGCTGAGTATGCCGCGGGTTTTGCCGCCGGGAGGGGCGGCGAGGCGTTCGGCCACTTCACGCTGCAGCATGCCGCTGCAGCATACTATGCGGCGCCGGTAGTCGAGGACACGGAAAAAAATCTGCGACGATATGTTATAGGGGTAGTTGCCTATTACGCAGAAGTCGGCATCGCCCGGAAAGAGCTTGTCGAGGTCCATGGTCAGGAAATCGCCTTCTATAATCCGCGGTTTGGGGTCGTTGAGGTGGCTTTCGAGCCATTCCACGCTCTCATGGTCGATTTCGGCCACGGCAACTTTCCCTGCCGGATGTTTTTCCAGCAGAAAGCGTGTGAGCACGCCCATGCCGGGGCCGATTTCGAGAATGTCGCAGCCGGCGTAGCCGTCGAGTGTCGAGGCTATGCGCTCAGCGACCCCTAAATCGGTCAGAAAATGCTGTCCTAATGCTTTCTTTGGCTTTACTCCGTTCATAGTGTGTCGTTTACCGGAAAGAACCTTTCCTTTCAATTCACAAAATTAGAAAAAATTCTGCATTAAACTTTTCTGATTTCTCAAAAAATTGCTACCTTTGCAGCGCATTTGCCTACGGGCTTGTGCGTGTGGACAGATTTGCCTGCTTGCAACCACTTGAAAAAATGCTAAAAATTCTTTTTAAAGAAAGGTTTTTAAGTTTTTCCGTGATGCATCGTACCGCAAAGAGGTCCGGTGCTTTTTTTATATAACTCAACTTTCGCAAGCTCAAGTTGAAGTGGAAAAAGTTAAAGGAGTGAAAAATAGTTAAGATAATAGTTCCATCGCATAACCTGAAACAGTAATATGTACTTTATATCTTATGGGCAAAACCATTATCTCAACTTTTTAAACTTATTACTTTTTTACTATTATATTAATTGTGAGCAAGTTGAAAACTTGCGAAACTCAAATTATCTAAAACTGCAAAAATGAACTATCTCTTCACATCCGAATCTGTTTCCGAAGGTCATCCCGATAAGGTCGCCGACCAGATTTCCGACGCTGTTCTCGACGAATTTCTTGCCCGCGATCCCGAGTCGAAGGTTGCCTGCGAAACCCTTGTGACCACCGGACAGGTGGTCATAGCCGGCGAAATACGCTCCGAATCCTATGTCGACATTCAGGAGACGGCGCGACGGGTTATCAACGAAATAGGGTATAACCGCGCCGAACTGCGCTTTGACGGCAACAGTTGCGGCGTACTTCTGGCCGTTCACGAACAGAGCCCCGACATCAACCGCGGCGTTGACCGCGGCGATGCCGACCTTCAGGGTGCCGGCGACCAGGGCATGATGTTCGGCTATGCCACCAACGAGACTGCTACCCTCATACCTCTCACCCTCGACCTCAGCCATGCTCTGCTCAAAACCCTTGCCGCTATACGCCGCGAGGGCGTCGACATGACATATCTCCGTCCCGACTCGAAAAGCCAGGTGACAGTGGAGTACGACGAAAACAATCACCCAGTGCGCATCGACACCGTGGTTATTTCCACTCAGCACGACGATTTCATCGACCCCGTAAAGGAGGGTATATCGCAGGAAGAGGCCGACCGGCGCATGCTCGAAATCATAGAGCGTGACGTGCGCAATATTCTCATTCCACGCACTCTCGAGACTCTGCCCGAGAAGGTGGCCGGACTTTTCGGCGACAATTTCAAACTCTACGTCAATCCTACGGGCAAATTCGTGATCGGCGGCCCTCACGGCGACACCGGCCTCACCGGCCGAAAGATTATCGTCGATACCTACGGCGGCCACGGCGCTCACGGCGGCGGCGCTTTCTCCGGCAAGGATCCATCGAAGGTCGACCGTTCGGCAGCATATGCCGCCCGCCATATGGCGAAGAACCTCGTCGCAGCAGGCATTGCCGACCGTGTGCTCGTTCAGGTTGCCTACGCCATCGGTGTGGCTGCTCCTGTGAGTCTTAACATCAACACTTTCGGAACATCGCACACCGATAAGTCGGACGCCGAAATCGCTGCCATTGTCGCCGCTATGCCCGAGTTCGACATGCGTCCCGGCGCTATCGAGCGACGTCTCAAACTCCGTGCTCCCATCTACCGCGAGACCGCGTCCTACGGACACGTGGGGCGCACGCCACGCACGGTCACAAAAATCTTCGACGGCAAACCTCACACTGTCGACCTCTTCACCTGGGAAGCCCTCGATGCCGTCGAGCCCCTCCGCCAGGCCTTTTCAGGAGACTAAGGTTTCAGGAAGTCAGGATATTAGGAGGTTAGGATATTATGACATTAGGATTAGGAAGGAAGAAGGTGTGGCAAGTGAACTTGTTCCCGGCAAGGCCGGCAAGCCTGCCTACCCTCCTAACGCCTATCCTCCTATCTTCCTAACCTCTTAATCTCCTATTTTCCTAAATGAACCACTTGTCCGGCAAAGAGGCAAAGGCCGGTGCTGTTTTCGCTAATGAGGAACAAGAACGGCCTGTCGACGGTCATTACTGCCTTTTTCACCGGTGGCATCGCAGCCATGTCTCCGCCGGTGATAACAGCGGCGGCTTCGGCTCCGTTCTCATCAAACCGTACTGTTCCTATCTGAAACAGTGAAATCGGCAGAAGTTCTTCTTTCAAGAATCCCGCTTTCAGACCATCTAATCCAAGCGATGAAAGAACTTTTTCCATCTCAATTTTGTCCGGCGAAAGTTCGAATTTAGGAAATGACAAGTCTACTTCACAATTGTAGAAATTTCCGGAATTCATGTATTCCCAGTGTTCTACGAACTTTTCTTTTGCAAAGACATCTATGTTTTCAGTTTCTTTAGGTAGAATAATAGTCGCATTGAACGATTTCGTAAAATACAGCCTTACAACCTGTGCTTCATCCGTCTCAAAGTAATGGGCCTCGAAAGTACCTTTCATCATGTCAATGTCAGCTGTGCCGTTGACGCCATAAAACTTGGACTTCTCGGTGTTCTTCTTGTCGAAAGGATCAGCCCAGTCGCCTTTGAAGTACAGTGCGTTGGCAATGAACAGTTTCTCTGGATCTTCATCTTTCAATTTCTTAATCATCCCGTTGGTATTCTTCTCTGCCCATCGATTGATTTCATTCTTTAGACCGGGATTTGAGAAATCGCGTGCGAAGATGTCGCAACTGAAAACATCCTGGGCCACACTTGCAAAAGCCGGACTTACGGTGTAGTCATCATCGTACCACAGCGCGTTTGCTATGTTTATTTTCAGCTTTTTATCATTATTCGGCAGCCATCGCATATACTTTGCCGATATACTATTTAAAGAAGCCAGGTCATTGCAATGGAGAGCATTGCAGATATTCTCGCTGTCGCTTGAATTTGCAATCATGGCAAGCATCATCGACATACTCAGTGGCGATACCACGAAATTTTTGTCTTTTCCTGCATTTTCAGCCACAGCTTCGATAAAATCGACACTGAATTGATTAAGCTCCGAAGTCGCCTGAGCTTCCTCTACTGTCAGCTCCGGCCTTTCCATGCCGCCGCCATCCGGCTCATCGCTGTTTGAGCAGCCTGTCAAGCATATGGATGCTGCAATGATTAATATTAAATAAATTTTTTTCATAATTTTATGGTTGGGTATACATAAAAGTAATAGTAATTTTTCACAAAATCTGCTCTTGAAGGAATTACACTGTTAGATGTGTTGAATACACCTGCTGTAAAATATCCGTTACAATAGCCTTCCCATCCCCAGTTGAAATGGAAATATGTTTTTATTTCCTTATCTCCGTGAAGGTATAAATCATCATGATGAACAATTGTAATTCTTTCGCCACCGGAGCATATCCATGCATGTCCTTCACCGTTAGATGTTTCACCTCTCATATATATTACAGTTTTTCTTCTTTTTAAAATATTAAAAAGATTATCATATGAGATGTTTAGTTTTGTAAAATCAGAAACATAAAAGTTATCAGGAAGCCATGACCGCATAGTGTTTCTCGCTAAAATTCCTTTTGTAGAAGTGCCATTCGGCTTCGAATCGTCAGCATTGTTTCTATACCCCATTTCTCTTGCAATTCTGCCTATTTGGAAATGACTTTCGGGAGTGGCTTCACAATTAGAATATAAATATCCCGTTTTGTAATCGTGATGATTCGATTTCTTATGATTGCATAAAGCGTTCCAGTCTATAGACTCCGATACGATAGAATGACCCGGATATGTATAAACTACTTCCGTGGGTTGTTTAAAAACCGTAAGCATTTGCAGACACGCTGTTTGAGCACAACCACAATGGTTATTAGCGAATAAATATCCTTCAGGGTCATCTTGCCCCCATTCAACCTCTACTCGAGGAGTAATTTTTTCGTATGAAACTTCAGGATCCGGTTGAGGAATGAATGGTGTTACAGTTGTGTCGATAGGCAACAGTGTCGCATTGTAAACATAGTCGCGAGCAGCATCCATGTAAAAAGCGAAGCCTGGGTTGGAATCAAAGTCAGCCACATTGATTTGCCCTGTATCTGCGTAACCTATAATATCTTCACCTCTTTTCGCCGCAGAGACAAGGACAAAACCTCTGTCATTTGTAAAATTGATTGCGTAGATGAGGGTGTCTTCCATAGAACGTGAAGATGAACCTCCGATTATATCCACATTTTTTACTTTGTAGCCTGAGCGTGAATCCACACCGGCTCGACCTTCCATGTGAGAGATTGCGATGTCGACAGCTTCTGATTCAGTTCTTATCAGGCTGTGAGACACCCCGTATTCGTTAGATGTCTTCATTGGTTCATCGCTGTTTGAGCAGCCTGTCAGAATTAGACATAAAACGATGATGATTGGTAGAAATGATAATTTTTTCATTGGATTTTAAATGTTAGACTTCGTTTTAGAGTATGTTTACTTTTAACTTTATGAAATCTTCAGAAGTTTTTTCGGCCTGTTTTAAGCTTTCATTCAGTCGTTATGGAACCCCATAACTCTTTCATTCAATCTTAAAACATACTCGAACAATCTATCTAAATCTTAACATAAGCCAAAAGTAAAGATTAAAGGCACGAAAAACCCTCAGCCAGAGTGTTGTAAGGAGAAAAAAGGTTTTATCATGCATATAACTTTCTTCTATCAGACACATCTGACCGAGGGTCAATGGTCTTATATAAACAAAGTGTTCTTTGAAAATGATTGCAGACACCGCAAATATTCCCTGCGCTCCGTATTCGAGGCAATCCTGTATCTGTTGGTCAGCGGTTGCCAGTGGCGAATGCTCCCCAAAGATTTTCCGAAATGGCAGTCGGTTTATAAGTATTTCCGCAAGTGGAGAGAGGACGGCCATATAGAACACTTCATAGAGAAGACAATCATGAGAATCAGAAGGAGACGCAGGCAGAACGAGCGCCCTACTGTCGGAGCGTTGGACGCACAAAGCGTAAAATGGGGCAACCGTCACGGCCACAACGGCTTTGATGCCAATAAAAAAGTAAAGGGCATCAAACGCAACATCGTGGTTGACCGCAACGGTTTTATCCTCGGACGGACAGTTGACAGTGCCGGGAAGCATGATTCCAAACTTGCCTATCCACTCTGCAAGTAGACATCTTACTTTTGGCCCACACTTAAGAAAATTCTTGTGGACAGAGGGTATCGCGGAGAGATTGCAGAGCAGGTAAAGTCTGACTTTTTGATAGAACTTGAGGTCAGCAACACTCCCAACGGGACCAAAGGCTTTACGCCCAAGCCTCTGAGATGGGTCGTGGAAAGAACATTCGCATGGCTTGACGGATTCAGACGGCTCACAAGAAACTATGAGCAGACCGATGAATCCGCTGAGGAAATGATTGATTTTGCAACTATCAAGCTCTTGATAAATCATATCTAAAGTTTAAAAACTGTAAAAAGTAAACATACTCTTAATTAATCCAAAAATTCGTATACGACATTGCAAATGTAGTTATAAAATTTTTAATTCAAAAAAACTTGCTGAATATTATGATTTTTTAACACACCGTAATCTCGTAAGAGCTGGCATACGTAAACGAACACCAAATATTAAGTTAATTTATTTTACCCTCATGCGGAATTTGAAAACGACTTTCCATTAGGAATAAGTTGCTAATTAAAAAACACAACCAAGAAACAACAATGCACATATTTTTGCGATTACATCAAGTACTTTTACAAAAAACCGGGCTTGGCAATAGACGAGCAACGGGCTTTCAAAATGTGAAAAAAAATTATTAAATCAAGTCATGGGTGTCCACAGTCAACTTAAAATTCTTAATGGCCTTGATTTCCTATTTTCCTAATCTCCTAATCGGATTTCGAAGCGGGTGAGGGCGTTTTCGGTGAATAGACGGAAGGCGAAGCCGTGGCCGCGCAGTATTTCGGCTGACAGTGTCAGGCCTATGCCCTGACCGCTTTCCTTTGTCGAGAAAAAAGGCGCGAAAAGGCTGCCGGCGGCCTCCTCGCTGATGCCCGGTCCGTTGTCGGCAACGATAAGAACCGGCGGTTGCGCTGTAGTGCTGATTTCCACAACGCCGTGTGAGCCTATGCTTTCGGCGGCATTTTTTACTATATTCACAAGCACCTGCTCCATCTGAATGCGGTCGATGGGCAGGTGTTTCATTTCCGGGTCGAGGTTGTAGCGCAGTTCTATGTCGCGTCCCGAGCAGAGACTTTCGAGGAAGGGACGCAGCCCGAGCATGAAGTCGTTGAGGTCGCACGGGCGCAGGTCGGGGCTGCCGGTCTTCACAACATCGGCGAAATTGCCGATGAAGCGCGACAGAGCCGTGCAGCGTTCGCTGCAGCTGTGGGCGGCTTCCGCTATGCTGTAGTCGCCGCTCGCATCGGCACACGTTTCCATGAGCGCCACAACGCCCGATAGGGTGTTGTTCACCTCATGAACCATGGTGCGTATCACTTTACCGTAGGAGGCTCGCTCGGCTTTGAGTACTTCCTCTGTCAGCGCCTCGATCATCACAAAGGGACGGTGATGACCCTTGTCGAGAAACGAAAGTCTGGTGCAGGCGTAGATTCTCGAGTCGTTTGTGCGCACTATACGCCGTTCACCGCGTCGCAGATTCGCTATTGTGCCGGCCACTTCGGCGCTGGCAAGGGCACGCTGCGCCGCGCGGTTGGCGCTGGCGGTGCTGCCGTCGAAGTTAAGAATCATTATGCCGGCAGGCGAGGCTTCGATGAGGGTGTCGAGAAAATGATTCTGCTCGATGACACGCAGACGCTCGTTGTGCAGCTGCTCCATCATGGCGTTGAAGGTGGCGCCGATGCGGTCGGCGGGTCCGTAGCCGGTGCGCACAAGGCGGCTCGAAAAGTCCTGCGCCTTAAGCAGACCTATGCCGTGGTCAAGGGCTGTCATAGGGGCTACTACAGCCCTCTGCAGCGCTATCAGAAGAACTATGACGAGTGCCATGGCTCCTTCGAGCCACCACAGCGCTTTGCTCTCAATGAAGAAAGGCAGCGCGATAGCGGCCGCTGCCGTTACGGCGACTGCAAGGACAACGAGTATGGTCAGCGGCGTTTTCATCGTTCGGTTTATAGAATAGTTCCTGTGTCGATTCCGTACTTCTCGATTCTGCGCCCCAGCGACTGGCGTGTGATGCCTAATTCGGCTGCCGCGGCAGTCATGTTCAGGCGGTTGCGGCTCAGTGCTTCTATTATAGCTGTCCGTTCGAGCTGGTCGAGGGTACGGAGGTCGCCGCTGTTGGCTGCAGTGTCGGGTTGTTGTGCCGTGCCGGCGTCGAAGGCGTCGGGGCCGAGAGCCGTATCGCTGTACCAGGCGCGTTCCACTACGTTCTTGAGCTGGCGAATGTTGCCGGGGAAGTGCATTGCCGCGAGTTTGCGAAGCGACGGCACCGGAATGGCGGTATGGCCGGGGGCTATGGCGTCGAGGAAGTGGTTGGCAAGCAGAGGAATATCGCTGCGGCGCTCGTCGAGCCCCGGCATCTGTATTTCGATGGTGTTGATGCGGTAGAAAAGGTCCTCGCGGAATGTTCGGTCTTTGATTTTGGCGGCGAGGTCGGCGTTTGTGGCGCAGATGACGCGAAAATCTGATTTCTGCTGCCTGCTGCTGCCGAGAGGTTCGAAAGTGTGCTCCTGAAGAACACGCAGCAGTTTCACCTGACTGTTGATGTCGAGTTCGCCCACTTCGTCGAGGAAGATAGTTCCGCCGTCGGCGAGCGCGAAACGTCCTTCGCGGTCGGCTGCCGCACCGGTGAAAGCACCGCGTACGTAGCCGAACATCTCGCTTTCGAACAGTTCGCGGGGCATGGCGCCGGCATTGACTGCTATGAAAGGTCCGGTGGCCCGGCGGCTGTTGTTGTGAATGGCTCGGGCAAGCATTTCCTTGCCGGTGCCGTTTTCGCCCGTTATGAGAACAGGTGCGTCGGTGGGCGCTATCCGGGCGGCCATGTCGAGGACGCGGCGCAGAGCCTTGCTTTCGCCTATTATACCGTCGCGGCGGAACTCAGCGGCTGCTTCGGCGGGACGCGACAGCTCGAGAGCCGTGGCCACACGCTGCATCAGCAGACGCCCGTTCCAGGGCTTGGTAATGAAATCGAAGGCGCCGGCCTTTACGCCCTCCACGGCAAGCGGTATGCTCCCCCATGCCGTTATCAGAATCACGGGCACGGTCGGGCACAGTATTTTCAGACGCTGAAGGAGCTCGAGGCCGTCGTTGCCGTCGATGCGGGTTCCGAAATTCATGTCCGAAATGATCAGTTCCGGGCACCGGGCGCGCACTGCCGTCAGAAGGTCGTCGGGCCCTTCGAATGTCCGGTATTCGTAGCCGCTGTGCTTCAGTGCCACTCCAAGCGCCAGGCGCACCGCTTTGTCATCGTCAACGATATAAATCATAGTACAAAAATAAGCAAAAATTCCGTAATGTCAGAAATCTTGTATGCCTGCATCGAGGAGGATGCCGCGTTCATAGTCCCAGAGGGTTATGCTTCTGATTTCGTAGTAGTAGCGCCACAGCAGGTAGAGTTCGTTGACAAGCGCCTGGCGCATTTCGTCCTTGGTAGTCTGGGAGTCGTTGAGGTCGAGTGTCGATATTTTGCCTATCATGAAGGTCTCGACATTGGTGTCGTAGCGCTGCCGGGCTATGGTGTCGGCTCGTTCGGCCATTTCGAGCTGCTGCTGCTGGTTGTTGAAGCGTTCGACGAGAACGAACAGGTCCTGACTGAAATTCTGCTTTTCCTGACGCACCTGACTTTCGGTGAGCTCGCGCTGACTCTGGGCTACCTTCACCTTACCGCGGCGCTTGCCCCAGTCGAGCAGCGGCACCGAGAAGCCTACTTCCACCACCTGGTTGTCCTTCAGCGGATCGTAGGCGTTGCGGAACTGCTTTCCGGTACCGGTGTAGCCGATCTGTGCGAATAGTTCGATCTGGCGCAGATTGCCCTTGGCCTGCGCCACGGCATAATCGGCTTCAAGCTGCCGGCGGCGTATGTTTTTGGCGAATTTATTGTTTTCCAGCGCCTTGTCGAGGGCATCGTCGTAGTTTATGGTCACTTCGGGCAGTTCGCCCGGCAGCACGGGTTCTATCTCTACATCGTCCTCGTAGTCGAGAAACGAACGCAGGCGGAACATTGCGCTTTTGAGGTCGCTCTCTCGGGTGGTGAGAGCAGAGCGTGCGTCGAGCACGTTGAGTTCCATCTGCAGAAGATCGTTTTTACTTATGCGGCCCATGGAGCGTTTCTCGCGGGCCACCTCATAGAGTTTTTCGGCGTTGCGGAGGTTCTGGCGCGAAATCTCCACGTTCTCGCGGCACAGCAGCAGGCTGAAAAAGTTGCTTATCGCGCTCATGGCCACTTCTTCGGTTTCGCTGAGAAAGGCGGCGAGCGCCTCGGCGTAGCGCTCGGGCTCGATGCGGCGGTTCCATTTCACGGTGTTGACGCCGAATACGGGCTGACGCAGTGTCAGTGCCACGGGGATTGCCATGTAGCGGTTATATTTGTTGCCGCTGAGCTGACGGTAGAAATCGAGCGATGTGTTGAGCGACAGCGTGCCGCCCGAAAACCACAGCTTCTGCTGCACCGACAGTTCGCCGGATATGTTGAGATAGTTGTTGTTCACGAAGCCGTACGAACCGTCGGCGTTCTGGTACGACGAATACTGCTTGTAGTAGCCTGGAGCTTTAGCCGTAAAGTTCACTTCGGGCAGCAGGTCGGCGCGGTAGGAGCGGTACTCCCAGTAGGCGCTGCGCAGTTTGTTGAGGGCTACGGCGGCGTCGACGCTCCGGGAGAGTCACCCGCAGCGTATCCCGGCCGGAGACCGGAATACAGCACACGAGAAAAAGAATAAGAATCAATCGCATTTTAGGAAGTTAGGAAGTCAGGATATTAGGAGGTTAGGAGTTTTTTAGGCTGACAAGCGGACAGGCTGACAGGCTATTAGGAAATTAAGAAGTTAGGAATTTTGAGCTGACAGGCTCTTACCCTCGTACCTCGCCCCTAAAAACTATTATCTTAACTTTTTACACTTTTTCAACTTTATAAACCCAAAATTATAAACCCCATAATTACAGGCAGTGCTCATTCGCCGGCGAGCACTGCTGCCGGTTCTACTTTCATGGCTTTGGCGGCCGGGAAGGCGATGCCGGCCACTATCATCACCGCCATGCAGACGAATACGACCGCGGCTTCGACGAAAGTCCGCATCCACATGGATTCTTCGAAATACTGGCTCGAAGCTGTGAGATTGTTGTATTCTATCACAGCGTCGATTCCGACGGCAAAAGGTGTCACAAGAACCAGCAGCAGCAATCCTTCGCTTATCAGACGCTTGAAAATGAGAGTACGCGATGCTCCGACGGTGAGCCTGATGGCAAGTTCGTGGGTGCGTTGCTGTGTGCGGAACCAGAAGGTGCCCAGAATCCCCAAAAAGACGGTGAGCAGCAGGAATCCCATGCATATGTACATGTTGCGCAGGTCGGCGTAGTCGCTGCGGTGCAGCTGTTCGCGGATTTCGTCGAGGCTCGAGATGTCGGCGACATAGGCATTGCCGTAGTTCAGGCCCGGGGCTATCTCATCGAGGAATTTTTTCTTAAAATCGCGGTCGGCGTCGGCTTTCACCCGGAAGTAGATGCTGCGGATTCCTTTGATCGGTGTGATGGTCGACGAGTGGAAGACCGGCTCGAAAACACTGCGTTTCAGCGGCCCGATAACGGCGCCTATGGTCAGCAGATTGGTGCTGTCGCTCATGTAGACATTCATATTCATCAGGTCATCGGGTGTCATGCCGCGGCCGGCGGCGTTTGACGTCACTATGATTTTGCCTTCCTCGAGGATAGCTCGCAGTTGTTCGGGGGTTTCGCCGTGTATGCCTCTCATGCGGAACACTTCGGCATATTCAGGACTTGCCAAAATGCGGTTGTTGCGGCCATAGAGGGTTGCGTCGGCGAGCGAAGCCGAGTCGGGCAGCTGTGAGGCCGGTGTGAGTCCTTCGCCCCAGAAGTTATAGTTGTAGGGCGCGGTGCTGCCGGTGCATACGGCCTCTATTTCGGGGCGTTCGGCCAGTCGTCGCATCACGCGGCGGACCTGCTTTTGTTCATTCTCGCCTTCGGGCGGTGTTTCGTAGTAGGGGCTGTCCTCGGACCGGTGTTGAATTGAGAGGGTGTACACGTGGTCGGTGTCGAGGCCTACGGGCTGATTTGCCACGCTCATGTAAGTGCCGGCATAGTCGAAAATAAACCACAGCACGCTGCTGATGATGAGCAGTTCGGCCATCAGCCACAGGTTCGACCGCCACTCGTTGCCTATCTGTTTTAAAAGTTTGCGTTTCATTTTTTTGTGAAGTTAGGATGTAGGGGCGCAATATTTTGCGCCCCTACAAATTATACATTATGTCTCGACAGTGCTTTCACGGGATCGACGCGGGCGGCTCGCCATGCCGGGACGCCGCTGCTCAGAAGATTGAGCACGAAGCAGAAAAGGAGCGCCATGGCGTAGAGCTTCCAGTCGAACAGCAGTTGGAGGGGAGTGCTGATGTCGCGGTCGATTTCTATGTCGGTGAATACCATGCCGGAGAAGAAGTATCCGAAAACGAAGCACAGCAGCAGACCGATGATGCCTCCGGCGAGTGTAACAAGGAAATTTTCGGCCAGAATGCCGCGCACTATGCCCCAGCGGGTGCAGCCGAAAGCACGCTTAACACCTATGTCGGCAATGCGGCGGAAGAGACGCCCCTGTGTCATGCTGCTCAGATTTATGGCAGGCACTATCAGCAGTATGCCGTAGATTATCCATCGCATCTTTCTGCCGCTGGTGTCGACGTCGCCGTTGCTTCCGCGCACGGTGTAGACTTCGGTCTGCGTGAAAGGTGCTCCGTGGTCGCGGAGAGTGCGGCCTGAGGCTTTCAGCTCTTCGTCGAGCAGGTGCTTGCGGCTCTGCACGTCGGCCCGTATTCTTCCGAATGTTGCCGGGCTTTCAGCGACGATGATGCCGTAGAACGGTCCGAAGACATCGTCGTCGCCGCTGCCCCACGTGTAATTCTCGTAGCCCATGGCGCGGTAGGTGACGTAAGCTTCGGCGAAAGCCTCGCGGGCAAGAGGCGATACGTCGGCCACTACACCAATGACACGGAAGGGCTTCTGTTTCACCAGCACCGTCTGCTCCAGGGCTTGCTCCGCGCTGCCGAACAGACGGCCGGCAAGACTTTCGGTGAGCACAATCTCACGAGCCGAGGTTTCGTAGGAGTTCCGGTCGAAAGGACGGCCGGCGATGAAATCGAAGTCGAATACACGCCAGATATTGTGGTCGCTCGCTTTCACATACTGCATGGTGGCGGCGTGGCCCGGCACCATGATGTCGTTCTGGCCGTCGTCGTCGTATATCACTGTCATGCACTCGGCGTCGTCGAGATTGTCGTAGAGGCGCCGCACAGTCTTTTCGCTCATGCTTGCCGAAGAACCGTTTTCGGAATTATCGTCACCGGCATTGGCGGTGTGAATGTACTTGCCGTAGAGGGTACGTCCGCGGTTTGTCTCGGGTGCGAAAGGAGCCTCGTTCACGCGTTCCATCATCACCACTATCATTATCAGGAAAATGGCCAGTGCCGTTCCCGTCATTGTCACTATTCCTATCACAGGCTGCTGGCGCATGTCCCACAGCACCTGCTGCAATATTTTTTTCATAAAATCCGAATTGTATAATTGTGGAGTTGAGAAATTGTGAAGTTCAGAAAGTTTAGAAGGTCGAAAAAGTTAAGATAACAGTTTTTAGGGGCGAGGGCTTGTCAGCCTATCTGCCCGTCAGCCCAAAAAACTCCTAATAGCCTGTCAGCTTAACAGCTTGTCAGCCTAAAATTTCCTCACATCACCTGGCGGCCGTCGAAGAAGCGGAGCACGCGGTGTGTTTCTTCGGCCTGAGCCTCGTTGTGGGTTACCATGAGGATAGTGCGTCCTTCGGCATTGAGACTTTTGAGAATATCCATTATCTCGGCGCTCATTTTTGAGTCGAGGTTGCCGGTTGGTTCGTCGGCAAGTATTATATCTGGATTGCCGACGATGGCGCGCGCTATTGCCACACGCTGGCACTGGCCGCCTGACAGCTGCGACGGATAGTGGTGCATGCGGTGACTGAGACCCACGCGCTCCAACACCTCGCGAACAATACGGTGCCGTTCGGCGGCGCTGACGCCGCTGCGGTAGGTGAGGGGGAGTTCCACATTGTCGACCACGCTGAGCGACGGTATGAGGTGGAAATTCTGGAAAATAAAACCTATCGAACGGTTGCGGAACGCCGCGAGAGCTTTGTCGCTCATGCCGTCGGGCGTGCGTCCGCCGATTTCCACGTTTCCTGAAGTAGGCTTGTCGAGAAGGCCCACGATGTTGAGCAATGTGGACTTGCCGCAGCCCGACGGCCCCATTATGCTTACGAATTCGCCCTTGTCGATGCTGAAGTTCACGTTGTCCAGCGCGAGAGTCTCTATTTTGTCAGTTCTGTAGAGTTTGCTTACGTTATTGACCTTTATCATATCTGTGGTTTTTTATTATAGTTGAGTTTATAAAGTTGAAAAAGTTAAGATAATGGTTTTTAGGGGCGAGGGCTTGTCAGCCTAACCTCCCAACCTCCTAATCTCCTAATATCTTAATTTCCTAATGGCCTGTCAGCTTGTCAGCCCGTCAGCCTAATCAATCCGGTATTTGCGGCGCGAATAGCCGCTCATGTCGCTGAGGGCCACGCGGTCGCCGGGCTCGAGGCCCCCGACCACCTCCACGTAGTCGTATCCGGCGGTACCGAGAGTGACGACACGCTTTTCGAGTTCGCCTTCCTCATGCTCGACGAAGAGTTCGTACTGGCCGGCGCCGCGGCTGTAGTACGGACCCATAGGCAGCCGGAGCACATCGCGGCGTACGTCGCGCACTACGAATACATCGGCAGCGAGCCCCGAACGCAGGTTTTCAGCCGGAGTGTCGTCGAACACTACCGAAAAAGTGACCGCGCCGTTGGTTGCCACGGGCGACACATTGACCACCGTTCCGGTGTAGATGTTGCGGCCTACGCGCACATTGGCCTTGCTGCCTGCCGACAGCAGGCGCGCATTGCTTTCCGAAATTTCGGCGTCGACCTTGAACGAACTCAGGTCGGCGATGGTGGCTATCTTTTCGCCTGCCCCCACGGTTTTGCCAACTTCGTTGACAATGAAAGTGAGCGTGGCGGCGCGGGGAGAGCGCAGCCGGGCGTCTTCGAGGGTTTTGAGCTGTGTGCCCAAATTGCGCTCCGCTATGCTCAGGTCGAGGCGCTGACCTTCGATGGCGGCTGCACGCATACGGCGTTCGTTGGCAAGGCGGCTGCGCAGCTGTTCGAGCTGTATGCAGCCCGTGCGGTAGGCAAGTTCGGCCTCGCGCACTCGGTCGCCGGTGCCCGAGCCGAGGTCGTCGAGGCGTTTTTCGTTCGCCACCTCGGCTTCGAGGCGGTTGACAGCCATCTCTTTCACCTTGATTTCCATTTCGAGATTGGTCAGCTCAGTTGCGTTGGCAAGTTCCTGCTGCTCGATAGTGTAGACGAGTTTCTGGCGTGCGTCGCGTTGCTTGCTGATTTCGGTTTCTGTCGATTCGAGGTCGAGACGCAGCAGCGGTGTGCCGGCTTCCACCTTGTCGCCGGCGCGGCTGTAGACTTCTACGATTCTCGAACTTATAGGTGAGGTAATGATTTCCTCGAAGCCGGGCACGACTTTTCCTCCGGCCTGAATGGTGCTCTCCACGTCGCCACGGTCGACGGTGCCCAAAGTGAGTTCGCTGCGGTTCACGCCGCTTCGGGCCAAACCTATGATAACCGATGCGGCGATGCCGATACCAGCGACGGGCACAGCGATTCTCAACCACTTTTTGCGGCGTTCGTGCCTTATTTCTTCTTTGCTGAGATTTCTGTCCATTTTTCGGTATATTGTTGTGCCGGTATATATTCAATTACCGTGCCAAAACGGACAATTGTTAGTAATCAGTGAATTGCATAAAACAGCAGGCGACCGAAAATGGACATCTGTCCGATTTCGGTCGCCCGGTTTCGTGCGGAAATAAGGTCACTAAGGTCCTTAATGACCTGTCCGCCCGTCAGCCTGTCTGCTTAACAGCCTAAGAGCGCAGTGCCTGCCTGTAGCGGGTGACGGTTTCTTTCAGGCCAAGGTAGAGAGCATCGCAAATCAGGGCATGGCCTATAGACACTTCGCTCAGAAAGGGTATTCTGCTGTGGAAGAAGGCGAGATTCTCGAGGCTGAGATCGTGGCCGGCGTTGACGCCCAGCCCCAGCCTGTGAGCGGCTTCTGCCGCGGCTACATAGGGTGCGACAGCGGCTTCGGGGTCTTTGGGGTAGAGGTCGGCATAGGGTTTGGTGTAGAGTTCAACGCGGTCGGTGCCGGTCGCTGCTGCTGCTCTGATGACTTCGGGGTCGGCTTCGACGAAGATGGAGGTGCGTATGCCGGCTTCCTTGAAAGTGTCGACGAGCGATGTCAGAAACTCCTGGTTGGCTGCTACATCCCAGCCTGCCGAAGAAGTGACGGCGTCCGGAGCGTCGGGTACGAGGGTCACTTGAGTGGGACGCACCGACAGAGCAAGGTGCACGAAGCGTTCGTCGGGATAGCCCTCCATGTTGAACTCGGTACGAAGCAGCGGTCTAAGCGCCAATACATCGGTCTTCCTGATGTGACGTTCGTCGGGCCGGGGATGTACCGTAATACCGTCGGCACCGAAGGTCTCGATGTCGAGCGCTACGGCGCATACGTCGGGCCTGTTTTCGCCGCGGGCATTGCGCAAAGTGGCGATTTTATTTATATTAACGCTTAAATTTGTCATTTTTCGGGAATTATTCGTAAATTTGTAGTAGCTCTTTGAACAGCGCACAGGGCGTTCGGCCCACATTCATAGTGCAAAAGTACTCAGAAAATAACAAAAAACGAAAGCATTTGCGACCAAACAGCACAAAATTTCCGGAAACAGAATATTTCTTTCCTCATGTTGAAGACAGTTCCCGACTTTTAGTGGGTTGTCGGCGTGAGGATTACAGTGCTTCGCGCATAGCTCGCGCGGTTGAGGACTGCAACGCTCATCTTCTTAACCTCAATGTCACTTCCTTCGGAGGTACGAATGTTGGCGGCGACAATTCCGACGATGCCGGCAACGACGCCAAATTCAGCGTTGTCTTCGACCTTCGTGTCAACCTTCGCGACACGGCTCCTGTGACACGCTCCCTCGAGCGCTACGGCTACACCGTGCTCGACACCTGCGGCGCCCCCGGCGCCGACGACGATACTCTCCGCGACCGCATCGATTTCTTTTTCAAGTATCTTGAATCATGAGAATAGCTATCTACGGCAGCCGCCGTCAGCAGGAAGCCGCTCCCGTGGTGGCGCGTTTCCTCGAAGTGCTTCATGAACAGGGCGTGCAGGTGGTGATGCACCGCAAGCTCTACCGGCATCTGCTCGAAATGATACCGCAGTCGCTGCAGAGCGTTGGCTCCGTTACCGACACACCCCGTTTCGAGGCCGATCTTGCCGTGAGCCTCGGCGGTGACGGAACTTTTCTTCGCACCGCCATGTGGGTGGGCGACAAGCAGATACCAATCGTAGGAGTGAATACAGGCCACCTTGGCTATCTCACTACGCTCACTGTGGCGCAGTTGCCCGATCTGCTCGATATGCTCTCCGACGACCGCTTCCGCCTGGAACGCCGCGGACTGATACGCCTCGACGCTCCCTTCCTCGGCGACCACTTCACGCCCTACGCCCTCAATGAGTTCGCTCTCACACGCGAGGACACCGCTTCGATGATTACGGCCCGGGTGAGTGTCGACGGCACCGACCTCGGCGACTACCGCGCCGACGGCCTGCTGGTGTGCACCTCTACGGGCAGCACGGCCTACAATCTGTCGGTGGGCGGCCCGATTGTGCAGCCTACGGTCGATGTCCATGTCATAGCGCCTGTGGCGGCCCACTCGCTGTCGATGCGTCCTTTGGTGGTCGACGCTAACGCCGACATCACAATCGTGCCGTCGGGTCGTGCCGGACGTGTGCGTGTGGCCCTCGACGGGCGCTCGGCCGAAGTCGACATGGGCACCCCCATCTGCCTGAGCAAGGCGCCTTTCAAAGTTCTTGTAATGCAGCTGGCCGACCATACTTTCGCCGACGGCCTCCGCGAGAAACTGCACTGGGGACTGTCGTAGAATGACCCTGAACGTTCTCTGTGTGAAATCGTGCCGGTATCGCCACGCGGAGTTAGGCGATATCAAGGTCACTGTCAACGGTTCGGCACGTCGCATTGTGGCGCGCCGTGTAGGCACGGAGTTGCGTATCACTGTTCCGCCCCGGTTGCCTGTGGCGGAATATGAACGTTTTCTCAGCGAAAACCGCGAATGGTTTCTGACACACGCACCACAGCCGAAATATGCCCCGGGAATGGTGCTCGACGGCGGCGAGGTGGATTTCAGCATTGTCGAAGCCTGGGAGAACGACCGCAGCGATATATTCCTCACCATGGTGGAGAATACACCTCAACGCCATAAATTCAAAAACTACTACATACACCTCAGCGACACCGCTGTCGGGAACATCGAGCGCGCCGAAGTGCAGGAATATATATATAAACTTCTGATATGGGCTGCTCGCGACGCTACAGTGCGCTACATCGTGCCTCATGCCCGTGAACTTGCCGACCGTGTGGGGCGGCGTCCTCTCGGCTGGACTGTCAAGGAGTCGAAAACGCGTCTGGGTTCATGCTCTTCGGGAGGTATCATCACTCTCAGTCCGCGTCTGATTTTCCTTCCGCCCGATCTTCGCGACTATGTGATATACCACGAACTGGCGCACCTTTCCGAAATGAACCACTCGGCCGCTTTCCACGAAATCTGCAACGCCTACTGCGACGGCCGCGAAGCCGATCTCGTCGGGCGCCTCAAAGCTTTCCGTTTCCCGCTTATTTAGGCTGTCGGGCTGACAGGCCCTCGCCCCTCTCAACTATCCCTTCACCTGTCCATGCGTGGCGCGGAGGAAGAACCACAGGTAGGCGACGGCAGCTATCATCAGGCACACCGAGAAACTCAGGACTATGCCGAAGAGTCCCATGCCCAGCGGGAACGCAAAGAGGTAGGTACACGGAAGGCCGATGAAAATGTAGCTCACCAATGCTATGAAGAGCATGGGCATTACGCGCGAAGTGCCGCGCAATGCATTGGCAAAGGCTATCTGAGTAGCATCGCCGAACTGATAGAGCGCCATCGGCAGGATTACAGCCACAGCAGCGCCTATAACCGCGGGGTCATCGGTGAAAATACTCATCACGTGGCGTCCTCCGAAAATGAAGAGACAGCATACCATCACCATCGTGAGAAGAATCATGTGGTAGCCGGCATAGGCGTAGCGGCGTTCAGTCCGGCAGTCGCCTTCGCCGGCGGCATGGCTCACCGGAATGGCGAGGGCTGCGCCTATGCTGTAGTAGAGACAGAAGCCGAACATACCGCTGATCACCACTATCTGGAACGCAGCAAGGGGAATGGCGCCGATCCAGCCCGCCATAAGGGCCGAGCCTGAGAAGGAGGCTGTCTCGAAGGTCATCTGCATGGCCACGGGGAAGCCTGTGCGGGTCACCTCGGCTGTCATGTTCTCGCGGTCGCGGAAAAAGCCGTCGAGAAATGGCTTGCCGCGCCTGTCGCCGAAGAAAAACCACAGAATGGCTGCCATGCTGACCACTCGCGCCGTGAGGGTGCTGAGTCCGGCGCCGGTAAGGCCCAGCTCGGGTGCGCCGAAATGCCCGAAAATCAGCACATAGTTTCCGGCGATGTTGAGGGCGTTCGCCGCCAGGATTATCCACGTGGGCAGCCCGGTGTCGTTGCGGCCGAAGCACCACTGTGCCAGCACGTTGAAAATAGTCACAGGTATCATGCCGGCCAGCACTATCAGGTAGTAGGGCCGTATGAGCGGCAGCAGGTGCTCAGGCTGTCCGAGACGGTGCAGATTGAAATAGATGATGCCCATAAGGGCCATCACCACTAACGTGAAGATGGTGTTGACACGCAGGCCTACACGGACAGCGCGCCCTATGCTGCCGTTTTCGCCGCGGGCATACATTGCGCCGATGAGCGGTGTGAGGCCGTAGGTGAAGCCCACACAGGCGAAAATGGCGATGTTGAAAAAGTTATTGACGAACGAAGCCGACGCCAGAGCATCGGTGGAATAGTGCCCCACCATGATGTTGTCGGCGAATCCTACAGCAATATTGCCAAGCTGGCCCAGCAAAAGCGGGAAAGCCAGCCTGGCAATAGTACGGTATGCCTGAGTATAGGTCATCAGTCGCGGCTTCCGCCGAAGATGCGGAGCAGGAACAGGAAGAGGTTGATGAAGTCGAGATAGAGGTTGAGAGCGCCTATGGTTGCGAGCCGGCCTGTCATACCGGCCGGAGCCAGCATTGCCATCTGTTTTACCTGCTGGGTGTCCCATGCGGTGAGCCCTACGAAGATAATCACGCCGGCTATCGATACAATCCAGTCGAGAGTACTGCTGTGCATGAAAATGTTTACCACAGAGGCTATGATGAGACCAATGAGGGCGTAGAAGAGGTAGTTTCCGATTTTAGAAAGGTCATTGCTTGTGAAATAGCCGTAGATGCTCATTGCGCCGAATGTTGCGGCGGTGATGAAGAATGTCTTCGCGATGGCCGTAGGTGCATAGACAAAGAATATAGAGGAAAGCATCAGGCCGTTGACAGACAAAAG
>CABQCA010000011.1 GCA_902462525.1 uncultured Porphyromonadaceae bacterium | reverse complement strand
TGGTCATCGAAGGCGATGCCGACACCGGTGTAATCGCTTCCGCCCTGCGCGACGCCGTTGCCGACACACGGCGTCTGCCCAAATCCATAGTATGCGTCCGAAACCTGCCACGCACATCTACCGGCAAAATCCGGCGCATCCTCCCGTGGTGACATTTGTGCCGTTGCATTATATTCCGTATCTTTGCACCTCGCAAACATAAACCGCATAATAAAAACAGAGATATAAACATGATTACACAGGAACAATTAAAAGAGACTTTTGAGCGTATGCTTGCGCTGAGGAGGTATCTTTGACATCGACGGGAAGAAAATAGCCGTCGAAGAAGAACAGCTCCGCACAATGGCCGACGGGTTCTGGGAGAACGCCGAGGCTGCTCAGAAGCAGATGAAAAAAATCAAGGATCTGCAGAAATGGATCGCCGACTACGCCGCTCTCGAAGGCGCTGTCGACGAAGTGAAACTCGCACTCGATTTTCTGAAGGAGGAACTTGTCACCGAAGGCGAAGTGGACCAAGCCTACTCAAAGGCCGTAAAACTCCTTGAAGAACTCGAACTGCGCAACATGCTCCGCAACGAAGGCGACATCATGAGTGCCGTTCTGAAAATCAACTCCGGCGCCGGAGGCACCGAGAGTCAGGACTGGGCTTCGATGCTTATGCGCATGTATCTTCGCTGGGCCGAGAAAAACGGCTACAAGACGTCGATCGCCAATCTTCTCGAAGGCGACGAAGCCGGCATCAAAAGCTGCACAATCAATGTGGAAGGCGACTTTGCCTACGGTTTCCTCAAAAGCGAGAACGGTGTACACCGTCTGGTACGCGTGTCGCCGTACAACGCACAGGGCAAGCGAATGACTTCGTTCGCCTCTGTTTTCGTGACACCTCTTGTCGACGATACAATCGAGATAAAGGTTGAACCGGCCCTGCTTTCGTGGGACACCTTCCGTTCGGGAGGTGCCGGTGGACAGAACGTCAATAAAGTCGAGTCAGGTGTCCGTCTCCGCTATCAGTTCACCGACCCCTACACCGGCGAAAAAGAAGAAATTCTGATTGAAAACACCGAAACGCGCGACCAGCCCAAGAACAAAGAGAACGCACTGCGGCAGCTCCGCTCCATCCTCTATGCCAAGGAACTCGAACACCGCATGGCCGAACAGGCCAAAATCGAGGCCGGCAAGAAGAAAATCGAATGGGGTTCGCAGATACGAAGCTACGTATTCGACGACCGGCGCGTCAAGGACCACCGCACAAACTACCAGACTTCCGACGTCGGGGGAGTGATGGACGGCGACATCGACGACTTCATCAAGGCCTACCTGATGGAATTCTCGGAAAAAGAAAGCGAACAATGATTTCAGACGTCTCTCCCCTCCGTCGTCATGTATGCCTGATTATCAACCCGATATCGGGGACAGCCTCCAAACTGCGAATGATTCCGGCTATAGCCCGGCGTCTGGATAAGGAAGGCATAAGTTTCGACATACACCGCACCGAAGGCCCCGGCCATGCCACCGAACTGGCGTCCGGGGCTGCCCGGAGCGGGTTCTACGATGCCGTGATAGCCTGCGGAGGCGACGGCACCGTCAATGAAACCGCCTGTGGCCTGACAGGCACACCGACTCCTATGGGCATCATTCCGGCAGGCTCAGGAAACGGCCTGGCGCGGCATCTCGGAATACCCGTCGACGTCCGGCGCTCTATCGGCATCATTGCAGAAAACAACATCATCGACGCCGACTTCGGCACAGCCGCCGGCACACCCTTTTTCTGCACCTTCGGCACCGGCTTCGACGCCGCCGTAAGCGAGCGTTTCGCACGCCGGAAACGACGCGGCATAGTGTCGTATCTCAAAAGCACTATTGACGAATTCGTCAAATTCAAGCCCGAAGAATATGTCATCGAAACCGACGACACCGTCCTCACCGACCGCGCATTTCTGGTGGTATGCTGCAATGCCTCGCAGTACGGCAACAACGCCTTCATCGCCCCTCAGGCCTCCGTCACCGACGGTCTTATCGACGTCGCCATAGTCCATGCCGGAAACATTGCCTCGCACGCCCTCGTCGGCCTCGACCTCCTCACAGGCTTCATCGGCAAAAATGCGCTTGTTAACATGATACGGGTAAAATCAGCCACCATACACCGCAATAAAGCCGGAATAGCCCACATCGACGGCGACCCTCGTTTCATGCCCGCCGACATCGACGTCCGCTGCCACCCCGGCGCAATCCGAATGCTGGCTCCTACACGCTCGTCGCAGTTCAAGCCCGTCATCACTCCCGTCAGTCTCTTTTTCCGCGACTGTTTCCTCGCCGCCACAGGGCTTTGGCGCAATAAATAGCGTCTCCGAAGCGTTATAGGAATATGAAAGTAAGCCGACTCATTCTTTTGCTCATCGCTGTCTGCGTCCTTGCGCCGGCGGCCGCCGCCCGCAGCTTCAACGATAAACTGCAGAACCGACCCTATGCCGACAACCGTACATGGCATCTCGGATTCTCTATCGGCGCTTTCGCTTCCGCTCTCAACATAACACACAACGGATTCATCACCGAGGCCGGCGAACAATGGCGCATCGACCAGCCCGACTATCAGCCCGGATTCTGCGTCAACGGCCTTTTCGACCTGCGGCTGAACAACTACTTTTCAGTCCGTGTCGCTCCGGGCATGTACTTCGGAAGCCGCGACATGACATTCAAAGAGCTCGCCAGCGGCAAAACAGAGCGTCAGAACATCAAATCGACTCTCGTTGTAGTACCTCTCGAACTCAAATACTCAGCACTGCGCCTTCGCAACGCAAGGCCTTATGTTCTCGGCGGAATAATGCCCGCCTTTGATGTCGGAAAAAAACGCAACGACTTCCTGAAGCTGAAATCGAGCGACTTTTTCCTTTCCGTAGGCTTCGGCTGCGACTTCTACCTGCCATACTTCAAGCTCAATCCCGAGATAAAATTCTGTTTCGGACTCTCCGACGTGCTTCAGCACGACCGTCCCGACCTCGCCGAAGACCCCGACCGTTTCAAGTTCACCCAGTCGATAAAAAAAGCGACCTCCAAAATGATTGTCCTCACTCTCTACTTCGAGTGATTGCAAAACGTTCCTTAGTACTCTTATTTGTCATTTCATTTTTTACCCCGGCAGTGTTCTATTGTCGCATTTTTTTATGTAATTTTGCGACAACTAACTAACTTCATGCAATGGTCCGAAAATACGATTATCTCGTCATCGGTTCCGGCATTGCCGGAATGAGCTTCGCTCTCAAAGTAGCCCGTGAGGGAGTGAAAGTTGCTCTTGTCTGCAAAACAACTCTCGATGAGGCAAATACGGCGCTCGCCCAAGGCGGTGTCGCTTCCGTGACAAATCTCGAGGTCGACGATTTCGACAAACATATACACGACACCATGGTGGCCGGCGACTGGCTCAGCGACCCCAAAGCCGTAGAACAGGTGGTGAAAGGTGCGCCCGAACAGATCCGTCAGCTCATAAACTGGGGCGTTGACTTTGATAAGAATAAAGACGGCAACTTCGATCTTCACCGCGAAGGCGGACACAGTGAATTCCGAATCCTCCATCATGCCGACAACACTGGTTTCGAAATCCAGGAGAGCCTCAACGAGGCAGTACGAGCCAACAAATACATCGACATCTACGAAAATCACTTCGCCATTGAAATCATAACCCAGCACCATCTGGGCAAGCGTGTGACACGCCGCACCCCCGACATCACATGCTACGGCGCATATGTGCTCGACATCGATAACGGTAAGGTCGATACTTTCCTCTCAAAAATCACAGTAATGGCCACAGGCGGCTGCGGCGCCGTATATCAGACTACAACCAACCCGCTTGTGGCTACGGGCGACGGCATCGCCATGGTGTACCGTGCCAAAGGCACGGTCTCCGACATGGAGTTTATCCAGTTCCACCCCACGGCGCTGTTCCATCCCGGCGACCGCCCGTCGTTCCTCATCACTGAGGCCATGCGCGGCTACGGCGCCGTGCTGCGCAACCTCCGCGGTGAGGAATTCATGCAGAAGTACGATCCGCGCCTGAGTCTGGCCCCGCGCGACATCGTGGCCCGCGCCATCGACTCGGAAATGAAACTATGGGGCGACGACCACGTTTACCTCGACGTGACCCACAAGGACCCCGAAGAAACCAAACGCCATTTTCCCAATATCTATGCCAAGTGCCTCTCGCTGGGCATCGACATCACCAAGGATTACATCCCGGTCGCTCCCGCTGCCCACTACCTGTGCGGCGGCATCAAGGTGGACCTCAACGGCGAATCGAGCATCCGGCACCTCTACGCTCTGGGCGAATGTTCGTGCACAGGCCTGCATGGCGGAAACCGTCTGGCCTCCAACTCGCTCATCGAAGCCGTGGTATATGCCGATGCCGCCGCGCGTCATGCAGCCATAGAAATGCCTGAAATAAGTCTGCGTTCCGATGTGCCCGAGTGGAACGACGAGGGTACCCGTCACAACGAAGAAATGGTGCTCATCACTCAGAGTATTCGCGAGGTTGGTCAGATAATGGGAACATACGTTGGCATCGTCCGCTCGAACCTGCGCCTCGACCGCGCATGGAACCGGCTCGACATTCTCTATGAGGAGACTGAAAAACTATTTAAATATTCGAAGGCTTCACGCGAAATATGCGAACTGCGAAACATTATCAATGTCGGATATCTCATTATGCGTCAGGCCAAAGAGCGTCGTGAATCGCGTGGTCTTCACTACACGATCGACTATCCCCCTGTGAACCGTGCAAACTCCTGAGCCCTTTCGGCGGTTATAACTTGAAACATCAGGATTCTTATATGAAAACGTCCAGAATTTTATGTATCGCAGCCATAGCGGCCGCGGTCCTCTCTCAGAGTTGCCGTCCTAAAGAAGAAGCTGTCCGCGAAAACGATGTGGTTTTCGACCATTTCGCGCTCGAACAGGCTTACACACTCGACAACTCCTCGACCGACTACGAAACCGACAGCGACCTTACCCTCGGCTGCCGCGCCGACATTTTCATTCCATGTAAATTCATGGGGCAGGACATGAAGGCTTTCCGCGACAGTATCCTCAGTAAAGCATTCGACACCGTGGCCGACGATCCGAAAGCCGCCGCCGACTCCTTCTTCCTCCGGGCAGGTTCGGAAATCGGCTATCCGCTCAGCCCGGCCGTCCTGCCGGAGCAAACGGCCGACAGTCTGGCAAAAGTTGTCGAAAGCCTCAACAACTACGACGGCTTCATCGAAGTACGCGGCTGCATAGCGGCAATGACACCGTCCTATGTTTCGTACGCCGTGACATCGTCGTCCTACTATCCGCGCGCCGCCCACGGAATGTATCAGACACTCTACACCGTCTACTCGAGCAAGGCAGAAAAAGTGCTGACTCTTTCCGACATCGTAACACCCGAAGGCATCGAAGCCCTTCCGGCAATCCTGCGCAAACGGGCCGTATCGATGCGAAGCTACATAGGCTCGACAAATATCACGGTCCTTCCCTCCGGTGGCAACTACTACATCGATGCCAGCGGCAGCCTGCAGTTTGTCTATCAGCCCTATGAGGTGGCAAGCTATGCCCAGGGCGTAATCAGCATCGACATCGAGCCTTACATCCTCAGCGACTACCTCACGGCCATAGGCAAGCAGGTGCTTCTCAACGAATGAACACCACCGAAGCCACGCTCACGACAAGCGCTTGGCAGGCTTCGGGAACAGTAAACACATGATACCCTACACCGGCCCTCACCGCGAAGTTCGCGGTGAGGCGCCAGTTTATAGCCATCGACATCTCGCCGTCGAAACCACTGCGTGCCTTCCGAAAGCCCGGGGCGCCGCCGAGGCGCGACATACCGGCTTCTACGGCAGGCTCCACGGCCAGACAGCGCACCGGCAACATGAAATGGCCTCCGACACCTGCGGTGACACCGAAAGCCTTCAGCACACCCCCGCTCCTGACAGGCTCAGACGAGCCGCGAAGCGTGACAACAGCGCCAAAACGCCCGGAAAACGGCAACGATCCGCGAACCGTCATACCAAAACCGGTGCATAGTTCACCGTTCATAAAGTACAGCGCCTCGGTTCCCGACGAAATGCTCGCTCCGAATTCATTCTCGCATAAGGAAACACGGTTTCTATTTCCATACATAAGCCCTACAAGGCAATAACTTAATTCTGTAGAGGCTACGCCGAGCGCGGCACCGGCCACGACATCTGACCCATAATGCCTCCCGGACATCACTCGCTGCAGTCCGACACCTGTCGCCGCTGCCTGCGCGCTCACGCTCCACCATGGCGAATAGCCACGAAGCTCACGCGACAGCACCGATGATGCCGCGAAAGCCCACGATGTGTGCCGCGACGGAAACGAACTGTTGTCGCTGCGGTCGGGCCGCATCTCATGCACGCTGTGCTTGAGAACCTCGGTAAGCCCGGCCGTCACCGCAAGCGAGGTCACTGCCGACGCCACACGCCGCCCGGAGACGACACGCAGCGTATCTGTCTGCCCAAACGACGGCATAACCGACGCAGCAAGCATTATTCCGATAATATAATACCTAAACACTTTCATTTATCCGGCAAAATTACCAACATTCCGCCAACATACTGTAACTTTATAACGTTTTTTGACAATTTCGAGTCTTGACTTTTCCGCTTCTTTTTGCTAATTTTGCGAAAAATATGCGCAGGCCATGACAAGAAAATGGAATTACCCCTCGATGTCGTCGGAAGAACAGCGACTCGGCGCCGAACTTGCACGGCGCTTCGCCAACTGCGCACCTATTGCCGACCTTCTGGTGCAGCGCGGCATAACGACCGTAGCCGGAGCCGAAAAATTTTTCCACCCTTCTCTGCGCGACCTCCACGACCCCTTTCTGATGAAAGACATGGACAAAGCCGTCGAGCGCCTCAACCGCGCAATGGGGTCCAAGGAAAAGATTATGGTCTACGGCGACTACGATGTCGACGGCACTACAGCCGTCGCTCTTGTCTACCGCTATCTTCAGAATTTTTACTCCGAACTCGATTTCTACATTCCCACCCGCTACGATGAAGGCTACGGTATTTCCCGAAAAAGCATAGACTACGTGGCCGAACAGGGCGTGAAACTCGTCATTATCCTCGACTGCGGAATCAAAGCAATCGATGAGATAAAATACGCCGCCGAACGTGGAATCGACTTCATAATCTGCGATCACCACGTGCCCGACGACGAGTTGCCGCCGGCTGTGGCAATTCTGAATCCCAAGCTCGAGAACTCCACCTACCCATGCCCTCACCTGTCGGGTTGCGGCGTGGGCTACAAGCTGATGCAGGCTTTCTCCATCAGCAACGGAATCGCCACCGCCGAACTCGAAAGCATGCTTGATCTTGTGGCCGTGAGCATCGCCGCCGACATCGTGCCGATGATCGACGAAAACCGCACTCTGGCATACATGGGGCTCAAACGCCTGAATACAAACCCCAACCTCGGGCTGAGAGCAATCATGCGCACCTGCGGTCTGCACGGCAAGGAAATAACCATCAGCGACGTAGTTTTCAAAATAGGCCCGCGAATCAACGCCTCAGGCCGCATGCAGAACGGCAGCGAAGCCGTAGAACTCCTTGTGGCACGCGACACTAAGGATGCCGCCCGCAAAAGCCTCGAAATCGACCAGTACAACAAAGACCGCAAGGAACTCGACAAGCGCATTACCGAAGAAGCCAATGCAATTCTCGAAGCCCGCGGCGAGATGCACTCGAATAAAAAATCGATTGTCATCTACAATCAGGACTGGCACAAAGGCATCATCGGCATTGTGGCTTCGCGCCTTACCGAACTGTACTACAAGCCATCGGTTGTGCTCACTCTCGCCAACGGCCTCGTCACAGGCTCTTCGCGCTCTGTGCAGGGTTTCGACATCTACAAAGCCGTTGAATCGACTCGCGACCTGCTCGAGAACTTCGGCGGCCATGCCTATGCCGTGGGCCTGTCGATGAAAGAAGAAAACATTCCGGAGTTCACAGGCCGATTCGAGGAGTACGTGGCTGCCAACATACTGCCCGAACAGCTCACGCCGCAAATCGACATCGACGCTTTCCTCACTTTCTCCGACATCACACCCGAGCTGGTGTCGACACTTCGCCTTTTCAACCCTTACGGTCCCGGAAACCGTAAGCCCACGTTCTGCACCCGCCGCGTCAAGGACTTCGGCACAAGCAAACTGGTGGGCCGCAATCTCGAGCATATCAAGCTCGAACTCGTCGACGATACTTCGGGCCGCGTGATAAACGGCATCGCCTTCAACATGGCTTCGTACTTCGACCACATCCACTCCGGCAAACAATTCAACATCTGCTACACCATCGAAGAAAGCCAGCACCAGAACGCCGTAGCCGGAGTACAGCTCCTTGTCAAGCAGATACGCGCCGACCTCGAATAAGGGGACTGACTATGGAACCTTACGGTTACTACGACTTTTCCGACGATTTCCCCGATGATTTCAGCCTCGACGACTCTCCCGCGGCCTATGAGCCGGAGAGCCGCTGCGACGGCGACATTCTCACGGCAACCCTTCAGAAATACTGGGGTTTCGACAGTTTCCGTCCTCTTCAGAAAGAAATAGCCCAAAGCGTGCTGTCGGGTCACGACACCATAGGACTTATGCCTACCGGCGGAGGCAAATCGCTCACTTTTCAGGTCCCGGCTCTGATTCTCGAAGGCCTCACAGTAGTGGTATCGCCCCTCATCTCCCTGATGAAGGATCAGGTCGATCGTCTGAAAAAGCTCCATATACGTGCGGCATACCTCAGCAACGGCATGACCAGAGCTGAAAGCAGCTACACCTACGAACTCCTGAGCCAGGGGCGCCTGAAACTGCTCTATCTTTCGCCCGAACGTCTTGCCCGCGAGAATTTCACAGCCCGTATGAAGCTATGGAAACCGAGCCTGTTTGTGGTCGACGAAGCGCACTGTATTTCGCAGTGGGGCTACGACTTCCGGCCATCTTATCTCGGACTGAACAATCTGCGCGAAGCCTTCCCCGGAGTGCCGGTGCTGGCGCTGACGGCATCGGCCACACCCGAAGTAGTCGACGATATCGCCGACAAACTCGCCATGCGTTCGCCAAAGCGCTTCGTCATGAGTTTTGCCCGCGACAATATTTCGTTTATCGTACGCAAAACAGCAGAGAAAAGCGCCAAACTGCTTCAGGTCCTCCAGAGCACGTCGGGCTCCGCTATTGTCTATGTACGTTCCCGAAAGAAGGCCCGCGAGACGGCCGAACTGCTCACCGCCGCCGGTCTGAGTGCTTCGTTCTATCATGCCGGCCTCGAACTTCACGAAAAAAACGAACGTCAGGAAGCGTGGCAGCGAGGCGACACCCGTATCATAGTGGCAACCACAGCCTTCGGCATGGGTATCGACAAGCCAGACGTCCGTCTTGTGGTACATCTCGACCTGCCGTCGACTCTCGAGGAATACTATCAGGAGGCCGGGCGTGCCGGGCGCGACGGGCTGCCTGCATTTGCCGTGGTCATAGCTTCGCCAAACGACAAGGCAGTCTTCGCAAGGCGACTCAACGAGGCTTTTCCCGAGCGCGACTTTATCAGGCGTGTCTACGACGAAGTATGCCGCTTCCTCGACATCACCATGGGCGAAGGCTTCGGGCTGCTCTACGACTTCAGCCACGAAGTGATGTGCGAGCGCTACAAACTTCCTGTGCGCCCCGTTCTCGGAGCGCTGTCCATTCTCAGCCGGGCCGGCTACATCGAGTACATGGAAGAAACCGAGACGGCAAGCCGTATCATGTTCCGCTGCAAACGCGCCGAACTCTACGACCTCGATACCGACCCGCGCACCGAGGCCGTCATGCAGTGCATCATGCGCACCTATCCCGGCCTGTTCGCAGACCTGGTGTTCATCGACGAAGTCATCGTGGCCTCACGCTGCGGCATCACACCCGACGATGTGTACCACACACTGGTCGAACTACGCAAAGAACACGTCATCACCTATATACCCCGTAAACGTACTGCCCACATCTTCATGAGCATGAACCGTCGGAATTCGGCAGAAATCACACTGCCGCGCGCCGTCTACGACGAACGCCGCGCCGCCATGGCCCGACGGCTCGACGCAATGAAGAACTTTGTGTTCGATGACTCCGACTGCCGCGTGAACCGCATGCTCTCCTACTTCGGCCAGATAGCTGCCACACCGTGCGGCAAATGCGATGTATGCCGCAGCCGTAAGACTCACGAGCCATTCGACACGGCTGCTTTCGACAGCCGTCTGGACGAATTCTTCGATATTATATCACCCGAAACGCGACTCGACCTCCGCTCCGTAGTCCCTTACTACCCTAACCATACACAGGAAGTGGCCGAAAGGATTCGGCAGCTTGCCTTCCGCGGCATTATACGCCTCGAAGGGCCTTACATCTCAAAAGTCAAACCAGAAAATAAAATAGCCCCATGAAAGCAATCATAACAGCTCTCGCAGCACTCCTCCTTACCGCAGGTAACGCATGGAGCTGCTCCTCGCTGATAGCCTCGGGCAAAGCGACTCTCTCCGGCCGACCCATTCTGTGGAAACACCGCGATACATCGGCTTCTAATAATTTTCTATACCGTGTGGAAGCGCGTCCCGATCTTGACCGTCCATACGGCTACGTGGCACTCTTTAACGGCGCCGACTCTCTCTGTCTCGACGAGGCATGGATGGGAATGAACGATGCTGGATTCGCCGTAATGAATACTGTAGCCTATAATCTCCCGGAAAACGATCCTGAATGGGCCGACCGCGAGGGCTACATAATGGCTCTTGCCCTGGCAAGGTGCGCTACTGTCGATGATTTCGCCGCTCTGCTCGACAGCCTGCCGAAGCCGACAGGCGTACGCACCGACTTCGGGGTAATAGACGCCGCCGGAAACGGCGCCTACTTCGAGACCGACGACAACTCCTACACCCGTTTCGACCTCGCAGACAGCCCCACGGGAGTCCTTATCCGCACCAACTACGCCGCCAGCGGAACTCCCGACAAAGGCATGGGCTACGTGCGCTATGCCAACGTCGAAAAACTCCTCGCAGCCGAAATCGAAAGCGGCACACTCACGCCCATGTCGCTCACCGACGGCGTGAGCATTTCGTTCTACAACGACATTCTCGGCTACGACGCCATGGAAATCGGCGACGCACAGGCCGTCGACCAGGACTTCGTGCCCCGCCGCTCCTCAACGGCATCGGTGGTGGTCGAAGGTATTCTGCCAGGCGAAACACCCGACAGAACCATGATGTGGGCGAAAGTCGGATACCCTCCCTGCACCCACACCGTGCCGGTGACACTGACCTATATACCGGACGAAGCCGGACCTACCTCGGGCAAAGGCGCCTTTTCGCCCGCCGGGCTCAAAGCCTCGGAAATGATGAAAAAGGTATTTCCCGTCGAACGCGGAAACGGACCGAAATACATCGATCTCAACGCCTTGCGGCCCATTCTTGCCGAGGAATACGCCATTTCGCTCGCCAACTATATCAAAGCTTGCGAAAACCGAAAATAATCCGATTATTTTGTGTACTTTTGCAGCAATGAAGAATTCTATCGAAAAACAGGAAATCCTCGACCGCCGCTACCTGCGAATGGCCTTAATATGGGCTGAAAATTCCTACTGTCAGCGGCGCAAGGTCGGCGCGATTCTGGTGAAAGACAAAATGATAATTTCCGACGGCTACAACGGCACACCCGCCGGATTCGAAAACGTGTGCGAGGACGAAAGCGGAAGCACAAAGCCCTACGTACTCCATGCCGAAGCAAATGCCATAACCAAAGTCGCCCGGAGCAATAACTCAAGCGACGGCTCTACTCTCTACGTCACGGCCTCCCCATGCGTCGAATGTGCCAAACTTATCATTCAGGCAGGCATACGGCGCGTGGTATTCAACGATCTCTACCGCCTCTCCGACGGCATCGATCTTCTGCGTCGGGCCGGCGTAGAATGTGTCCACATCAAAGAACTCCAATGAACCGCAAATATATGCTATGGCTGCCCGTGACGGCAGCCCTTTTCCTTATAGCCGGTATTCTCGCCGGTTCCTACCTCAGCTCACACGACGCGGCGCGCCTCAGCCGCCAGAAACTCGACCGGGTGTTCGACATCATCGACCAGTACTATGTCGACGAGGTGTCGGGCGACAGTCTCATAGAACTTACGCTGCCCGAACTGCTTCACAATCTCGACCCTCATTCAGCCTATATTCCGGCTGCCGACCGCTCGGTGGCAAACCGCGACCTCGAAGGTTCGTTCTACGGCATAGGCGTTTCATTCCAGATTATCAACGACACCATCTATGTGCTCGAAGTCATCAATGACGCCGCAGCCGAAAAAGCCGGTCTCCTCGCCGGCGACCGCATCATCGAAGTCGACGGAAAGAACGTGGCCGGTGTGGGAGTGACCGAAAACGATGTCTTCACTAACCTGCGCGGTCCGCTGGGTTCGCCGGTCGATGTGACGGTGAAACGCCTCAACAGTCCGGCCCCGATTACCTACCACCTCATTCGCAGCGAAGTTCCGGTGTCGCCCATCGATGCCTCGTACATGATCAACGACAGCACCGGATATCTGCGCCTGAGCAAATTTTCCGACAACACATTCGAGACAGCATACCTCACACTCAACCAGCTGAGATCGCTCGGAGCCAGATCGTTCATTCTCGACCTCCGCGGAAACGGCGGCGGATTCATGGTACCCGCCGTGCGACTCGCCAATGAATTCCTCGAGTCGGGACGTCTCATCGTGTCCACAAAAGGGCGCTCCATGGCCGACAACCGAACCATATTCGCCGACGGCACCGGCGCATACAACAACGACAAGATTGTTGTCCTCGTCGACGAATTCACTGCCAGTGCCAGCGAAATCCTTTCGGGAGCTATCCAGGACAACGACCGCGGTCTCGTCATCGGCCGGCGCACCTTCGGCAAGGGCCTTGTGCAGCAGTCGTTCGAACTTCCCGATTCGAGCGAATTCCGCCTTACCGTGCAGCGCTACTACACTCCCTCTGGCCGATGCATACAGAAGAAATACTCCCCCGGGCACAACGGCGACTATGAGATCGAAGTCTATGACCGATACAACCGCGGTGAAATTTTCTCGGCCGACAGCATTCACGTAGACTCCACCCAGATTTTCAACACCACTACCGGTCGTCTTGTATACGGCAGCGGCGGCATTATCCCCGACATTTTCGTGCCTTCCGACACCTCGAACATCACCAACTACTACATCAAGGTGGCCAACAACGGACTGCTGCGAAAATTCGCCTACGAATATGCCGACCTCAACCGCGAACGCCTCAACGAGAGCGAGAACACGGCCGAAATGCTGTCGAAACTGCCGTCGGACTACGTTCTGCTGCAATCGTTCGTCAACTATGCCCAGACAAAGGGAAATATCGCTCCGAGGTGGTACTACATCAACATTTCGGCACCCTTGATTGTTAATCAGATTAAAGCGCTGATAGCACGCGACATTCTCGGTCTCGACGGCTATTTCGAAGTAGTCAACGGAACCGATCCTGTCGTACAGGAGGCCCTGCGGCAGCTCGCAAGCGGAGGCGCCGATTTCCCTCTCAGCGATAAAAATGCCGAACAATGACAAATAAAGACGATATCCGCAGGCGTGTCAGGGCTTGCAAAAGCGTGCTTACCGACAGTGAACGCGCCGCGGCCGCGGCCCGCGTTTTCGAACGCGTACGCTCCATGGCCGCCTTCATGATGGCCCGTAATGTTCTGATGTACCATTCACTGCCCGACGAACTTTCCACACGTGAGTTCATCGATTCGTTTGCCGGTGACCCCGGCAAGCAGTTTTTTCTGCCGCGTGTCAACGGTCTTGACCTTGAGATTCTGCCATACGAGCGTACACGAATGCACCTTGGCGCATTCCGGATCGAAGAACCCGACGGCGACGATACTGTCGATATTTCACAAATCGACCTTGTAATTGTGCCCGCTGTAGCCTACGACCGTCATGGGAACCGCGTAGGCCGCGGCAAGGGATACTACGACCGCCTGCTGGCCAAGTCATCGGCAGTCACTGTCGGGGTGTGCTACGACTTCCAGCTCTTCGACGAAATCGACTGTGAGGAACACGACGTACCTGTACACTTTGTCGTAGCCGACGGTCATCGTCTGGTCCGCGGCCGTCGCTGAGATGTACTTGATGCGCCGCGGCTGCTGCTCTTACTGCCGTTGCGACTGCTGTACAGTTCATTGTTGTCCTCATCGTCGGAATCAGAACGGACACGAACCGGTTCCGGGCAACTTTCTTCACCCCACAGCACACGGTCAATGGTCGATTCTACCACTCCGCCGACAATAGCGCCAAGAGCATCGGCCAGGAAATTGGGCCTCGGAAGCTTGACTTTCGAAGGGCGGCGGATTCCAGCAGGAGCGCTAATACTGTTTACAGCCAACTCGTTGGATCGCATTATATAGTGCGACCACACCGCTTCCGATATTTCGGCCATCTTCTTTTCGGCCACAGGCTGCTCACAGTCTGCGGCAAAGACTGCTATGCTGTAGAAACCGAGGTCTCCACACGAACGCGGATAGTAGACGAACGCAGCATCGTTGACAGCAGTCAGCCGTCCGTCAGCATCAGCATAGCCGGTGCCAGTCTTGTGAAAAACGGTACCGTTACCAATGCCCTTGACAATCCGCTCCTTACCGAACTCCGACTCTGAAAGCAGCACAGCCTTCACAACGGCCATCGACGCCGCAGTATCGACAGCGAAAGCACGGTCGAAAAGAATGGCACAATCGAGAGGCGTACTGAAGTTTGCCTCCGATAGCGACGGGTCGGCATGCAGCTCGGCCTCGGTGTTGGCTATGGCAAAATCCCGGGCCGGAACAGCAGCCTTAAGCACGCTGTCGACCTGTGCAGGCTTCAGAAAGCGGTCGAAAAGGATGTCGGCCACATTATTGTCGCTCATTCTCAGGGAATAGTACAACAGTCCGGGCAATGACAGCGAACCACCTTCAGGCATCGCCGCACGAAGCGGACTCCACGTACCGGGCCTGAGGTCGGCGGCAGTAAACTCCACCTGACGGTTCATCATCTCGTCGAACGGAAGAACACGGGCAAGCGCATAAGCCTGATGGAACTTATAGACGCTCTGAAGTTCAAAATGTCTGTCGCCGTTAACAGCTATAGTATCGCCAAGATCGCTGATCACAGCCACCCCCATATCCGCATCACCGATAATATCGGCAATACGCTGTTCAAGAGGCGACAATGCAAAAGCTCTAATAAATAGAAAGAGAGCTGCCAGTGTGATAAATCGTCGGTTCATATTTCGTGAGTGCTTTACCGTGCAAAGATAAGAAAAAAATGGCCGCGCGACAATTTCGCACGGCCATTTCTAAAAAAGCTTTCTGCTTAGCGCACAGCCACCTTGGAGGTGCGTCCGTCGCTGTGTTTTACTATATAGATACCGGAGTCCAACGGCAGACGGTCGCCGGAGTTGCAGACACCTTCGAACACCTTGATGCCGCTGAGGTTGTAAACTTCGATAAATTCGTCGACATAGACAGCATCGATGCCCGACTGATCTGTCGACACGACATTAGAGCGTGTCGAATCCTGCTTGCGTTCACCCGAGCGCGCGGGAGCTGCCTGCAGGTCGGTGAAGAGAACCTCGATGGCGTAGTATTTCTCCGCCGGGTCGGCGTTGAAGTCGGTATACGATGTCACCGAGCCGGGTACTTCGTCAATAAGGTGCAGATTGTTTTTGTCGGCACCCCTGAGTATTCGGTGTGTAGTGGTTGTACGTCCGTAATATTTGTTCCATATCAGGTTTACGGCACCGTTCAGGCCAAGGTTGATACTAAGATGAATCGGCTGATGATAAACTATTTTAGACCAGCCGTACCAGTAGCCCATAGCCACGCCGTAGCGCGGTGCATAAACATCGGGATTGGAATCCTCGACAATAAAGCTCGATTCTTCAAGCGAAGCCGTGCCGATGAGGTCGAACCCGTCACTGTCCGACGATTCGCGGAAAATGCATGCGCCGTTCACATCGCTGTCGTAGTCCGAAAAGTTCCAGTTCACACGGTGCTTGCCGGTGTTTTCATCGATGTCGACATAAGTGATTTTATATTTCCCATGACTGCCGAATTGGAACCAGGCGGTATATACAGCCTCGCCGTATGACTCAGTAACTGTGCGCCGTATCATATATTCCGAGGCTCCGCAAGGACCATGGGCGAATGATGAAATGTAGATGTCGACCGTGTTTTCATCTACGGTCTCAATCGAATAGCCGTCGAAATCATCGAAAGAATACCATACATCACCACGGAAGTGTGAACAGCCCATTTCCCATTTGCTGTTGTAGGAAGTGTTGTTGCAGAAAACGCGGATATGCTCTTTCTTGTCTATGACAGCGGGGAAAGAGAATATAGGATTAATTTCCTCATGAACCATAATCTCGTACTCGCGGCCTTTCACCGTTATCTTGTGTATACCGGCCTGCAGCCAGCGAACATCGACAGTACGCCCAGCGGTTGCCAGAATTTCGGCATCCGTACCAAAGTCGACATCGCCGGCCTCTATGCCGTTACCGAGAATCACATTCGTCGTTTTGTTGACCATGGTCTCTTCGGGCATCAGCAAAAGTTGCGGCGTGACATCGGAAATTTCGAGTATATCGGAGAAGGCCGAGGTGAGACCCTGACGGTCAACTGTCTGCACGCGCACTTCGATGGCGCCGTCGGGCAAATTGATGAGAGGCAGCTTGTACATGGTGCCGCGGAGAAGCTGCGCTCCTGCAGGCACCGACACAAAGTCGGTGGTGCCGTTGAGGGGCGAAATGATATAAGCGTTCTCGCCCTCAGCGCCCTTCTTCTTTATCGAAATGTTATAGTAGAGGGCACTCGCAGGCGACTCTTTGTCGGAGCCGGCGTTCCAGCTGACGACGAGCATACCGCCCTCGACGGCATACTTTAGTTCTGAAGGAGCTTCCGGAGCAGTGTTTTTCCGGCAGAAGAGGGCATAACTGCCGACTCCGACACGCCCGTCGGTCCGAAGATACATGGGTATGACATAAGAGACATCTTGGCCGTGTTTAAGGATTGAGTAGCTGTGGTCGGGGTTGGGATAAACGCAGAACTTTCCCGCACTGATGTCATCGCAGCCATTGTTGTCAATGTCGCCGATATTGCAAATCATCCTGAATTCGTGTCCGTCTGGCGCGGGAACCTTAGTATAAGTCCCGTCATTCCAGACAATAAACAGGAACTTCACGGTTGAAGTCACCCCCCCCAAAGTATGACGCCATAGTGAATGAGATATCAGGAAGGTTATCTCCGTCGAAATCGCCGACGATATAATCCCTTGGCATACTGTTGCATTCTTCGGGCAACTTAATGCGGCGGCACTCCGCAAATTTCATGCCTCCAAGATTCTCATAGACCACAAACGACAAGTCTTTAGTGTCAGTGGTAACATAGTCTGTCAGCCCGTCGCCGTTGAAGTCGTGGTAGAGCCAGTAGTAGGTGCTGGAGGGAAGCCCCGACCCCGTCACTTTCTCATAGTTGACAAAATCACCGCTGTTGCGATATATACAACTATTGTATATGATATCCGGATAACCGTCGTTGTCGAGGTCTCCGATTGTATATTTTGCAAGTGAAAGTTCCTCCTCTTCGGTATCGAAAGATTTATCTTCCGCATTGATGTAGAACTTGGTGCCTACGATAAAATCAGGCAGACCGTCCTTGTTGATATCGGTGATTGCATCGGGCTTGTCTATACTTGTGTTGTACAGGCGCTTGATGTCGGTGTAAACGCCGTTCTCGTCACCTTCATAGAACTTGCCTGCAAATACTTCCTGCTTGCCGTCGAGGTCCATGTCGAAGGCTGCCGTCACATTGAGATAACCGTTGGCCTCCAAGCGTGCCGGTACGATGTCAGTTCTTTTGCTCGTGTAACTTGTCTTGCCGTCGGCCGAAGTAGCGACAAGAGTAATGGTCTTCTCGCCCGGAGTATGAAAGACTGCCTCATATTCAGTGGGGGAAATCTGCCGCAATTCACCGTCGCCGAGTTCCCAGCGGTAGCTTGTGCCTTCGGCGGGAACAAAACCGGTGTAGAGACTGAGAGTTTCGTCAACAGCGCAGAGTTCGTCAGCTGTCGAAATCAGGAAACCTGTCGGAGCGGATTTCTCGAAGACTGCCGCCTCGCTGAATTCAGAACCGCGAAGGCAGTCGTCGACCACCTGCAGAGACACATAAATTTTGCCGGCCGGCCATGCCGAGGTATTGAAACGGCGCAGCAGGTTGTAGCCGCTGTTTCCGGGCATCAGGTTGCGACGTGTGCCGTCGGCATTTGCGTCGGCCCACACAAGATCACCGCTGCCCGGGGCTGTGCCTATGCGCAGTTCATAGGTAAGATCGGCCGATGCCGTCTCCTTGTCCTTGCCTTTTTCCCAAGTCACGGTGAGGCGCTCGTTGTCAGCATCGTAAACCACATTGGGCGCGGCTGGGCGCTCGGGGCGAGTGTTAACGGCTTCGGGAGCCGGCGTAACGATGCCCCGACTTTTTGTGACAATCCGCATTATGCCGCTGTTGTCCATGTCCAGAGGCAATACTTCACCGTTGCCATATAAGAGGGTGTCCGGCCGGCTCATTACTTTGTAACCGTTGAGATGGTGACATACGTAAGCATCTCGATTGGTTCTCGACAAAATCTCATAAACCCCGTCGGCGTTGAGGTCGACACAGTTCATGAATTTCTGCGAGCCTTCCACATAGTTCTCATGCTTCTTGAATGTGCAGTTGCCTCGGTTTTCCATCATCACAAGGTAGGCTTGCCCGCTGTTATTATCACTGTCGAAGGGAATGAGAATATCGACATCACCGTCACCGTCGAAGTCGCGGCACCATATCCGATCGCTGCAGGCAAGCCCTTTCATCAGCTCCTTGGTGACAGCGTCACCGCCGGACCGCTGGAAAATGACCGACACAACCTTCGTTTTTTGGTTATATACGAGCAAATCCTGCATACCGTCGCCGTCGAAATCGCGGAATATCACCTTGCCGCCGAAACTCTCCGAAACATAGGAACCCATGCCGGTGTTGAGCAGATAATTGCCTGAGGAGGCATTTATGAAGTCGAGATAGCCGTCGCCGTTGAGGTCGACGGCACTCAGATCGCCGAATGTTTCCGAAGAAGGAGCGTCGCGGACAAACATCTGCGACATATCGAGAGGATTCACGTAGGGGTCTTTCGCCGGCAGTTTGTAGTATTCTTCCAGCGTCATAAGCTGCATTGGCATCTTCACGTATTTGCCCTCAGAGTTAATTTTATAGATGTAGTGTCCCTCATAAGAACTGGTATGAAAATCGGTGCCTCCGGAATTATCGCTGTCTATCGTGCCGACCGATCCCCTTTTGTTATCGATAATTTGTATGAGTTCCGAATGCACTCCGTCGACTCTCGAAAGATAGAGAGCGTTCTCCTCGTAGTATCCGTACTCTTTATAGGTTCCGACCTCTTTATTCCCATAAGGGAAAAATCCTCCAATGGATCCGAAATGAGGGTTAAGATCGAGGGTGACATTTCGGTTTTCACCGAAAGCTTTCATAAGGCGACTTTCATAAATATATTCTTTCACACCGTCGCCGTCGGTGTCGTACCATAAAGAAGGTTTGGTCTCAAAGTAACACCCAGGGGCTTTGACTGCTCCCTGACACACCACTACTTTATTAACAAAGGCACCTGTAGGAGGAACATCGTAATAATCATCATAATAATTTTCGGGTACAGCAGCCCACGCCATTTTTATTACAAGTTTTTCTGTCCCTGGGGGAACAGGAATTAAAAAGCTGTTTTCATTATTATAAATACCAGATGAAATTTCAGAAGAAAAATCCAGTTCAGTATTTTTGCCATTGACAACGGCATAAACTTTTCTCTCTTTGAGATCATTGTAATACACATCATCTGAAAATTTGATATATGCGACACCACGTGTAAGCTTTTTCATCTGTTCAGGATCGGTCGGCACTATTTCAAATTCAATAGAAGGAGAGTAAGGATTGACAAAATTTATTGACTTGCCGGACTCGCTCAATGTTCCGTCGATAACCTTTATTTCGGTTTCTACCGTATCTTCTGATAAAGGTTCTGACCCTAAGGATACAAAACTCAACCCGCGTCCCACCTGAAATCTGATATCCCCGTATCCCGCAGGAATTAAAGTGAGAGATCCGGCCTTAATGGTCAGCCATTCACTCTCTTCTGCCTTTTTTATTTCTACTTTTCGGGGTAGTTCCCATAAGGATTCATAGTATGATAATGGAAGAGATTTCCAAAGTTCGAGAGCCCTGTCTTTGTCGGAAGGCTCTACGCTGGTTGTATAGACATAATCACCGTTTTCTTCCGTGCGTTCCCAGCCGGAAATTTCGTAATTTTCACTTTTCCACACCAGCCAATCACCCGAATCAGCTGATACACAGTCTAATACAGATGGGGGGGGTAACTGCAACGGCCATAAGCACAAAAGCCGCGACGATACTTAAAATAAGTGTTTTTCGCATAATGCAGATTAAGCAACATGCACCTGTCTGTTGCATGATTGGAATAACTTCGAAAGCGCAGGTGCAGGAGACGCCTTCATTCTACCTGATACACAGACAGCAAAAGGAACAGCTGTCGTTGCGACAAAAATAATCATTCCAACCATAACCGCCAAACAATTCATCAGAAAAAACATTTTCCAAACCATAATTGGCGGAGTAATTTATTAAAGATAAGAGCAGCATCCCGGAAGGGCGGCTGCTCTTTTGATAAATGAGATGCGGCGGATTATTTGTCAGACTCGGCGAGGGGGTTCCAGCCCTGGGCGCGGAGAGGGATTTCGGCGCCGTCGCGGGTGATCAGGGCGGCTCCGAGGTCGGGCTTCGTGATGTAGCCTATCATTTTGACGCCTTCGATGTTTTTCACCTTATCGTGGTCGGTAAGGGGCACCGTAAAAAGGAGTTCGTAGTCCTCGCCGCCGTTGAGAGCAGCTGTCACGAGGTTCATGTTCAGTTCCTCGGCCATTACGGCGGTCTGATAATCGATAGGAATACGGTCCTCGTAGACACGGCAGCCTGTGCCCGATGCCTTGCAGATGTGCAGGAGCTCCGACGAAAGGCCGTCGCTGATATCCATCATAGCTGTAGGTCTGACACCGGCTTTGGCGAGTGCCTCCACGATGTCGCGACGAGCCTCTGGCTTGAGCTGACGCTCCACAAGGTACTCCTTGCCGGCGAAATCGGGCTCGAAATCCTTCTGTCCTACCGACACAGCCTTTTCGCGTTCAAGAAGCTGCAGACCCATGTATGCCGCGCCGAGGTCGCCGCTGACACAGATCAAATCGGTGTCGTGAGCGCCGTCGCGACCCACAGCCTGCCCTTTGGCTACCTCGCCGATGCAGGTGATGGATATTACAAGGCCCTGGTGCGATGCCGATGTGTCGCCTCCGACGATATCGACGCCGTACACCTCGCAAGCGTGGCGTATGCCGTCGTAAAGAGCGTCGATATGCTCCACAGCGAAGCGTTTGGAAATGCCGAGCGACACCGTGATCTGCTTCGGACGCCCGTTCATGGCGTAGACATCGGAGAAGTTCACCACAGCGGCCTTGTAGCCCAAATGCTTCAGAGGCACATAGGTGAGGTCGAAATGCACGTTTTCGAGCAAAAGGTCGGTTGTCACCAGCACATCGGTGTCGGCTGAATAGTGAAGCACGGCGCAATCGTCACCGACAGCCCTGACAGTACTGTCGTTGACCGCAGGCATATCCGCGGTCAGACGGTCGATGAGTCCGAATTCGCCAAGTTCAGAAATTTCCATGACCTGATCAGCTGCGTACTACCATTTCCTTCATCAGAGCCTCGACGGTAGGTTGCGCTTTTATGGCGGCTTCCTGCACTTCTTCGTGTGAAGGCGCCACTGTGATATCCTTACCACCGAGATCGGTGATTACCGAAATACCGAACACACGCATGCCGCCGTGACGGGCCACAATAACTTCGGGGACTGTCGACATGCCCACGGCGTCACCGCCGATTACGCGGAAGTACTCGTACTCGGCCGGAGTCTCGAATGTGGGACCTGTGGTGCCTACATAAACACCGTGCATCAGACGTATTCCCTTTTCTGCGCCGATTTTGTCGGCGAGGGCGATAAGTTCCTTGCTGTAAGGCTCAGTCATGGCAGGGAAGCGCGGGCCGAGCTCGTCGTAATTGTGACCGCGGAGAGGATTCTCGGGGAAGAGGTTTATGTGGTCGGTAATAATCATGACATCGCCCACTTTGAATTCCTTGTTCATACCGCCGGCGGCGTTCGACACGAAGAGAGTTTCAACACCGAGAGCTTTGAAAACTCGCACCGGAAAGGTGACGGTCTTCATGTCGTAGCCTTCATAGTAGTGGAAACGGCCCTGCATTGCCATTACCTTGCGGCCTCCCATAGTGCCGAAAATAAGGTTGCCCTTATGGCCCTGGACTGTCGAAACAGGGAAATTGGGGATTTCGGAATAGGGAATATAGAGTTTATCGTCGATGTGATCTACAAGATTTCCGAGACCTGTGCCGAGTATTACGGCTATTTTGGGCATTTCACCGCCCACACGACCGCGAAGATAGTCGGCGGTCTGTTTGATTTTTTCAAGCATGGCGTATTTAAGTTAGTATGTTGGTAGAACGCGGACGTAGCGCGAGAGGTTCATTTTCAGAATCCCGCTTCAGCCAAAAGTTTCTCTATCTGCTCTATTATGCCGGGTTCCTGATCGAAAGGGTGAATTTTCACCTCCGACGGGGGCGTTATTTTCACTTCCACCGGCAGATAGTAAGTGTGAGCCTTCAGTTCGTAGGGATAGTAAGGATTGCAGGCAAGGCGCACAGCATCTTTCTCGGTAGTGACGATTATGGGCTGTTTGCCTTTGAGCGAACGGAAGCGGGTGAGGATATGGTCGATATCTTTCTTGGTGTAGTTGTGATGGTCGGGATAGACATCGACTTTCACCCTGGCCTGATAGCTCTTGATTTTGCGTACGAAAGGCTTGGGGTTGCCGATGCCTGCCACAACGAGAATCGAATCGGACGACGTGAGATAATCCAGAAACGGCACAGCCATGGCTACATCGGGGAACACCGGCTCGAGAGGCATGTAGCTGTACCTTGAAAAATAGAGCGCCTGGGTGGGATAGGGATAGAGGTTCAGACCGGTCACTGTAGTGCGGTAATCAATGGGCCGTATCGTTTCGGGACACTTCGACACCACCACGATATCGGCTCGGTTTATGCCGCGCTTATTCTCGCGAAGGCGACCGTAAGGGAGCATATAGTCCTCGTAGATGGGGTGGGCGAATTCCGTGACAACAATCGACACCGTCGGTTTCACATAGCGGTGCTGAAAGCCGTCGTCAAGGACTATCATGTTTATGGCCGGATTGATGCGGCGTATCTCGTTGATGCCTGTCACGCGGTCTTCGCATACGGCTACTGCAATCGCCCCTCCGAACTTATGGTAAATCTGAAAAGCCTCGTCGCCGATGTCGTCCGACTTGGAGTGCGTGCCGGCCATGATAAAGCCTTTTGTTCGCCTGCGGTAGCCGCGTGAAAGCACACAGATATTCTTCTTCTTTCTGAGAGCCTTCACCACATATTCCACAAGAGGCGTCTTGCCGGTACCACCGACAGCGAGATTGCCTACGCACACTACGGGGATATCGAACTCGGTGGGTTTGAGAACCTTGAGGTCAAAGAGCTTGTTGCGGGTATAGGTTATCGCGCCGTACACTTTCGAGAACGGCAGCAGCACAAGTTTCGACATCAGGCCTCGTTTCGTCATCTTATTTCGATCGCTTCCATGCGTGCCTGCATGGGATTCATGGTGCGGAGTGTTTTCACAAAATGGAGGAAGCGAGCTGTTTCGGCATCAAAAGGCATGTCGCCGGCCCTGAGACCATCGAGCGAACCCGATTCGCGGAGCATCTGCATCCACATAGTCTCTTCGTTCTGAGGATAAGCCACAACATCCTTGCGGGTCATATCGAGGTCGCGTGCCATAGCGCCGACAGCCGTATAAAGCGAACCTATGCGATCCACAAGACCGAGCTGAACGGCATCAGCGCCTATCCATACGCGGCCTTCGGCAATAGCCTTGACTGAATCCTGCTCCATGCCGCGGCCTTCGGCAACACGGCTTGTGAACAGTTCATAGATATTCTCCACGCTCTTCTGCATTGCAGCATGCTGCTCGGGGGTCATAGCTTTGGTCAGCATCACGCCGGCTGCATTCGGGTTGGTCTCGACCGTTGAGAAAGTGACTCCGAGTTTGTCGGTGACAAGGCCCGAGAGGTCGGGAATCATTCCGAAAACGCCTATCGAACCGGTGACGGTTGTGACATCGGCAAAAATACTGTCGGCGCCGCAACTGATGTAGTAGCCGCCCGAAGCCGCATAGTCACCCATCGACACATACACAGGTTTTCCCTGCTCCTTAAAGTACTGAATGGCCTCCCAAATCTGCTCTGAAGCAAAAGCGCTGCCGCCGGGGGAGTTCACACGGAGAACAAGGCCTTTCACCTTGTCGTTTTCGGCAAGGCCACAGATGTCGGACACAACATTGGGCCCCACAATGCCTTCGTCGCCACTGTCGCTAATATCGCCAACAGCATAGTATACTGCAATATGTTTCTTGTCGTTATTTTCCAGCACCGACATAATGTCGGACGACTCGAGGTATTCGGCCGCAGAAATATAGCTCACCTCCTCGCCGTCGTCAAGACCGAGCTGTCCGGCAATGGCATCGTCGACAGTGCGTTCGTAAGTCAGACTGGTGACAAGCCCGTTTTCCACAAACACAGCAGCCGGCTGCTGGGAAATCATCTGCGAGGCCATGCTGTCGATTTCGGCAACGGGAATTTCGCGGTTGGCAGCGATATTACCGGCGGTGAACGACCATATAGTGTCGATGTACTGCTGCATCTGGCGACGCGCAGGTTCACTCATTTCCTTGAGAATGAAAGGCTCGACCGCGCTCTTATAAGTACCGACCTTGATAATCTGAACCTTGACGCCCAGTTTATCGAGCAGACCTGTAAAGAAAGGCGTTGCACCACCCACGCCGTGGATATCAACGGCCCCCATGGGGTTTAGCAAAATACTGTCGGCAGCAGACGCCAGCAGGTAGTCGCCCTGCGCATAGGCGTCGGCATAAGCATAAATCCATTTGCCGCTTTCCTTGAACTCATTGATAGCTTCAAGAAGTTCCTCGCGTGAAGCTGCTCCCATCGATGCTCCGTTGCATTTCAGGTATAGTCCTTCGATTTTGCTGTCCCTGGCAGCACCGCGGACGGCACGGAGAAGTTCATCGAGTGTCGGAGCATTGTTATCTCCTTCCTGGAGGAGACTCATGAACGACGTAGGCTGCACACGTTCCTGAATGTCGCCTTTCAGGTCGAGCACAAGCACAGAATGCTTGCTCACTTTTCGGGTGTCGTCGCCTGCTGCGATTCCGGCTATCATAAGACCGCCGATAATCAGTAAAAAGAATGAGATCCACATGCCGGCCATTGTGCCGAGCATGGAAATGAAGAATTTCTTAAGCATCTGCGTATATCGCGTATTTATTTACTAATCTGATAATTAATAGCTTGAATATTGATCCGGACATATCCGGACACGGTATATTCTCCACAAAATTAATTAAATTTTACATCTCATTCAAATTCTCGCCAAGTTTTTTGTGCAAAAGCGCGATAAACTGACTGCTTTTCAATCCCCAGCGCGGGCTTATGAGCATTGTTTGCGGCGCCTGCGACACAAACCGCTCCACGGCGATATCGCGCCTGAGATTGCGCAGCAGCCGTGCGCACAAAGAGGCGTATTCTTCGGCCGTATACAACGGTATATCTGTTTCCGGAGCCATTTCGGCAAGTGCCGTACCCCGCAGAATCTGCAATTGGTGGAATTTGACAACCGATACCGGTAGCTCCCCGACACGCCTCACTGTTTCGGCCATCATCGCTTCGGTTTCACCTGGGAGTCCGAGTATAAGATGAACTCCTACAGGAAAACCACGGGCAGCCGTACGCATTACCGCATCGACAGTATGAGCCCATGTGTGACAACGGTTTATTGCGGTTAACGTGACATCGTGACTGCTCTCGGCGCCGAACTCCACAAACACTTCGGCACCGAGTGTGCCGAGAGCATCGAGAAGACTGTCGGGCATACAGTCGGGCCGGGTACCGATGACGATTCCTACGATTTCAGGCTGAGCAAGGGCCTCACGATAGCAGGCGAGCAGACGGTCTTCGGGAGCATATGTACTCGTATAGCTCTGAAAATACGCCAGATAACGCATATCCGAATATTTTCTACTAAAAAAAGCCTTGCCACGGGCTATCTGTACAGCCACGCTTTCGCGGCGTTTCGACCAGTCGGGACTGAAAGCCCTGTTGTCGCAATAGATGCATCCGCCGCGGCCAAGCGTTCCGTCGCGGTTCGGACATGTGAAGCCGACATCTACAGGCAGTTTCTGCACTTTGCCAGAAAAATGTTCGGCTAAAAATTCGCTGTATTCCTTGTAATAAGGATTCATCGGAAACGCGCGCTGCGATTCATCAGCACGGCATCGAAAACCACCATCGCAGCCATAGCCTCCACTATCGGCAGCGCACGGAATACCACACACGGGTCGTGACGGCCACGAGCCCTGAGGATGGCTTCCCGGCCCGACTTATCGACGGTATGCAGAGGTTGTGAGATGGTCGGAACAGGTTTGAAGGCGACTCTGAAAACAATGTCCTCGCCGTTTGAAATGCCGCCCTGAATACCGCCGGAATGGTTTGCAACGGTGCGTATGCACCCGTTTTCATCAGCCCGGAATTCGTCGGCGCTCTCGCTGCCACGGCTGTCGGCGGCAGCGAAACCGTCGCCGTATTCAAAACCTTTCACGGCGTTTATGCTCATCATTGCCTGCGCAAGCATGCTCTGAAGTTTGCCGGCAAGCGGTTCACCAAGCCCTGCCGGCGCACCGCTGACACGACATTCGACCACGCCGCCAACACTATCGCCCGCGGTCTTCGCGGCAGCTACGATTTTTTCAAAATCTTTGTAAGAGCCATGGCAGCCGCCGACACTCACAACCTCCGACACTATCTTCACGCCTAAGGCGCCAAGTGCCTGAAGCGCTATCGCTCCACCAACCACAAACGATGCCGTGGCTCTGGCAGAGGCGCGACCTCCACCACGGAACTCACGTATGCCGTATTTGACATCATAAGTGTAATCGGCATGATTGGGACGATATAGCAGCGACATTTCGTCGTAATCCGACGAACGGTGGTCGGTGTTCCTGATTATGAAACCGACAGGAGTGCCGAGAGTGACACCGTCGAGAAGACCGGAGAGGAATTCCACCCGGTCGGCCTCGTTACGCGCCGTTGCAAGCGGCGACCGGCCCGGACGGCGACGCTCCATCAGCGCCTCCACCGCCTCGAAATCGATGGCAATGCCTGCCGGAACGCCGTCGATGACGCCTCCTATGGCCGGACCGTGGCTCTCGCCGAAAGCCGTCAGCCGGTAGATGTTGCCGAACGTATTCATTTCACCAGATCGCCGACAGCCGCACCCGTGAAGGCTATCAGTTCGGCCGGATTTATCTTCAGCTGAAGCCCCCGCTGGCCCGCACTGACATAGATAATGGAGAAATCAGATGCCGTGCGGTGGAAAAACGTTGGAAACGGCTTTTTCATGCCAACCGGCGAACAACCGCCGCGAATGTAGCCGGTCACGCCGAGAAGATCTTTCATGGGTATCATCTCGGCCTTTTTATTACCCGAAATGGCCGCTGCTTTCTTGAGATCGACCTCGCGGTCTCCCGGAACCACACAAACGAAATAGCCCGTGCGGTCGCCGTGCAGAACGAGTGTCTTGAATACCGTTGCAATATCCTCTCCGAGTTCCTCGGCTACATGAGTTGCCGCAAGGTCGTTCTCGTCGAACTTGTAGGGTATGAGCTCATAGCTGATTCCGGCGGCATCGAGCAGCCGGGCCGCGTTTGTTTTCTGTAGTTTAGGCATTGTCGGGATTCATTAGCAGAAAGGCTTCGACATCGAGGGCGGCGCGACAACCCGAACCGGCGGCCGACACAGCCTGCTGATATACAGGGTCGGCGACATCGCCGGCGGCGAACACGCCTTCGACACTTGTGGCCGTACTATGATCCTTTGTCACGATATATCCCTGTGCATCAAGATCCAGAACGCCTTTAAACACATCGGTGTTCGGTGAATGACCGATGGCAAGAAAGAAGCCGTCGATCTGAATTTCGAGTTCCTTCTCGTTCTCCGTGCCCTTGAACTGCACCAGACTCGCACCTTCGAGCAGTTCGCTGCCGGTGAGACCCACGGTCTGGGTGTTGAAAAGCACCTCGATGTTGGGACACTCGGCCACACGCTGCTGCATATACTTCGATGCCCGCAGATAATCCTTGCGCACAATCATGTAGACCTTCGAGGCAAGTGTGGCGAGGTAAAGAGCCTCCTCGCAGGCGGTATCGCCGCCACCGACCACAGCGACTGGGCGTCCGCGGAAGAAGAAACCGTCGCAGGTGGCACATGCCGAAACTCCCATGCCGCGGAAACGCTCCTCGTCGGGCAGACCGAGATAGCGGGCCGACGCACCTGTAGCCACAATCACGGCCGATGCCTCGACAGTGGCGGCACCGTTGTCGACGGTGACGGTGAAAGGACGCCTGGAAAAGTCGACAGCCGTAACCACGCCCGAAATGAACACCGTGCCGAAGCGTTCAGCCTGCGCACGGAAATCTTCCATCATTTTAGGGCCTGAAATACCTGCCGGATAACCCGGAAAGTTCTCTATTTCAGTTGTTGTGGTAAGCTGTCCGCCCGGCTGAAGGCCCTCGATGAGCAGGGGTTTCAGATTTGCGCGCGAGGCGTAGATAGCAGCAGTGTAGCCGGCAGGTCCGGCTCCTATTATAAGACAACGGGTGCTGTGTGTGTTCATATGGGATTTTAATGAAATTATCGTAAATCTATTATTTCAGTCGCCGGAAAGCGGTTTTTATCGTATCGGAAAGCGCTGACGGGTTTCGTGGTTCCGGCAGTCACTTTATCTATCACTACATCAACGCTCCGGCCATCGTCGAAGTTCACGACCATAGCATGCGGGTAATATGTGGCGGGATCGATGAAAAGCACGATTTTCGATATGCCCGACATCTTCGATTTAGGTGTAAGTTCCACACGCTTGCGGCCCTGCGAGTCGGTGAGCTGACGCAGAGTATAGTTGTCGGAAGCTGCCGACAGAATGGCAAAAGGATTTGCGGCGATAAGCTCGTCGGCTGTCGGCTCGGTGATGCTCACCTCATCTGTACTTTTAAGATAGGTCCACTGCGTTCGCCCGTCGTACCACACCGTAAGAACCGGCGTACTCAGGAAATAGCGGTCCTTGGCCATTGTAGCACTGCCCTGTACCGGCCCCTCGCCGCCGTTGATGGTAAAAACAACATCGACCGAAGGCGCCG
>CABQCA010000010.1 GCA_902462525.1 uncultured Porphyromonadaceae bacterium | reverse complement strand
GACGTTCCTGCCCGAAGATGGCTACATAATTCTGCATCACGCCCCAGCAGAGGCCGAAGAGCAGTATGTTGGCTGCCAGAGGCCACGCCGGAATAAGAAAGAAATGGTCGAGCGATATTTTGGGCTTGTTTGCCACGGTTTGGCGATGCGGTATTTTCACTCGGGTAGTCAGCAGAAATCCCGCGCACGACAGCACCAGCGAAATCCAGAACAGAAGGGCAAAATTTCCTGTGGCAGAATATATCCATATTCCCGCCGATGGTGCTATTGCCATGGCAATGTTGTTGCTCAGGCCGTAGTAGCCTATTCCTTCGTTTCGTCGCGACGAAGGAAGCACATCGATGGCCACCGTGGAGTTCGCCACCGTGGTGGCGCCGAAAGGAATGCCGTGCATGGTGCGCACTATGGTGAACATCAGCAGCGTGCCAGCTCCGATATAGCCTGTGAAACACAGAAAGAAGAAGAAAAAGCACAGCGACAGCACCTTGCGCCGGTTGAACACATCGACCATGAAGCCGCTGAAGGGCCTGACAAGCAATGTGGCGACAACATAGCCCGAGAGCACAAGGCCGATTACATCTTTATCGGCGTGGAACTCGCTGTCGAGGTAGATAGGCAGCAGAGGCGTCAGAAGATAGAAAGCGAAAAAGAGCAGAAAATTGCAGATCATCACCTTGATGTATTCGCTGTTCCACAACAGTTCCAGCTGATTGATCTTGTCGGCCGACTGTTGAATTTCGGATTCTTTTTCCCCTGTTCCATTCATTTCCGGATCCTCCTTATATATAAATGAAAGGGTCACTCGCCTTGCGAATGACCTCTTCTAATCGGTTTGAAAAGCGCTGAAGCGCTTTATTTAGCTTCGGGAGTTGGCTTATTTACCAGCTTCGGCTACTTCAACAGCAGCAGCTACAACTGTGTCGGCTGCACATGTGCAGGAGTCACCGCATTTTGCAGCGCAGGAGTCACCGCAAGCGCAGGCGCCAGCTACTTCAGTTACTTCAGTAACAACAGCTTCTACAGAATCAGCTGCAGTGTTTTCAGCTTCAGCAGCAGCTTCTTTGTTGCCACATGCTACGAACGACATGCTGAATGCAACAGCGAGCATCAATACTAACTTTTTCATCTTAACGTTTTGATTTAGTAATAAAACAATTGTTTGCTTTCAAAAACGCCACAAAGGTACGGTGTTTTTTTTACACCCACAAATTTTAATCTTATTTTTTTATTCCGTGGCGTGTTTTTTCATTATTTAACCCTGCTTTTTGTTCGGATTGCGGGCGTCGGCTGCTATCAGGTTGGCCATGATGACAGCTTTGTCGATGTGGTCGCAGATATGGTCGTGGCCTATCATACGGTCGATGCCGGCATGCTCCAGAACGGTGCGCACATTGCTGCGCACGCCCGAAAGCACGATGTGGATACCCTCGTTCTGCGACGACTTGATGAGGATTTCGAGGTTGTGCAGGCCTGTAGCATCGATGAACGACACTTTTCGCATGCGAATGATGCGGACAACGGGCTTTTCGACCATTGTGGAGCGCATCATTTCGTCGAACTTGGTGGCGACACCAAAGAAGAACGGGCCGTCGATTTCGTAGACACTCACGCCGCGGGCCACGTTGAGTACTTCGTGGTTGCTGATGTCGGTGCCGGCGGCGACATCGAGCTGCTCGGAGTAGACCTTGATTTCGGTGTTTTCAGTGACACGGCGCAGAAACAGGACCACTGCCAGAAGAAGACCGATTTCGATGGCGATGGTGAGGTCGAAAATCACCGTCAGAAGGAATGTGACCACAAGCACCGATATGTCGCTTTTCGGAGCATGGAAAATGCCCACTATTGTGCGCCAGCCGCTCATGTTGTAGGCCACAACCATAAGCACTGCCGCCAGACATGCCATCGGCACATAGTTGATGAGGGGCATTGCGAAGAGGAAAATCAGCAGAAGCACCAGAGCGTGGACAATGCCGGCCACCGGTGTACGGCCGCCGTTGGTGATGTTGGTCATGGTGCGGGCGATTGCGCCGGTCACGGGAATGCCGCCGAAAAACGGAACGGCGACGTTGGCCAGACCCTGACCGATAAGCTCGGTGTTGCTGTTGGTGCGCGAACCGGTCACACCGTCGGCCACCGTCGCCGACAGAAGACTCTCGATGGCGCCGAGGACGGCTATGGTAAATGCCGACGGCAGCAGCATGTTGATGGTGGCCATGTTGATGACAAAGCCGTGCGGCTGGGGAATGTCGGTGGGCATGTTGCCGAAACGGTCGCCGATGGTCTCTACGTGGAAACTGTCGCAGCCGAGCCCCAGCAGATAGCAGCCGGCAGTTACAACGACAATGGCTATCAGCGCTCCGGGCAGTTTCTTCGATATTTTCGGAGCTGCTATAATTATGAATAGAGAAACAAGCGCCGTTGCCAGCGTCGGCAGTGATATCTTGTCGAAATTACTCAGGTACATGCCCCATTTGGGAATGAACTGGCCGGGAATGTCGCGCAGGCCGAGGCCGAAGAAGTCGTTGATCTGAGTGGAGAATATAGTCAGCGCGATGCCGGCCGTGAAGCCCACCACAATAGGATAGGGTATGAATTTGATGACAGTGCCCAGACGGAAAAGCCCCATCAGCACAAGAATGATGCCGGCCATGAATGTGGCTATGGCGAGGCCGTGGAGGCCGAACTGAGCTATGATATTGTAGACTATCACGATGAAAGCTCCCGTGGGGCCGCCTATCTGCACCGTGCTGCCCCCGAGGAACGAAACAATGAAGCCGCCGATGATGGCAGTGATAAGACCTATCGACGGATTCACTCCCGAGGCGATGCCGAAAGCGATTGCCAGCGGAAGAGCCACGATGCCTACAACGATACCGGCCGTAATATCGGCCTTGAGACGCTCGGCGCTGTAATGCCTGAGCGATGAAAACAATTTTGGTTGAAAATCAATTGCCGAGCAAAGCCGCCCGGCCATGGTCGTAAAACCCATAATACCTGAAATGTGCCTGTAATGAGGGCGTGGTCGCCCGCATTTAAGTGATGTGAAAATATTAGAAAACCGCTGCAAAGTTACAAAAAAATCTTAAAATTCCAAAGAACAGTACCGGTGGCAGGTTCGGGGATTTTTGCTATTTTTGCAGATGTAAAAGGAAACGATGATGAAAGAACTGCTCAAGACTCTGCTGAGACCCGTCTACCGGTTGGTGTACTATAAAATTATCTGGCGTCGCGGCAAAAATTTCATAGCATTCTCGGCCCGCGTAAGCCCGGGAAGTTTTTTCGGGGGCCACACCAATGTTTTCGACCGGGCGCATTTCAAAGGCCGCCTCGGCTTCGGGTCGTATATCGGGCACGACAGCGATATCTTTGCCGAAGTGGGCCGCTATACATCGATTGCCGGAAATGTCGCAACAGTCTACGTAGCTCATCCCTATAAGGCGCCATATGTGTCGACATCGCCCTTTTTCTACACCCGGCATTCCGACCGTGTGAAAGCCGGAATGACTTTTGCCGCCGAGCAGGCATTCGACGAACTCCGTTATGCCGACCCCGTGAACCATATCCCCGTGAAGATAGGTTCTGACTGCTGGATAGGCGAACGAGCCGTCATCGTAGGCGGTGTTACCATAGGCGACGGCGCTGTGGTGATGGCGAACGCCGTGGTTACAAAAGACGTGCCGCCCTATGCTGTCGTAGGCGGTGTGCCGGCCAAGGTGACCGGTTACCGCTACGATCCGGCGACAATAGAAAAACTGCTTGCCGCGAAATGGTGGAACAAAGACCCCCAATGGCTCCGCGAAAACTGGCGCCTCTTCAGCAACATCGACGCCTTCCTCGCAAAAATCAGCGAATAAAACTATTGCAATAACAACAGAGGAGCTGCGCCGACGCGCAGCTCCTCTGTTACTGGTTATGAGGCGAGGTGCCTACTTTTTGGCGGCTACAGCCGCACGCTCTATCGGCAGACAGGCGTTGTAGTTTTTGATGTAGGCATCGAAACCGGCTACATCGGCCGGGTCGGGAGCAATCTCGACGCCGGCATTGCCGAGGAATACTTTCCGGTCGAGATATTCGGGGAGAGTGAGGCCGTCGGGATTCGACACCAGGAAGCCGGCAAGGAGCGCCATGCCCCATGCTCCGCCTTCGCCGGCAGTCTCCATGACGGAGATGGGCGAGTTGAGGGCGGCGGCGAGCACTTTCTGGCCCACGCCCTTGGTTTTGAAGAGGCCGCCGTGGCCGGTGATGCGGTCGACCTGCACGTTCTCTTCCTTGAAGAGAATGTCGTTGCCGATTTTGAGCACAGCAACCGAAGCGTAGAGGTTGGCACGCATGAAGTTTGCGAGGCTGAAACGGTCGTTGGCCGAGCGGACGAAGAGCGGACGGCCTTCTTCGAGGCCGGTGACGGGCTCGCCCGACACATAGTTGTAGGCCATCAGGCCGCCGCAGTCGGCGTCGCCCTCAAGGGCGCGGTTGTAGAGCAGACCGTAGAGCTGATTGTAGTCCACGGGCACTCCGAGCATTTCCTGATATTCCTTGAAGAGGTTCACCCATGCGTTGAGGTCGGAGGTGCAGTTGTTGCAGTGCACCATGGCCACGAGGCTGCCGTCGGGAGTTGTCACCATGTCGATAACCTCGTAGGGCTTCGAGAGTTCTTTTTCGAGCACTATCATGGAGAACGACGATGTACCGGCCGAAACATTGCCTGTGCGCTGAAGCACGGCGTTGGTAGCCACCATGCCTGTGCCGGCGTCGCCCTCGGGCGGACAGAAAGGCACACCTGCGGCCAGATGGCCCGACACATCGAGCAGAGCCGCGCCTTCGGGGGTGAGATGTCCGGCGGCCTGTCCGGCGGTAAGGACTTCCGGAAGAATATCGGTGAGAGTCCACTTGAATCCGCGGGGGGCGACAAGCTTGTCGAATTTTGCTACCATCACAGCGTCGTAGTTCTTTGTCTGCGGGTCGACAGGAATCATGCCCGAGGCATCGCCTACGCCGAGCACACGCTCTCCGGTGAGTTTCCAGTGGATATATCCGGCGAGAGTGGTCAGGAAGTCGATTTTAGCCACGTGCTCCTCATTGTCGAGGATAGCCTGATAGAGGTGCGAGATGCTCCAGCGCAGAGGAATGTTGTAGACAAACAGTTCGCTCAGCTCGGCGGCGGCGCGGCCGGTGTTGGTGTTGCGCCATGTGCGGAAAGGCATCAGAATGTTGCCGTCGGCGCCGAAAGCCATGTAGCCGTGCATCATGGCGCTGACGCCGATAGCGGCAAGACGTTCGATTTCGACATCGTACTTTGTCAGTACGTCCTTGCGGAGGTCGGCGTAGCAGTCCTGAAGACCGTACCAGATGGCCTGAATGCTGTAGGTCCACAGCCCGTCGACAAGCTGGTTCTCCCATGTGTGGCTGCCCTGGGCTATCGGCTTGTTGTCGGGGTCGATGAGGACGGCTTTTATTCGGGTCGAGCCGAACTCGATGCCGAGCACGGCCTTACCCTGGGCGATAATCGTTCTGGCGTCCATCAGCAAAGCGATTTATTGAGCATGTAGTACACTTCGTTCCAGCGGAGTTCGTTCTTGAAAGCTTCGATGGTAGTGTCCTTGCAGATGTGGAGCATTTCGATGCCGGCGATTTCGGCGTAGTCCTGCCAGTATTCGGGCGTGAGGTTGTAGGAGAAGCACGAGTGGTGTGTGCCGCCGGCGAGAATCCATGCTCCGGCACCTACCTCGAAGTCGGGCATGGGAATCCAGAGAGCCGAAGCCACGGGGAGCTTTGGCAGAGGCTTGGGTTCGATACATTCCACATCGTTTACGATAAGACGGAAGCGGTTGCCGAGGTCAACGACCGTAGCGGTGATGCCTGCGCCGGGCTTCGATGTGAACACCAGGCGTGCGGTGAGGCTCTTGCGGATGCCGATACCGAGGAAGTGTACTTCGAGACGCGGCTTTTCGGCAGCGATGAGGGGACATACCTCGAGCATGTGTGCCTGAAGGATAGAGCTGTTGGCACCGTCGAAGTTAAGGGTGTAGTCTTCGAGGAACGAGCAGCCGGCGCCCTGGCTCATAACCCATACCGAACGGTAGAGAGCGGCGCTCTTCCAGTCGCCTTCGGCACCGAAGCCGTAGCCTTCGGCCATGAGTCGCTGCGAGGCGAGGCCGGGAATCTGGTCGAAGCCCACGAATTTGGGGTCGTTGATGTCCTGTGTGCCCAGATCGTCGAAGTTCGTTGTGAAGCCTTTGGCGCCCTTGGCCTTGAGGATAGCGCGGAGTGCCAGCTCGGCCTTGGCTGAGTTCCAGACTTTGATATAGCCTTCGGTCGATTTGTCTTCCAGAGCGGCATCGTGGGCATATTCTTTGAAGTATTCTGCAACGAGAGCGTCGACATCGGCGTCGGCCACTTTCTTGAAGTATTCCATCAGTTCGCTCACGGGTGTGTAGTCGACATGATAGCCCAGACGCTGCTCGGCCTCGACCTTGTCGCCGTCGGTAACGGCCACATTGTTCATCTGGTCGCCGAAACGGAGAATGAGCATATCCTGGCTGTCGGCCCATGCGGCGGCCACACGCTGCCATACGGCGATGTGTTCCTGGGCCACGGGGTCGGTCCAGTGACCAACGACCACTTTGCGGCGAAGACGCATACGCGAGCAGATGTGTCCGAATTCACGGTCGCCGTGGGCGCTCTGGTTCAGGTTCATGAAGTCCATGTCCATGGTGTCCCAGGGTATTTCGGCGTTGTACTGGGTGTGGAAGTGCAGAAGCGGTTTGCGGAGCTGCTGCAGGCCGTGAATCCACATTTTGGCGGGCGAGAAAGTGTGCATCCAGGTGATGACACCGATGCAGGCGTCGCAATTGTTAGCGGCCTTCATCACGTCGGCCACCTCTTTCGACGAATTTGCTGTGCCTTTGTAGACAACCTTCACCGGCAGACGGCCCGATTTGTTGAGACCTTCAACCATTTCTTTCGAGTGGCTGTCGACAGCCACGACGGCGTCACCGCCATATAGGAGCTGGGCACCTGTCACCCACCATACTTCGTAGTTTGAGAAAATGTTCATTTTAATTGTTTATTTAGAGTTAAGAGATTAGGTTTCGCAAGTTTTCAATTCGCTCGCATTTGAAAGGATAGTTAAAAAGTAAAATCTTGACCTTTTTCACTTCCTGAACTTTATTAACTTCAACTTGAGCTTGCGAAAGTTGATTTTTATTTCTTCTGGCCGTAGTAAGCGTTCGGGCCGTGCTTGCGCGAGAAGTGTTTCTCTACAAGCAGAGGATTCATTGTCAGATGCGGGTTGACCTGATAGGCCACGAAAGCCATTTTTGCAACCTGCTCCATGACAACGGCATTGTGCACGGCTTCCTCGGGTGTCTTGCCCCACGAAAAAGGCCCGTGATTCTTCACCAGCACACCGGGTGTGTGGACAGGATTCATTCCTATGAAACGCTCCACTATCACATTTCCGGTTTCAAGCTCATAGTCGCCTTCGACTTCGGCGGCTGTCATGTCGCGGGTGCAGGGAATTGCATTGTGGAAGTAGTCGGCATGTGTGGTGCCGATGTTCGGAAGGTCGATGCCGGCTTCGGCCCAGGCTGTGGCGTAGGTGGAGTGTGTGTGCACCACGCCGCCGATTTCGGGGAAGGCACGGTAGAGAGCGAGGTGTGTCGGTGTGTCGGACGACGGACGAAGATCGCCTTCTACGACTCTTCCGTCGGCAAGGTTGACAACGACCATGTCGTCGGCCTTCATAGTGTCGTAGCTCACACCGCTGGGCTTGATTACCACGAGACCTTTTTCCCGGTCGATACCCGATACGTTGCCCCATGTAAAAATTACCAGACCGTGCTCCACGAGGCTCATATTGGCACGATATACTATTTCTTTAAGTTCTTCGAGCATGAGATTCTAAATTTTGAACCGTTTTTTTTGATTATAGATATTCTGGTCGAAACGATAGAGGCGTGCGCCGCGCCGCGAACCGGTTTTGTCGATTTCGTCGGTCGGCACCACACAGCTGACCTCGGCCACACGCTTGCGGAAGTTGCGCTTGTCGATTTCTTCGCCCAGCACTGTTTCGTAGAGGCTTTGCAGCTGCGAAAGAGTGAACAGCGGCGGGAGAAGACGGAATGCCACCGGCTCGACAGCAAATTTGCTTCGCAGCGAGCCGAGGGCCCGTTCTATCATCTGCGGATGGTCGAAGCCGAGTTCCGGAAGCTCTTCGAGTGGCATCCAGTGTGCGTTGTGGGCTTCAACGGCGCTGCTGTCGACATTGGCAATGTTCACAAGGGCGCTGTAGGCCACTGAAACGACACGCTCTCCCGGGTCGCGGTCTACGGCTCCGAAAGTGCCTACCTGATGCATGTACACACCGTCGAGGCCGGTGAGATCGCGGAGGACCCGGGCGGCCGCGAAATCGACGCTCTCGTCGCGGCCCACGAAGCCGCCCATCAGCGACCATTTGCCGGCTTCGGGTTCGAAGCTGCGTTTGGTCAGCAGAAGGCACAGGCGGCCGTGGTCGAGGCCGAATATCACGCAGTCGACCGCCACATAGAGTCTGTCGTTCCGGGTATAGTATGCGCTCATTGCTGTTCCGATTACCAGAAGTACCAGTAGAAGGCGGCGGTAATGGCGAGAATGATTACCGAGTTGATGACATCCCAGTGGTTCCAGCTGGCGCGGGTGGCGGCACGCTGCTCGGGTGTCGATGTGCCGAACACAAGACCTTTGATTTTCTCAGGCTCGGGAGCCTTGGTGCAGAACGAAACTATTACGCCCACTGCAAGGCAGAACACAAGCATCCAGCCGCAGAAGAACAGCCAGTTTTCATCGAAGAAAATACGCTGGAAGAGACTGGCGTCGGGATTCGCGCCGGCGACGATGCCCTCTGATGTATAGTAAATTTTTGCACCAAGACGTGTGAGACCCACGATGAGACCCGAAAGGAGAGCCCACATGCCGCCCAGTGCCGAAGCTCGTTTCCACAGAATACCGATGAGGAAGGCGGCGGCAATGCCGGGGGCGAGTACCGACTGAACGTCCTGCAGGTAGAGATAGAGAACATCGCCGATCGAACGCATAACGGGAATCCAGAGTATGCCGAGAATAACGATGACAACGGTAGCGGCCTGTCCGATGCGCACAAGTTTCTTGGGATCGGTATTTGGTTTGTAACGCTGATAGAAGTCGATGGTGAAGAGGGCGGCCGACGAGTTGAACAGCGATGCCAGCGAGCTCATGAGAGCGGCGAGAATGCCGCAGACGATAAGGCCCTTCACACCGGCGGGAAGCAGTTTGGCGACAAGAGTGGGGAACGCGGCGTCGGGGGTGGAGAGACGGAATACTTCGCCGTTGACTTCGATACCTTCGTGAGAGAGAGCAAAAGCTATCATGCCGGGAATAAGGAACAGGAATACGGGCAGAAGTTTAAGATATGCGCCGAATATGGTGCCGCGGCGGGCTTCCTTCTCGTCTTTGCCGGAGAGTACGCGCTGCACGATGAACTGGTCGGTACACCAGTACCAGAAACCGATAACAGCAGAGCCGATGAGAGCACCGAGCCAGGGGTACTGCGGGTCGCGGTTGTCGCGGATAAGATTGGTCATCGTGTCGCCGTACTGGTTCACCTCCTCGATGGAGCAAATACGCATCATTTCGTCCCAGCCACCGAGAGCCTTCAGGCCCAGCACAAGAATGATGAGCGAACCAAGAAGCAGAATGGGTGTCTGAAGAACCGATGTATAGAGCACCGATTTCATACCGCCGAAGATGGTGTAGATAGCGGTGAGTATAACCAGACCGATGGCGGCGATCCAGAAGAAGTCGATGCCCCAGAGGGTTTCGATGCCGAAAACCTGCTGGAAGACAAGGCCGCCGGCGTAGACCGTGACGGCTACCTTGGTAAGCACATAGCTGATAAGAGAGATGGTGGCAAGAATCGTCCGCGAGGCGCCGTTGAAGCGGCGTTCGAGGAATTCAGGCATGGTGTAGACCATCGAGCGGGTATAGAATGGCACGAAAACCCAGCCAAGAAGAAGAATCATCCAGCCCTGAATTTCCCAGTGGGCCATTGCCATGCCGGAGGCAGCGCCTGAGCCGGCAAGACCGATAAGGTGCTCCGAACCGATGTTCGAGGCGAAAATCGACGCACCGATGGCAATCCATGTGGCGTCCTTGCCGCCGAGGAAGTAGTCGGCGGCGTTGTTCTGTTTTTGGCGCATCACCCACACTATGATGCCGATGAGGGCAACAAAGAAAAGGGCAATGACAATCCAGTCGAGTAATTGCATGATTATAGGTCAGGATTTAAAATATGAAATGATGGTTTTGGTATTTTGCAGAATCAGCGCACGCCGAATTTGTAGATTGTATGCGAGCTGTATTTTTCACCGGGACGGAGAACCGTCGAGGGCCACTGGGGCTTGTTGGGTGAGTCGGGATAGTGCTGGGTTTCCATGCACACGCCGGCACGCTGTTTGTACACTATGCCTTTCTTGCCGGTCACGGTGCCGTCGAGGAAATTGCCGGTGTAGACCTGTACGCCTGGTTCGTCGGTGTAGACATCGACTTTAATACCCGATTCAGGCGATACGAGGCTGAGTTTGGGAGCTGTCATGTCGCCGGGATTGCGCAGAACCCAGTTATGATCGTAACCGTTGCCGTAGACAAGCTGAATGTCTTCTACGGCTATGTCGCGGCCTATTTCTTTCATAACATTGAAGTCGAAGGGTGTGCCTTCCACGGCTTCGATGGAGCCAAGAGTCATGTAGGTGCTGTCGACGGGAGTGAAGCCTTCGGCATCGATCCACAGCGAGTCTCCCAGAATCGTATTCCCGGGGTTGCCCGAGAGGTTGAAATACGAGTGATTGGTCATGTTGATGATTGTCGGCTTGGTGGTGGTGGCCTCGTAGGCTATCGCCAGAGCATTGTCGGCTGTAAGGGTGTAGGTGACCGAAGCCGTCACTTCGCCGGGATAGCCGTTGTCGCCGTCGGCCGACACTATGGTGAAGGTCACGGTGCTGTCGGACGACTGTTCGCCCTTGTACACACGGTACTGCCAGCCGCGGGTGCCCATGTTTGTGCCGCCGTGGAGACTGTGACCGAAGTTGTTGATCGGCAGCTGGTAGATGCTGTCGTCGAGTGCGAACTGTCCCTTGTTGATGCGGTTGGCATAGCGGCCTATCGATGCGCCGAAGTCGCTGAGATTATTTTCGGGAAAATAGGCCTGGACGCTGTCGAACCCCAGCACTACATCGCGGAAGTCGCCGTAGGCGTCGGGTACATTCAGTGACACCAGACGTGCGCCGAAATTAGTGAAGCATGCTTCCATGCCGTTGGCATTAACAAGCTTGTAGAGCGACAGGGAGTCGCCTTGGTATTCACTCTCGAATTTCTGAGGATCGAGACCCGAACGGGTAGATGCGGGAACCTCCGTTTTGGTGCCGCACGAGGCGAACACAAGGGCCACAAGGGCGGCTGCCGGAAGAAGTTTCATGGTCTTGATTAATTGGATAATGATTGAAGTTTTAGTTTTGGGTGTAAAATTAACACCCATTTTTCGACCCACCAAATTATTTTATATGTTTAACAACATAAAATCATTTTTCATAATTGACTGTTGACAGACAGCCGGACCCCGGGAGTTTTGGTGTCTGACATCCCGGGGTCCGGTCCATTTATTACGGCACATACTGTCCTGTTATATGGTGTCCGTTTATTTGTTGCGGTACTGAGGGAGCAGCGGCACGGGGTATTTGGAGAACAGGGTGAGGACAGCTTCGGCTATTCCCTTGAGATTTCGGAACTGTGCCTGACCGTTTTCGATGATAGTTGCCACTGATGCGGAGTAGAGCGGCGTCTTGGTATCGATGTTCACCATGTCCATGGTCAGTACGCCTTCTTTGTAGATTCCGGTGATTACCTGAGCGTTGGCGTAATAGTTGGCCCAATAGTTGTAGCGGGGATAGATGAAATAGGGGTAGAAGCCGTTGTAGTAAGGGCCTGCATAGGGAGTGTAGCCCGGAGGCAGGGCCGGTTCGGTTTCGATTTCGCGGTGCACTGTTATGCCGATGTTGATGAGGAGCGGCGATTCCGGGTCTTCGGTGTAACCGCGTTCCACCATCTGTTCGCGTATGGCAGCGGCGATGTTGTAGTATGTCACCATTTCCATGCCGGGTGGCAGACGGTTTCCGTCGGCAGGGGTGACGATGCGGAAAGTTTTGTAGTCGGCAAGGTCGGCGTTGTTATAGGTCTCGGTGTTTACCAGCGAGAAGGGACTGCACGATGAGAGGAGCGCGACAGCTGCGGTGAGGATAAGGAGATACTTTTTCATATTTCGGATTATTCAGTTCTGTAATAGAACAATCCGAAAAGAGCGAAAGTTCGTTATTTGGAGGCTATGATGGCGATGGCGTTCAGGCGGTGTTCAAGTTCAGTAGTACTCAGACGGGTCGACAGTTTTCCCCGGTGGGCTATCGATATGTTGCCTGTTTCTTCCGATACCACGATTGCCACGGCGTCGGTGGCCTGTGCTATGCCGAGAGCTGAGCGGTGCCGCAGGCCCAGTGTGCGTGGCACGTCGCTGTCGTGGCTTACAGGAAGAATGCAGCCGGCCGACAGCAGACGTCCGTGCGCCATGATGAGTGCACCGTCGTGGAGGGGTGAGTTTTTAAAAAAAATGTTTTCAATAAGGCGAGTATTTATGTTGGCGTCGATTATGTCGCCCGATTTGGCGTAGTTGTCGAGCGGCACGGTCTGTTCAACCACAATCAGTGCGCCGGTTTTGCTCTTCGACATGCTCATGCAGGCATATACGATGGGCATCACCCATGCCAGAGCAGTGTTGTCGGCTTCTTCCTTATGGTGGTGAAAAAGATTCGAGAGAAAGCGCAGCCGTCGGTGTGAACCAAGTTCGACAAGAAAACGCTTGATAGGCTCCTGAAATATAATCACAAGGATAATCAGGCCGATAGCCATAAACTTGTCGAGTATGGTGCCTATGAGGCGCATGTTGAAAATTTCGGACGCGAGCACCCATAGCACTATGAACGAGAGGACCCCGTAGAAGATATTGATTGTGCCCGACTCTTTCATGAGCCGGTAGATGTAGTAGAGCAGTACTGCGAAAAGCAGTATGTCGATGGCGTCTTTTATTCCGAAATCGAACACGTTGTGAGGAGTATTTAAAGGTCGGAGGAATTGAGGGCGGAGACAACGGCGACGGCGGCGACAGCCTCGGGGACGTCGTGGACGCGTACGATGGCCGCGCCGCGCTCGAGGGCTATGGTGTTGACGGCTGTAGTTGCTGAGAGTATGGCTTCGGGTGCAACTCCGGGCAGCCGCGACAGCATTGACTTTCGCGACATTCCCGCCAGGACCGGCATACCGAGGGCCGCTATGGTATCGAGGGATGCAAGCAGCCTGTAGTTCTGTCCGAGGGTTTTGGCAAAGCCGAAACCGGGGTCGACGATTACGTCGGCCACGCCGAGGGAGTGGAGCATGGCTGCACGCCTGCTGAGGTATGTTGTGACTTCGGCGGCGACGTCGGTGTAGTCGGTGAGCGACTGCATTGTCGCCGGTGTGCCGCGCATGTGCATCAGCACGTATGGACATCCGAGGTCGGCGACGGTGGCGAACATGCCGGCGTCGAGTTCGCCGCCCGATATGTCGTTGACGATGTCGGCACCGGCTCCGACAGCTGCCCTGGCTACGGCGCCCCTGAAGGTGTCGACCGAAATCGGAATTTCAGGGCCGATTTCGTTTCTGACAGCCTCGACACCGCGGCAGAGGCGCTCGGTCTCTTCGGCTTCGCTTACTTCAGAGGCTCCAGGCCGTGAAGAGTATGCCCCGAGATCGAGCATGTCGGCGCCTTCGGCTACCATTGCGGCGGCCGTGCGGGCGGCATCGGAGGGTGCGGCGTGGCGCGACGGCGCATAGAACGAGTCGGGCGTCAGATTGATGATGCCCATCACGGCCGGACGGCTGTAGAGCCGCATACGGCCTTTGATTCGGAGGCTGAAAGGGCGGAATGTCACTGTCGGTTGGCGCGTTTGCGTTCTATTTCATCGAGGATAATCTTTCGCAGGCGGATATGGTGGGGCGTCACTTCTACATATTCGTCTTCTTTGATGTACTCGAGGGCTTCTTCGAGGCTGAATACCACCGGGGGCACGATGCGGGCCTTGTCGTCGGCGCCCGAGGCGCGCATGTTGGTAAGCTTCTTGCTTTTGGTAACGTTGACGGGTATGTCGTTGTCCTTGGCGTTCTCGCCCACCACCTGGCCGGCGTACACTTCTTCCTGAGGGAAGATGAAGAAGCGGCCACGGTCCTGAAGCTTGTCGATGGCGTAGGCGTAGGCGGTGCCCGATTCTATGGCGATTAGCGAGCCGTTGGTGCGACGCTCGATGTCGCCTTTCCAGGGCTGGAATTCAAGGAAGCGGTGCGCCATGATGGCTTCGCCGCCCGAAGCTGTGAGCACGTTGCCGCGCAGGCCTATGATACCTCGCGAGGGTATCTGGAACTCGAGCTGCACACGGTCGTTCTTGGTGTTCATTGCCACAAGATCGCCTTTGCGGCGTGTCACCATATCGATCATTTTAGATGCGAATTCCTCGGGCACGTTGATTGTGAGAAGTTCGACCGGTTCGCATTTTCTGCCGTCGATTTCGCGGATTATTACCTGTGGCTGACCTACCTGCAGTTCGTAGCCTTCGCGGCGCATAGTTTCGATGAGCACCGACAGATGCAGCACGCCGCGTCCGAAAACAGTCCACATATCTTCCTTGGCGCCTTTTTCCACACGAAGGGCAAGATTGCGGTCGAGTTCGGCGGCGAGACGGTCGCCGATATGGCGCGATGTAACGTACTTGCCGTCGCGCCCGAAGAAGGGACTGTCGTTGATTGTGAAAGTCATCGACATGGTAGGCTCGTCGATGGCGATGCGGGGAAGCGGTTCGGGGTTGTTGACGTCAGCGATAGTATCGCCGATTTCGAAACCTTCGATACCCACAAGGGCACAGATATCGCCGTTCTCGACACATTCCACCTTTTTGCGGCCCATGCCTTCGAAGGTGTGAAGTTCTTTGATGCGCTGTTTTACTGTGGTGCCGTCGCGGCGGCAGAGTGCTATTTCCTGATTTTCGCGCAGTGTGCCGCGGTGAACCCGGCCGATGGCTATGCGGCCTACATATTTGGAGTAGTCCAGCGAAGTGATCAGCATCTGAGCATCGCCGGGGTTCTCTTCGGGGCCGGGGATGTATTTGATGATGGCGTCGAGCAGGGGCAGAATGTTGTCGGTCGGTGTTTTGTAGTCCTCGCTCATCCATCCCTGCTTTGCCGAGCCGTAAAGGGTGGGGAAGTCGAGCTGTTCCTCGGTGGCATCGAGCGAGAACATGAGATCGAACACCATTTCCTGCACCTCCTCGGGACGGCAGTTCGGTTTGTCGACTTTATTGATGACCACCACTGGCTTGAGGCCCATTTCGATGGCTTTCTGGAGCACGAAGCGAGTCTGGGGCATGGGGCCTTCGAAAGCGTCGACAAGCAGCAGACAGCCGTCGGCCATGTTGAGCACTCGCTCCACCTCGCCGCCGAAGTCGGCGTGTCCCGGTGTGTCTATGATATTGATTTTATAGCCTTTGTAGTCTATCGAAACGTTCTTTGAAAGAATTGTTATGCCGCGCTCCCGCTCGAGATCGTTATTGTCGAGTATCAGTTCGCCGGCATTCTGGTTCTCTCTGAAAAGGTGACCGGCGAGGAGCATTTTGTCGACCAGAGTAGTTTTACCGTGGTCTACATGCGCTATAATAGCGATGTTACGTATCTTCTGCATATAAAATCTCTGTTTTCAAACTGCAAAGTTATGCAAAAATTGCAAAACGGCACAATTTTTTTTCTGTAGCAGCCGTGGTAAAATTGAATAAAGTACTGTCAGTCCGTTGTTTCCGGTTTCTAAGATGTCAGTCTGCATAAGGTGTGCGAGGAATTTTTTGTATTTTTGCGTTATAAAATTAGAAATCGATGAAAGAAGACATCAGAGAAATGGAGGCGCGTATGGCAGAGCATGGTGTGAGACTGTCGCCTGTGCGTTTGCTTGTATTCAGAACGCTTTGGACGGCGTGTGCACCGATGTCGTCGTTTGAGGTTGAGAAGGCGCTCGAGACAGTCGACCGCAGTTCTGTCTCCCGCTCGATATCATTGTTTCTTGAGGCGGGGCTGATTCATGCCATCGCCGATGGGACTGGTTCGGTAAAGTACGAAGTCTGTCACAGCGATGGCGATGATGCCGACAGCGACGAGCACGTTCATTTCCGATGCGAGCGGTGTGGCCGTACTATCTGTCTGCCGGATGTGCCGGTGCCGGAGGTGAAATTGCCCGGTGGCTTTATTGGCCGCCAGCGCAATTTTGTCATCACAGGTCTTTGTGATAAATGCTCGGATAAGGAGATTTAAGCAGACGGGCGGATGGGCAGACGGGCTGACAGGCGGACGGGCTGACAAGCTGCGAAAGTGCCATTATCTTAACTTTTTACGCTCTTTACACTTTCTCAACTTCATTTTCACCCTTTATCAATCACTTATAAAATAAAAAAATGGAATTGTTTGATTCGTTGTTATATATGCTCAATGAGATGTCGCCTTACATATTGTTTGGCTTTCTCATTGCTGGTGTGATGCATGCATTCATACCGCAGACCACAATTTCGCGTCACCTCGCAGGGCGTGGCTGGCGTTCTGTCGTGAAGGCTGCTGCCATCGGCATACCGTTGCCTCTGTGTTCGTGCGGAGTGCTTCCGACGGCTATTGCCATGCACCGTAACGGAGCATCGAAGGCTGCGTCGACATCGTTCCTTGTCGCGACCCCGCAGACCGGAGTCGACAGCATAGCGGCCACATGGTCGCTTCTCGGACCGGCCTTTGCTGTGATAAGGCCGATAGCAGCTCTCGTGACGGCACTCTTCGGTGGTGTTGCTGTGGGAAGAAGCGAAAAGCAGGAGGCGCCGGTGGCGTGCGATAAGGCATGCAGCTCCGACGGGATGCCGGTTGCGAAATCTTTTGCCCGGAAGTGCGCCGATGCACTGCGCTATGGCTTCATCGACCTTGTGGGAAGTATTGGCGGCTGGCTTACAGTAGGCCTGATAATAGCAGCTGTGATAACTGTTTATGTGCCCGATGATTTTTTCGGTGTGTTCGGCGACAAGCCTCTGTTGTCGATGCTCGCGGTTATGGTGATAGCCATTCCGATGTACGTGTGTGCAACTGGTTCGATTCCTATCGCACTCTCTCTGATGCTCAAAGGACTGTCGCCCGGCACGGCACTGGTGCTTCTGATGGCGGGTCCCGCTGCGAATTTTGCCTCTTTCGCCCTCATATCCCGCGAAATGGGCCGCAAGTCGGCGTCGGTCTACCTTGCATCTATTATTATAGGCGCCCTCGCTTTCGGGCTTGCCATCGACTACCTTCTGCCGGCCGAATGGTTTTCGGTCGCATTTGCCCGCGGAGGCTGTGCGCATGGTCATGAATTCAATGTTTTCAGCACCCTGTGCTCGGCAGCCCTTGTGTTACTGTTGATTTACACTTTTATTAAACGACACAGACACAACCATATAAATACTACAGAAATGACAAAGGAATACACAATCACGGGCATGAACTGCCCTCACTGCCAGGCCGCTGTGACAAAAGCGATAGCCTCGGTGAAAGGCGTCGGGCAGGTCGACGTAAATCTCTCAACCGGTAAAGCCACCGTTGCGGGCGATCATAGCGCCGCCGATGTCATCGCTGCCGTCCGCTCTGCCGGCTTCGACGTCAAGGACGACATCAGAGGTTAGTCGAAAAAGAGTAATAAGTTAAAATAGGTCAGGAGAACAGCACTCGGGGATCCCCGGAGCTGTTCTCCTGACCTTTTATTTATTATTATTCGACTTTCTAAACTGAATCAGCGGCCGAAAGATTCTATCTTTTTACGGAGTCCGGTTGTAAAGTCGGTGTTAGCAGCAAGTTCCCCGATAGTGAGGTGCATGCGGTAGCGCCAGTAATGACGCGAGTCGGCCGGAACATTGATCTGCTCTTCTGTGGGCTTTTCACGACGTAGTTTGCCGCTGATGCTGAGCCAGTCCTGCAGAGGGAATATGCAGAGCATTGAAGGGGCTGCGAGGTTCAGGTCGATTATGCGGTCGCATATCCACGGTTCGGCGTAGTAGGGCATCGGTCCCTGCTCCTTGAGCACTTCGTTGAAGTAGCGCTGCGAGCGTGCACGGTCCTCTTCCCACCATTGGCGGATGCCTCCCATGTCGTGTGTCGAAGTGGTGCAGACCGAGTAGTAAGGGTAGTACCAGGTGTCGCCGAAAGCTGCGCCGGGTTCTTTGGGCATACGCTGTATTTCGAGCGACAGTATGTCGAGTTTGTTCATTACGGCGGGTACGCAGTCGGGAATCATTCCGAGGTCTTCGGCGCAGACGAGCATGTCGGTGGAGTCGATGAGCGGCGGAAGCTTGCTCATAGCTTTATCGTACCAGAATTCATTGTGACGGTGGTAGAAGAAGTCGTTGTAGAGACGGTTGAAGCACCAGCGCTCGTAGTCGTTGAGGGCGCGGTAGATATATGTGTACTGGCTTGTGATGCGGGGATGGTACTTGCCTTTTTCTACGGGGTCCTCGATGAAAAGAACCTGGTCGATGAGTCCGAGAAGACCCTGGCATATGCGTGTGTTCTTTTCGCTTCCGGGCTGTCCGGCGAAATAGTCGGCGACTTTGCGCTGGGTGTTGAATTCGTTCTTGAGCCGGTAGCGTCCGCCTTTCAGTTTTTTGCAGAATTTGTTTAAGGCCTCGGAGGTGTAGGGACCGAAGAAATCTTCCACGAAGTAGTCCATAATATAAGGAGTGGTGTGGAGGTCGGGGTCGATCCAGAAGTCATAGTTGTACCGCAGTTCGCTCTGGGTGAAGGGGAGGGCAGGGTTGAAATAACCAAGTAGGCCGTGAAGAGCGTCCATGGGAATCTGCCATATACGGAAGAATCCGAGCACATGGTCGATGCGGTAGGCGTCGAAGTATTCGGCCATTTTTCGGAAGCGGGCTTTCCACCATGCGTATCCGTCTTTGGCCATTTCGTCCCAGTTGTAAGTGGGAAATCCCCAGTTTTGGCCGAGTACGGAGAAATCGTCGGGCGGCGCGCCGGCCTGACAGTCCATGTTGAACAGGCGGGTATCGGTCCAGGCGTCAGCGCTGGTGCGAGAAATTCCGATAGGAATGTCGCCTTTGAGTGCTATGCCGTGGCTGTTGGCATATTCGTGCACACGGCGCATCTGCCGGTCGAGGTTGAACTGCAGATAGTAGACGAAGTCCATTTCGGCTTCGGCCTCTTTTTTTACTTTTCGGAGGATTTCGGGCGAGTAAGCCGCATATTTTCCCCATTTCGAGAAATCGGGTGTGGCAAACCGGTCGCGGAGTACGCAGAAAGCGGCGTAGGGTTCGAGCCAGCCTGCATTTTTGTCCTTGAAAGTCTTGAAATCGTCTGACGCCAGCAATTTTGCTCCTTCCTGAGTGAAAATTTCGCGGAAGTATTCGTTTTTGGCTTTGTTGACCCGTTCGTAGTCGACGGTAGGCAGAGCGTTGAGTTCTTGCCTTAGGTTGTTGTAGTATTTCACGCGGGCCGGGTCGTTGAGAGTGCCGAGTTCTTCGAGACGGAGATACATGGGGTGCAGCGCGAATATGGAGTTTGCGTTGTAGGGGTACGAGTCGGTCCATGTGCCGGTCATGGTGGTGTCGTTGATCGGCAGAATCTGGAGAAAAGTCTGTCCGGTGGCGGCGGCCCAGTCGACCATCGGCATCAGGTCGAAGAAATCGCCCACCCCGAAGTCGGCTTCGGTGCGGAGTGAAAACACCGGTATTGCTGTTCCGGCGCCCTTCCATGGCGTTTCCTCGCAGTGGTAGCGCAGACCGGCGATGACGGTGGCACATCCTGCTTCGGGGGTTATGCCGAGACGTCGGTTGCCGCCTTCCTCCCAGCCCACGACGCTTCCGTCGCTGCGGCGCACGATGAGGAATTTATACTGAGTGTCAGCAGTGAGACCCGATGCCGGAATAACTATTTTCCACACCGGAAACGACTCGGCGCTGAGACGCAGGGCTGATTCGGGTTTCCAATTGCCCAGCGAGTCGGCGTCGCCGCTGATGGCAAGAATGCAGTCGGAGGGTACTGTAGGCGCGGCTACGTGGAACACCAGAAGATTTGTTCCCGGCAGCACATGGGTGTCGAGAGCTGTGTCGTGGCGGAAAATACACTCTGTGAAAGCCCGCGAGTAGAAAGGCTTGTTAAACGGCTGTTCGTGCCAGCGGTCATAGAGATTGTACCGGCTGACACCGGCGACAGGTTCGAAGAGGTGACTGTCGCCCCATTCGCGTTTAGTGTCGCCGTTTTCGTTGCGCACCACGTATTCATATCGAAATGAAGGTGTATCGTCGGGCAGCTCCAGCTCGGCCCACCAAGAGCGGTCGCCCCGGATATCCATTTTGAGAGCCTTGGAAGCATCGCCGTCGCCCAGAGCCGTGATGTCGGCGCTGACATAGAGAGATTCGCCCCAGTGCGTACGGTAGTCGATGAAAAAAGTCAGTTTCATGGGTGTATGGAAGGTATAATATAATCGAAATTAGTTTCCTGTGAGTATCTTAATTCAAATCGGAAAACAAATTTAGATAAAAATGTAATAGAGTGACAATAAATTAAGAAAATTTAGCAAAAGGCGTAGGGCTTGGCCTCCGGTTCAAGTTTTCTGAATGCTGTATTGCGCATATGCGGCAGAAAATTACTATCTTTGCGTGCCGTTAATTTTTATGTTGAGAAAGCTGTCGGTCATATTTTTGCTGTTGATGGCGCTTCTGCCGTGGGCGGAGGCAAAAGGTCTGTCGCTGGCTCTCGACTCGATAGCCACCTGGGGCAAGTTTCCGCGTTTCTGCGTAAATACCTATCGTTGGGGCGACAAGTTTTTCAACGGCTACGACACCGCCTACGTCAAGGGTACCGGTTACAAATTCAACGGCAAGATAACTACAGAAAGCTGGAGCGACGGTTACCGCTTTGTGATTCCGAACAACAAATATGTGTACATGCAGTCCGATCCGTCGACTTCGGTCGGCCTCTATCTCACCTATTTGGCACTGTCGGGCGGATACGATGTGAATATTAGCAAACTAATGTCTGGCGTCGACCGCTCTCGCCAGCGTTTCCGTTTCGGATTCAATTGTATGCTCTTTGCCGCCGAAGTGTATCTGATAAAGAACGATGTGGGTACAACCATAAAGCGTTTCGGCGACACTCACGATCCCATGCATCTCAATCTGGGATTCAATGCGGTGAACAACCACACATGGGGTATTGATGCATATTATTTCTTTAAGCACAAACGATATTCCGAGGCAGCTGCATTCAGCTTCAGCCGTGTGCAGCGTAAAAGTCAGGGGTCGTTTTACACCGGCTTTTCCATTTACACCCAGAAACTCGATTTCAATTTCAAGGGCCTGCCGGCCGAGTTGCGCGATCAGTTGCCGTTGAATTGGCCCGACTATCATTACCGTGTCAACACTCACAATTATGCTATTCGTGTTGGCTACGGCTACAACTGGGTGCTTGGCCGGCGGTGGACCATGGGTGTGAGTGAATCGCCCATCATTGGAATCCGCAAGGGATTCGTGAATTCCGATATAGAAAAGGTGTCGTTTTCGTTCTATAACCGCATGAAATTGTCGATGGTGTGGAATGGTCCGGGCAACCGGCTTTTTTTCGGTACAATAGGTAAATTCGATCTTGCAGTGGTGAACGAAGAGAAAACAACTTATGCCGGCGGTGTTCTGTCGGTGGAGGCTGTTTTCGGCGTGCGGTTCAATCTCTGGTGATTTTTTTTGACTGCTAAGCTGAACAAACTTAAAAAAAGGCTTGTTACTATTTCAAATGTCGCTCAAACGGCGACAGCGAGGGATGAAATAAACATCAACCGCGTATGTCAACTTTGAAATATTAACAGTCTAACAAAATCATCTGAAATGAAAAAGAACATTCTCTTTACCGCTGCAATGACAAGCGCTTTCCTGCTGCCAGCAATCAATGCTTCTGCACAGGATGAAACTGTAGTAGTTGAAGAAGAGACTGTCGTCGCTTCCGAAGTCCCCTGTAAGACTCACTACTACGTCGACAAAAAAAGCAACTGGTTTATCCAGGCCGGAGCCGGTGTGGCAGTGCCTTTCGTAGAAGGCCGCAATGCTAAGGGCGACCGTGAGAGCCACTTCACCGCAAACTATAATATTGGCTTCGGCAAATGGTTCTCGCCCTATATGGGCTGGCGTCTTGGTTTCTACGGCGGCGCCCTTCACTGGGAAAACAATGGTATGGACAGGGCCGACTATGTGAATGCCAACCTCGACTTTATGTGGGATATGTTCAACTCACTCGGCGGCGTCGATTCCAAACGCGTGTTCTCGATTGTACCTTTCGTAGGTCTTGGCGGCACTTATCTGTGGCACGAAGAGCCCGCCGGCACGATTGCCAAGCACAGCGGCGGCCGCAAAAGCAGCTCATGGACGCTTCCTGTTTCGGGCGGTCTGCAGCTCCGCTTCCGCCTGAGCAAATATGTCGACTTCTTTGCTGAAGCCCGTGCTTCGTTCTATGGCGACAATTTCAACAACATTGCCTACGGACGACCCATCGACATCAATGTTACATGCACCGGCGGTTTCGCCATTACTTTCGGCGGACGCGACTACAAGTCGTATAACCCCTGCGATTATCTGGGATACATCGACAACCTCAACAATCAGGTCAATGATCTTCGCGGCGCTCTTGCCACTACCGCAGCCGCTCTGGCCGCTGCCGAAGCCCAGCTCCCGTGCCCCGAAGTAGTTGAGGCTGCCGTAGTCGAGACTCCTGCTCCTATGATGGCTACCGTACGCTTCTCGCTGAACTCGGCCAAGATTTCCTCTATGGAAATGGTGAATGTCTATAACACCGCCGAATGGATGAAGGCTAATCCTGACCAGAATGTTACCATCGTAGGCTACGCCGACAAGGATACCGGCACCGCCGCCTACAACATGGGTCTCTCCAAACGCCGCGCCCAGGCTGTCTACGACACTCTTGTCAACAAGTACGGCATCAACCCCGACCGTCTTTCTATCCAGGCCAACGGCTCTGACGTTCAGCCCTACGGTGAAAACAACTGGAACCGCATTGTAATCTTCAATAATACTGCCGAATAACAGCAATCTCCCTATATCCAGAACCGCTCCGCAGGCTTAAAACCTCTGCGGAGCGTTTTTTTTAATAAACTGGCTTATGCCTGCTAAATGACTGATAGCCATGTAATTACCCCCCCCGTTTAATTGGTTGTGAACTACATTGGACTTGTTTATTATAAAAAAAGATATTATTTTTGCGGAGTTTTTAACAGAATAGTGTTCGGCCGGCCATTGTTTCCGACCGAAAATTATCGTTGTTCAAATCCGTTGTTGCCACCACAAGAGGCCGTTATTGTTCTGCTTTTATATGAAAAGAAAGATTATCAACGCACTTGCAAATTCAAACATAGTTCGCGCATTTGTAGCCAAGCCTTCGCCGAAATGGATGGTGTTTCTCGCCGACCTTATCGTGATTGCATTCAGTTGCGGTCTTACTTTTGCTTTCGGTTACCACACCGTCCACGGAGACGGAGTCATTTATTCGCCTCTCACGCGTGCGATTCTTGAATTCGGGGTTTATGCCGTTCTTGCTTTCGCACTGGGCACGAGCCGCTACATTATCCGTCTGTCGGTAATAGAGGATACCTACCGCATCGTTCTGCTGGTAGTAACGGCTTCGCTGCTGCTTACTGCGGTGTCGCTGATAACATACTTCACGGCAGGATTCTATTATTTCAGCATCTGGAACATCTTCATAGTCGCTGTGATGACATTCACCCTTATGCTGCTGATGCGACTGTCGATTAAGTATCTCTACCTGCAGGTGTCGCAGACCGATACACGCCGCACACGTGTGATAATGCTCGGCTCGTCGATCAATTCATTTTTCCTCGCCGCGGCGCTTAAAAACGAGTACGAAGGTCATTTCGACCCCGTTGCGCTTCTCAGCCTCTCGAATCATAAGATCGACACTACCGTCAACGGCGTGCCTATTCTTGCCTTCGATCCTGATACGGTAGCTCAGGTTTTTGCCTACTATAAGTGCGACACGCTGCTGTTCCTTTCATCACAGCTTGAACTCATGCGCTCGGGCACAGCCGATGTTTTCCTCAAGAATCACATCAAACTGCTGATGATGAATCATGTCGAGGAATTCGACGTCGAGGGCGGGAACATGCCGTCGCTTTCCAATCATGTGCACGATATCCGCATCGAAGACCTTCTTGGGCGCGAGCCTATCCACACCGACAATCCTACTATCCGCAGCGTTATCCGCAATCAGGTGGTGATGATTACAGGAGCCGCCGGCTCTATAGGCAGTGAAATAGTGCGTCAGGTGGCCAAGATGGGCGCCCGCGAAATTGTGCTTCTCGATCAGGCCGAGACCCCGATGCACGAAATGCAGCTCGAAATGGAGGCTACATTCCCCGACACACGCATCCATCTCTTCATAGGCGATGTGGCCAATCGCGAACGCATAGAGCGTGCGTTTAAGAAATATAACCCGCGCTATGTGTTCCATGCAGCAGCCTACAAGCATGTGCCCATGATGGAGCGCAACCCGCAGGAGGCTGTTCTCACCAACATTTTCGGCACCAAGAACGTGGCCGACCTTTCGGTCAAATACGGTGTCGAGAAATTTGTGATGATTTCTACCGACAAAGCCGTCAATCCCACTAACGTCATGGGAGCCTCAAAGCGCATTGCCGAAATCTACGTACAGTCACTCTTCTATCATCTGCGCAACACTTCCGACGAACCTTCGACGCGGTTCATTACCACACGTTTCGGCAATGTTCTCGGCTCGAACGGTTCTGTAATACCTCTGTTCCGCAAGCAGATAGAACAGGGTGGCCCTGTCACCATCACTCACCGCGACATCATACGTTACTTTATGACAATCCCCGAAGCATGCTCGCTTGTTCTCGAAGCAGGCATTATGGGGCAGGGAGGTGAAATATTTGTATTTGACATGGGACAGCCCGTGAAAATATGGGACCTTGCAGAGCGAATGATTTCTCTGTCGGGGCTGCGTGTGGGGCGTGATATTCAGATAGTGGAGACCGGGCTGCGTCCCGGCGAAAAACTCTATGAGGAACTCCTCAACGAAAAGGAACACACTATTGCCACTCATCATAAGAAGATAATGATAGCCCGCGTGCGCACTTATAGTTTCAAGGACGTTTCGGAGCACCTCGAACGCCTTGCAGCCTGTCTGCACCGCGGTCCCAGCCACGATATAGTAGCCGAAATGAAGCATATGGTGCCGGAATTCAAGTCCAATAACTCTATCTATCAGGAAATCGACACCGAAATCTCTACTGAGGACGGTAGCGAGAATATGACAGAAATACAAGTAATGCGATGATAAAAAGAACAATACTCTGCGTTTTGGCCGTAATGTCGCTGGCTTTCATGCCGACGCAGGCTCAGACTCTGAAGGATATTCTCGGCGGTCTTGCCGGAGCCGCCGCTAAAAACGATTCCGCCGGCAGCTCCAATCCACTCGGACAGCTCGGCTCCGTGATAAGCGGCTTTGTTGCCAGCGACAAATTCACCCTCGACGAACTTGAGGGTACGTGGAAGTACGAAGCTCCTTCGGTGTCTTTCGAATCGGAGAACGCACTCAAGAAAGCAGGCGGTGCCGCTGCCTCTGCGGCCGTCGAGAAGAAGCTCGAACCTTACTATGTGAAGTTGCGCCTCAATGCAACCACACTCACCGTCGATTCGCTGCACAACTTCGACATGAAACTCGGAGTTGCGCGCCTTAAAGGTACCGTCGAGAAAACCGATGACGGACAGCTGATATTCAACTTCAAGGCTTTGGGCAAAATCAATCTCGGCAAAATGTCGGCCCATGCCAAAAAAGCCGGAGGCACGCTCTATCTCACGTTTGATTCTACGCGTCTTGTGCAGATTCTCACACTGGTGGGAGGCAGACTCAACATCAGCACTCTCAATGCCATTACGTCGCTCCTCAACTCCTACGAAGGCGTTTATCTCGGTTTCCGGCTCAAATCCGCCGATTAGTCATTATTGCAAAATCATCATACACGGCCCCGGCTTCAGCCGAGGCCCTTTTTTTGTATGCTGTTAAATCAAAAATTGCCTGCGTAAAGGAATCGTGCAATGTGGGAATTCACAAATTTTGGCTATATTTGCAGTTTGAAAAGAATAGAAACTCAAAATCAATCATATTATGGCTCAGAATGAAGTGACGGGCGCCGAGGAGAAAAGGCCCCTCAATTTTGTGGAAGAAGAAGTGTACAACGATCTTCAGGCCGGCCGTAACGGAGGTCGCCTGAGTACCCGTTTCCCGCCCGAACCGAACGGCTATCTGCATATCGGCCATGCCAAGGCTATCTGCATGGATTTCGGAGTTGCCGAGCGTTTCGGCGGCACGTGCAATCTTCGATTCGATGATACCAACCCTGTGAAGGAAGATGTAGAGTATGTCGATTCTATCCGTGAGGATATCCACTGGCTTGGTTTCGACTGGGGTGACCGTGAATACTATGCCTCCGATTATTTTCCTCAGCTTTTCGATCTTGCCGTGCGCCTCATAAAGGAGGGCAAAGCTTATGTCGACGATCAGTCGTCGGAAGAAATAGCCCGTCAGAAAGGCACACCGCAGACTCCTGGTGAGGAAAGTCCCTACCGCAACCGCACTCCGGAAGAGAATCTCGATCTGTTCATGCGTATGAACGCCGGTGAGTTCGACGAGGGTTCGCGCGTGCTGCGCGCCAAAATCGACATGGCATCGCCGAACATGCACTTCCGCGACCCCATAATGTACCGCATCATCAAGACTCCCCACCACCGTACCGGCACAACATGGAAGGTGTATCCGATGTACGACTTCGCCCATGGCCAGAGCGATTATTTCGAGGGTGTGACACACTCGATCTGCACTCTTGAGTTTGTGGTGCACCGTCCTCTCTACGAATATTTTGTCAAGGAACTTGCTGACGAGAGCTATTGCCCGCGTCAGATCGAGTTCAACCGTCTGAACCTCACTTACACCGTGATGAGCAAGCGCAAGTTGCTGCAACTGGTGAAAGAAGGTCTTGTGGCCGGCTGGGACGATCCCCGGATGCCGACAATATCGGGTATGCGCCGCCGCGGCTACACTCCAGCTTCAATCCGTAACTTCATCGACACCATAGGTTACACCAAGTACGAGGCTCTCAACAGCGTGAGCCTGCTCGAACACGCCGTACGCGACGACCTCAACCGCATCGCCACCCGCGTGATGGCGGTTGTAAATCCGCTTAAGGTTGTAATCACAAACTATCCCGAGGGCAAGGTCGAGACCGTAAGCATGGAAAATAATCCGGAAGACCCCGAATCCGGCACACACGACATGCCTTTCTCACGCGAAATCTATATCGAGCGCGACGACTTCATGGAAAATCCTCCCAAGAAGTTTTTCCGTCTGGCTCCCGGCGCCGAGGTGCGTCTCAAAGGCGCATATATCATCAAGTGCGACGAAGTGGTGAAAGATGCCGCCGGCAATATCACAGAGCTTCGCTGCTCCTACGACCCCGACACACTCAGCGGCATGCCCGGTGCCAACCGCAAGGTGAAAGGCACGCTCCACTGGGTGTCGGCGCCTCACGCCGTCGACGCCGAGGTGCGTCTCTATGACCGTCTTTTCGATGTCGAGAATCCGGCCGCAGAACCCGACCGCGATTTCCGTGAAATGCTCAACCCCGAGTCGTTGCGTGTCGTTCAGGGTGTGAAACTCGAGCCGTTCATCATGGCATCGGCACAGCCCGGCAGCAAGTTCCAGTTCCAGCGGGTGGGATACTTCACTCCCGACTACGACAGCACTCCCGAACACCCCGTTTTCAACCGTACAATAGCCCTTAAAGACACCTGGGAAAAGGTGCAGAAAAAAGCCTGAAATGAGTTACGACGACGAATCCAATCCCCGCCAGGAACTGTACGGCAGTTTCCGTAAGTCGCTTAAGGAACCGGCATCCGACCGTTTCTTCGACGAGGATGAACTCGTGGAGATTTTCGACTACGCAGGCGATATATCCGACGACTATGTGCGTGCCGAGGTTCTTTACCTCGGTGCGCGCCTCTATCCCGAAAGCGTGCCGCTGAAAGAGCGGCGTGCACTTCTTTATTTCGACCTTGAAGATGCCGATAAGGAACTAAAGGACGGCAGTGCCGCTGCCTTTGTTGCCGACAATGCCGACCATGCCTCGCTACTTTTCGACATCGTACGTCTCGAAGCCAATCATCCGGCCGACCCCGGCGCCGCCCTGTCGTTCCTTATGGAGCAGTACCAGTCGTTTTCCGACGAGGAGACGATTCGGTTCATCGACCTCGCTTTCGACCTTGGCTGCTATCAGTGGGTGAAGGATCATCTGCCGCAGTTGCGCAAGAAAGCCTCTTTTCTGCCCGCACTTCTCTATGAAGTGATGCAGGAGGCCGACGAGCAGGGCGACAACGAGGCCGTGGCCGATATCGCCGAGGAACTTATCGAGGCCGAACCTTTCGCTATCGCCTACTGGGCCACCCTTTTCCGCGCGCAGGCCCGGCTGGGACGTGAGGGTGACGCGCGGCAAACCTTCGACACAGCCCGCGCCCTTGGCGCCGATAATCCCGAGGCTCTTCTCAATCTTGCCGACACAGTCTACTCCAATGCTCCTTATCTGAGGCGTGAGGCTATCGATATGCTCAGGACTCTTAAAAGCGAGCACCCCGACGAGTTCGTTTTCACCGACTGTCGCTGTGCGTTGCTGGTGCAGAACGGCGACAATGCCACGGCAGTATCGGAACTTCGCAAGTTTTTCGATGAACATCCCACCGAAATCCGTGCCCTGCGGCAGCTTCTGATGTGCAATGCCGACGATGCCGCCACTCTCTACAGCACCTATATGGCGGCCAACGGGGGCGCCGAGATGTCGTCCGAGGAGCTTTCCGAAACAATCAATGTGCTCACTATCCGCTCATCGTTCGAGGGAATAGCCGGCATTCTGGGTGTCACACGTCAGCTGCGTCCGCTCGATGTCATTGAGTTTGCTTCGTACATCGAGGCGCTTTTCGCTCTTGGCCGATACGACGAAATAGTGACTATCACCGAGGGCAATCCCATGCTTGAGGAGATAACTCAGATACCGCTTCGCGGTGCTTCGCACATCTATATATGCGTAGTGTCGCTTATGAAAACCGGCCATGGTGACGAAGCTCAGTCGCTTCTCGACGAGGTGATGCCTGCTTTCGAGAGCTTTTTCAGTTCGGCGCCTATTCCTATCCGTATGGCTTCGCGCACGCTGGCCACGCTGGCCGACAAGGTGCGTACACATCCGGCCTCCGACAAACTCTACTGGGAGTATTTCGATTTGCTTTCGATATCGAAATTCGGTTGAAAGGTGAGCGAGGTGATTCATATGCCAGCCCGTCAGCATGCCAGCCCGTCAGCATGTCAGCCCGTCAGCCTGTCAGCCCGTCAGCCTGTCAGCCTATCGGCCCAATTAAATTTGTGAGTGCACGACTTTTTCGCTATATTTGCGTTATATAAATATAATGCGTATAAAAGCGCAAACTTGTTATGGACCAGGAACCGAGGCTCTACATTATCGCCGGCCCGAACGGTGCCGGCAAAACGACCGCATCGATGGCCGTGCTGCCCGAAATTCTGCATTGCCGCGACTACGTCAACGCCGACGAGATAGCGAAAGGTCTGTCGCCTTTCGACCCTTCGGCTGTGGCTTTCGTGGCGGGCCGTCTCATGCTGACTCGCATATCGATTCTGATGAAGGAACGCCGCTCGTTTGCCATCGAAACCACGTTGTCAACGGGCACTTACCGCCATCTGGTGAATCGTGCCCATGCCGAGGGCTATCAGGTGATTCTGATATTCTTCTGGTTGCCGTCGCCCGAGCTGGCTGTGCAGCGTGTGTCGAAGCGTGTGAGCGAAGGCGGTCACAATATACCTACCGATGTAATTTACCGCCGCTATTATCGCGGACTCGACAATCTTTTCAACGTGTTCATGCCGATAGTCGACGCATGGATGATTTTCGACAACAGTGCCGA
>CABQCA010000009.1 GCA_902462525.1 uncultured Porphyromonadaceae bacterium | reverse complement strand
ATTGACTATCTACTCAAGGTTTTTAAGGATAGTTAAATCTCATGCGCCAGCCCTGTCCCAAACGGGCTTGGAAACCACTAAAAAGGTATTGAATTGCTATCTTTGCCGCCTGTGGCGGCCGAAATTTTCAGCAAAATCAACGGAGCGACTTCATCACGAGGTCGCTCCGCCTGCTATAATTACGACTTGGCAAATGTTATTTATTTTTGCTCAGCCATTCATCACGGCGTTGTCTGCACTCTTTGAGTGTACCAGCCACGCAGAAGAACAATTCTCCGTCAGTGTGGCGATAGTCGTATTGGCAGTGCTTTTTTCGTCTTGTACCATATCCGGTGTAGAACACCTCGTATTGTTCAGTGCCGGGAGTGGTGGTTGTGCTTACTCCGTGGGCGGTGATTTTGGTTGCCATATCTTCAATTTTTAGAATTTTACAAATATCATACGTTGTTCAAATGGTTGTTCAGGGTCGCTGACCTTGCGTTGTTTTACCCAAAAGTGGTGTTTGCCGAAGCCATAGACAAAGTATCTGTCAAGGTCGCTACGAAGGGCATATGCCGAGATTGTTTCTCGCAATTCCTTTTCGTCTTTCGTAAGCACTATGCGGTTTATCAGTTCAAGGACTGTTTCACGCACCTTGTTGTCAAAATCAAATATCAGACTTTCAATTATTACTTTCATAATAGGTGGTTTTTTATGACCTGCGCCATTGCTGACGCAGGTCGGATTAAACTTTAGGCGGTCATTCTCTCCTTGATTAGTCGGGCGTTTGAGTTCACAAGGTCGATGATGCGGTCGTGGTACTCGGTGTCCTTGTTATATTTGCCGTGGCACTGCACAACTTTGAGGGTCTGCAAGTCAACCTCTACCGTCTCTATTATAGTATCGCCAATCCTTGCTGACAATACCAGCGTGTTCTTTTTAAGGTAGTAGGAAGATGAGAATACGCAGATGTGCTGTGTGTTACCCTCTTGGCAGTATTCCTCTATGCTCTCAAGCACCTTCACCGATATTTCATTGTCGGAGATTACCAGACCGAAGAACTTGGATTTTAGAGCCTTGAACTGTTCCTCCTTCTCTTTCTCTCGGAGCAGTCTTTCCTCAGTTCTTCTGCGCTCGGCTTCCATATCGGTGGAAGCTTTTTTTTTAACCATGCGTCCAAAGACAGTGTGGTTGTATGAGTTGCTTGACACCTGAAAGGCGTGGGGCGGCAAAAGAGGGATGTTCGGGCCTTGACATAAAAAATACGAGCCGACGCAGGAGGTCTGGAGATTTTTTATGCCAAAGCCAAAAGAATATCCCTTCGCCACACGTTAGGTTAGGGCAAGCAACTCGTACTGACCCACTTGTTGATGGTACGCCTTGCTGAAAAGGCTCCCCCGGATGAAAGACCATGAAAACATAAATCGTCGCCGACCCGACGGTGGCGGCGATGGACTGGAACACTGAAATAAAATCTGAAAAATTAAATGGAGAAACAAAGAGGAAATCACGAATGAATTGCTCAATCCGATATTTGTGATTTGCGAATTGCAAATATCGGTAGGAATTGCCAATCGTTATAAAGCCTTAAAACGAACCCTCGGACTTGCACATAATACCATAAAATATTATATTTGTAATTGAAATTGGAAGAGTCCAATCGTCTCGGTTTCGAGTTAGGGAAAGAATAGGATTATTCGTTACTAACTCGTTACTAAGAGAATTTTAGGATTTGTAATAATTTGATACTGAGATATATGGAGTATTAGGAACAAGTCCCCCCCCCTCAACTTCACTATTAAACAAACAATGCCAACGATTCTTGCAACCGTCGGCATTGTTTGTTTAAATATCATTCGCTAATCTCACTTGATTTCGGTCGTGGCTTTGCGGAGCAGGATGCACTCAGCCGGTTTCGTGCCGTTCAGTCGCACCACCGTGTCGTTCTGGACATCAATAGTTGATATTTCGGGGAGAATACGGCGCAGAGCGTCTTCCGTAGCCATGTTGTCGCAGGCCATCTCGGTCATGGCGCCGTCGCCGAAAGTGATGGAGTCGCCCTTTACGGTATATGAGCCAGCCATAGAATTACAGTTCGTCATAATGAAGTATGTGCTGTCTTCAAACACAATATATTGCTTCATGCTCGATGACGTTTCGTCGGGCCGCACGTAGTCGGAATCGCTGAACACAATGTTTTCGATATACCATTGTCCGCGTATATCGGCATTTGCAGTAGTCGCCGGTGTTTCGTTGACGTCGGTTTCTGTCTTTTTGTCTCTGGCGTTTGTGCATCCGGCGGCGACTGTTGCTGCTACCATGGCTGCCGCCATCAGTGTTTTGATGTGTGAATTCATAAACTAATCAAAAAATTGCCGACAAAAAATTTTGTCTGTGCAAAGATGCCATATTATTTCAACATTTCCAAATAGATTGCCTGCTCCGTGGGGCCGCGTCATGGCCTGGACTCGGCGATGCTGTCGGCTTCGGCAAGGGCTTCGGTTTCGAAGGTCTCGGCTTCCTTAGGCGTCAGTTCGCCCTGAAAAATGCCCAGACGGTCGTATTTGAGGCTCTTGCCGTTCGCAAGCCCGATGGTGTAGTAGAGCGACGAACGGCTTATGCGTACTATTTTTTCACCGTCGTATCTTTTTCCGACGCTGGTGCGGATGGCTTTGGGAACAAGCGATTCGGGCACGTTCTTGTTCTTGCAGTCGACGCTGGTCCAGCGGCCTTTGTTGCTGAATTCTATTTTTGTTCCGTTGGTGAGTTTGACGTCGTAGTCGGTTTTCTTCAGAAGATGCCTGTCGACTTTCACCATGCTCACTTTGGCTTTGGGAAAGTGCTCGGTGAGCATCTCCTGCGCCTCTGCGGGCAAATCGTTGCGGTTGAAACTGTATTTGTCGAGCGGGAGCGCGGCTGTAGCTGAAATCACTCCCAGCAAAAGAACTGCCGGTAGTAAAATTTTTCTAATCATAAGATATCTGACATGAGTTTATAGATTGTACTATGTAATAACACCTCCGACCGTGGTCGGTTCGGCAGTGTTACTTAATGATAGTGGCGGTGGCGAGAGCAGCGATGCCTTCACCGCGGCCGGTGAAGCCGAGGCGTTCGGTGGTTGTGGCTTTCACGCTCACGCGCGAAGGGTCGAGCCCGAGGTCGGAGGCTACGTTGAGGCGCATCCGGGGCACGTGCGGCAGCATTTTCGGCTCCTGGGCCATGATGGTGATGTCGACGTTCGAGGGCCGGTAGCCGGCACGGCCCACTATAGACACGACTTCGCGCAGAAGCATGCGCGAGTCGGCTCCTTTCCACTTTGGGTCGGTGTCGGGGAAGTAAGCGCCGATGTCGCCCAGGGCGGCTGCGCCGAGGAGAGCGTCGGCAAGGGCATGGAGCGCTACGTCGGCGTCGCTGTGGCCCAGCAGACCTTTGCTGTGTGGGATGTCGACGCCGCAGATGATGCAGCGGCGCCCTTCGGTGAGGCGGTGCACGTCGAAGCCGTTGCCGGTGCGGATGTCTGTTATAGTGCTCATCGGCGTTTTCCGAGAATATCGCGCAGGCCGTCCATGTCGAAGGTAAGGCTGAAGCGCAGTGTCTGGTCAAGAGGCGAGGTCTGGGCCGTGGCCATCATGTAGGAAGCGTCGAGTCGGACAACGTTGAGCGAGAATCCGGCGCCGAGGCCGAAGTACTTGCGGTTGCCTTTCATGGCGTTCTCGTAGTAGTAGCCGGCACGGAGGAAAAACTGGTTGTTGTAGGAGTACTCGGCACCGAGCGAAAAGTTGATTTCGCGAAGTTCCTCCTTAAAGCCTCCGGGGGCGTCGGAGAATGATTTGAATATGCCCGTGATAGGCGACATGTTGCGCCAGTCCTCGAGTTTGTCGGCATACTCTGTTTCGCCCTCTATGCCGTCGGCATAGTCGCTGCGGCGGGGTTTGGCCGGCACAAGAAGTTTGTTGAGGTCGAGACCGAGAGCCAGATTGTGGTAGTCGGCCAGCGGGAAGGTGAATGTAGTGCCTATCTTGAGGTTGGTGGGAAGAAAGGCGGGATTCTCACCGCCGTCGTACGACACTTTCGAGCCGATGTTCGAAATGTTCCAGCCCCACGACCACTGACATTCGTTGCGGCCTACGATAGGATAAGTGGTGTAGTAGCCTGCGATGTCGGCGGCGAAAGCCGAGGCACCCACGCTCTGGTCGCCGGCATAGGACTCGGAAAAGCCAAGCGCCGAGTAGATGTAGCGGAATACCACGCCCATCGAGAATTTTTCGGAGAGCTTGCGCGAATATCCGATGTCGAACGACATCTCATAGGGGTTCAGCGACTGGCCGGCGATGCCTTCGCCTTCGGAGGTCGTCACTTCGCCAAGCGAGAAGTAGCGCAACGAGGCGCTGATGGCCTGATTGTCGTCGCGGCCAATTTTATAGTAACCCGATACATCGGCAAGGAATATGTCGTTGACAAGTTTACGAAGCCACGGGGTGTAGTTGAGCGAAACTGCGGCCTGGCTGTAGGCGAATGCGTATTTCGAAGGATTCCAGAACTGAGAATTGGCATCGGGCTCGGTGGCGGCGCCCAGATCGCCCATCGAGGCGCCGCGCGCGTCGGGCGCGATGCCGAGCGAAGTAACGCCGGTCTCGATAGGATTGAACTCGTTCTTTATCTGCGCCTTGGCGGCTGTCGTGCAAAGAATTGCGAGGAGGAGGGTTATATAAACAGATTTCATTGTCGTTGTCGCAGGCAATAGTGCCTGTATATATAACTCTCTGAATGTTTATTTATTGCCTTTGCGCTCGCGCAGAACGGTAAAATGCACGGCTTCGGTGCTTCCCCTGAGCTTGTCTTTGCTCAGAACGACCCATGCCCGGTAGCTTCCGTCGGGCACACGCGTGCCGTCGTTGCCGCTGAGGTCCCACAGGTAGGGGAAAGAAGCTGCGCGCGAAAGAACGGTGCGGCCGCAGTCGTCTGTGATAATAATTCTGCTGTCGGCACCGTCGGCGCCGTCGAGGCCGAAGTTTATATTGTCGCGGGCGGCGGTGCTGTCGCCCCAGTCGGCAGTGAGGGTTCCGCCGAGGCTGGTGTTTCCTACAGTAAAATCGATTCTGCAGGTAGTCTGTACGCCGGCGTTGTTTGTTACCGTGAGAGTGAGTGTGTGTTTGCCCAAAGCTACATCGTCGAAGGGCACTTCAAGGCATGCGTTGCCGTCGTTTTCGAGACGGACAAGCGGAGCGGCGCTTTTAATGTTTACCGAGCCGTCCATTTCGAGTCTCACCGAAGGCTCGAGAGTCTGTACGGTACGTATGCCTGACGGTGAAGGGTCGATGATGGCATGGAATACGAAGGATGACGGCACGACGTCGCCGCCGGCAAAATCTTCAGTGTCGATGTAGGCTTTTATTATGGAGGGTGCCGTGGTGTCGGTTTCGCCTGCGGCTGCCGGCTGTGCCGTGACGGAGAAAAGGTGGTTCACGCCGGCGGCGCATATGCTGCGGTCGTCGCTGACTGCTGTAACGGTCATGCGGTTTCCTGTGCTCGCCACGCCGGTGACGGGAACGGTGAACGATACCGCGAACCGGCCTCCGGCGGCCTTCGCCGCGGCTGTGACCAGAATGTCGTGCTCATCGTCGGCGCTGAGAGCACGTTCGGTGTCGATGTAGTTCTTTTTTGTTCTGGAGGCGGCATGGAGGCTCAGGCGCACATCGCCGTTGAAAGTATCGGCGATGTTTCCTTCGGCGTCGACAATTGTGCCGCTGACGGTGACGGCCTTCATCGGCGTTATCGAAGCGGAGGCGGGTTCGTCGATAATTATTGAATACTCCGGCACAGGCACCGGAAGTGCCGGATCGCCGCAGAAGTTGTAGCACATGCTGTTGATCTTGGCCTCGGTGTTGACTTTGGCATTCGACAGAATATCGGCGCGCGCCCGCCGCAGGATGTCGCCGTAGGTGTCGCCGGGTCTGAGCGTGGCGTAGGCCCGGGCGATTGCTGTGCTGAGCAGCCGGTTATACTGCAGAATCACTGTGCGCGACGATGCTATGGAGCCTAACAGACCGCCGTGGTTCCTGAATGTCATAAGGTCGCACACCGATTTACTGCCATGACGGTCGAAACCGTAGATATCGCACGAGGCGAACACTCCGAAGGGAGGGGGTGTGCAGTTGTATGAACCGATGATTGCGGGGCTGAGCACGCCTTCCATATCCTGGCCGTTGGCGTGACCGGCGAAAACCAGAAGGCCGGCTCCGAGCGAGAACAGTCGCGTTGCCTCGTCGGTTATGATGTTGCGGAAAGCTACGTCGCGAGCTGTCTTCTGATAAAAATAGTTGTCGAAACGGGCTGTGGAGATGTAAGGATTCAGCGCCAGACTGTCGGCAGCTTCCTGTGCCTGTTCGATGTGTCCGTAGTTGTCTCCGATACCGCTGTAGACGGCCGTCCGCAGGAAGGCGTCGGGCCGCGGACCTTCTTCGAAGAAACGGCGCACCTTTGCGTTGTACATGGCGCCTTCGGCAGGGGAGGCCGTGCCGATACGCCCCACGTTTACAAGCATTTCGCTGCGATAGTCTAAGGAGTGGTTATAGTCTGTGGCCAACATTCCGAAGTACTGGTCGCCGCAGTAGTTCTGTGTGGCATAGCGGCTGTAGTTGGTCGATTCTGTCTGGTATGTGACAAGCTGTGTGCCTTTGTTGTCGATAGTAGTATTGATATATGAGCCGCTGCCGTAGAGGATAATATTCCGCAGTTTTTCCGGGTTGCGGTCGTAGAGCGTTTTTGCCAGACGCCTGAAAGCCATGGGTGTCCGCGAGCCTTCTGAAAATTCGTCGAACACGGCGTCCTGTTCTGCGACAAGGACATCGCAGCCCTGATAGCGGCGGTGCAGTTCTGCCAGCTCGTCGGCGGCCTTCCGAAGAGCCGGAGCGCAGATTATGAGTATGTCGGGAGTGCTTTCATCGGCAAGGGCCTGGTTGCCGACGGCTTCGGGAGTCCCCGTGGTACGGTGCCGGGCTGAAGGACTGAAGGCTGCTATGAGCCGGCAGTCGCTGCCGTCGAAGTACACCGTTCGGTCTTCGGTCACAAGCCTCCGGCTGCTTCCGGCAATGCCCGGCGTCACGTTCCACACCACCATATCGGCCGGGGCATCGGTGATCTGCACTGCCGCAGGGGCCGTGGCGTACTGCATGAGCAGTTCGCCTGTGCGGGCCATGCTGTTCCGGCGGTTGTAGGTCACATAGGCGAAGTCGATGGCGGCGAAATTGGTGCCCTGAGGCTCGTCGAACGAGAATTCAACTGTCAGCGTATCGTTGTCGTTTTCGGGATGAAAGAGGTAGGTGGCGTTACCGCGTTTGTATGCTTCGAGATCGTTGTGGCTGTAATTGGCGTCGCTGCGGGTTTCACGGCTGACGGTGACGTTGTCCGAGAGCATGGTCGGCAGTTTGATTCTGACCTCGTTTTTCATGCCGTATTCGTAGTAGAAAGTGGCATCGTCGGCCTCGGTGTCGTAGTCGGGCATGGGGAAGGTGTAGGAGTCGGTCATTCCCCTGTTGAGGCGTTTCCCAAGAAGAACGGCGCCACCCTTAGATGGCGAAATAAGCTGATTCTCCTGATAGCACACCGACCGGTGGGTAGTGCTGACCCCGGCGATATCGGGCGACGTGCTGCCTTGCGGAGCCGGAGGCTCGGATGCGCCGTTTTTATCGGTGAGGAAGTAGTAGGCTTTGGTATCGTAGTTGTTAAGTGTGCGAGTGAGCTTTCCTGTTGAATTTACGGTTCCGCGCACCGTGCCCTCGGCAAAGAAGAGGATTCGTCCGTCGGCGGTGTGCATACATGGCGTCGGAGCGAAGCCGTCGCCGTAGTTTCCGGTGAATGAGTTGTCGGCAGCCACGACACCTCCGCTGCCGTAGACAGCTACTTTCGACGGGTCGGGAAAGCCGAATTCGCGCAGGCTTTCGTATGATATTTCGAAAATGCCGGTGGTGTCGACACTCACCTTTGCCCAGCGGCCTGTGGCAAGCGGACATTCGGCATGTGCGGCAGTGGCTGACAAAAGCAATGCAAGAGCAGAGAGATATGTTTTCTGCATGTGTGATATGGCGGGATTATATGGTGTGTGAGGTCTATTTTATTCTGACATTCAATATTTCGGCTCCGTCGAGGCATACTGTCGCAGCGGTGTTCAGCACGGGAGTGCCGAGGTCGACAGCGGCGTCGGCAAATACTATGAGATCGCCCGTCCGGAACGTACACCATTGCGACAGCTGTGCGATTGCCTTATCAGCCTCGAGAGCTGCGAAGGAGAACCTGAGGCTTTTCTCGCATAAGGTACTTCCGCCGATACGGCTTGTCTTCACTGCAAGTTCGTGGTAGGCTTCATAGGTTCCGGGGGTGAGTTCCATGTTTTTGCCCGGCGAAAAACTGCGGTCGATGAGGCCGTCGGGAATGCCTGCGAAAGGAACGGCCGGCGATGTCACCAGAAGTGCTGTCATCGAATCACAGTGGCGGATCACATTTCCGGCTGCTATGTGCATTCCCAGACGTGATATGCGCAGCGCAGGAATTACTCTGAAGCGCCAGGCCTCAGGAGGATCGGCGACGAACACCGGTTCGCCAGGCCTGAGTATGGCCGAGTCTGCACCGAGCTGTGCGCTCAGCGTACTGTCCGGCGTGTGTTCAACTGTTATCACCTTCATCGTCGATACAGGCCAGACGGTTATATATCAGTGCGAGATTGGAGTAGATGGAGGTATTGGTCGCCACTGTGCGGGCATCGACACGTATCCGTGCGGGTGTGAAATTCCAAAGCGCTTTCACTCCGGCGTCGACAAGGCGGTCGGCGGTGTCCTGGGCCGCATCGACAGGCACGGCGATGACTCCTATCCGGATATCGAGCGACGGCACCAGCCGGGCTGTCTCGTCGGGAGAATACACCGGCACACCGCTGATGGTGGTTCCTATAAGAGAGGGGTTTATGTCGATGCCGGCGACGATGGTCAGCCCGTAGTGCTGAAGGCCACGGTCGGCCATCAGCGCCGCGCCGAGGCTTCCGGCTCCGGCCATGATAGCATTGTGGCGTGTGCCGAAGCCCAGAAAAGAGCGAAGCGACGCCTCCAGGGCGCGCACCTCGTAGCCCATACGTGTTTTTCCGCGTATCCCGAGAAACGACAGGTCTTTGGCTATCTGCGAAGGGTCTACCGACATTGCTTCGGCCAGACGTGTGGTCGAAATATAATCGTCTTCTCTTGCCCGTGTAGTGCTCAGATATGCAAGATACCATGGCAAACGGCGAAGAGTCGGTTCAGGCAATTGCTCGTTTCGGTTCGTTGTCCCTTTCTGATTCATAGTGCAAAGGTACAAAAACTTCCACAAAATCACTAAACAGGATGCTAAAAACGTTGGCGGGCTTTGTGACGGAAATAGTGCTGATGAAGCCCGGGTTGTGAAAAAAAGGAAACCGGTTCCGTCGGCGATCATGACGGAACCGGTTTCTCTGACTTTTTCGGCTTTTTATCCGAGATTCTTTATTACTCCGGACGCATGGAAAGCTCGGTGTGCGAGGAGCCTTTTATGTAGCGGGCGCCGAAGTCGCGGACAGTTTCGGGTGTCATGGCGTCTATAATACTTTCGTAGGCGCTGTCCATGTCGGGGCCGTACTGGTCGTAGACCTTGATTACGGTTTCCCAATAGCCGTTGGCCCGGCGGTTTTCGGTTATGCTCTTGCGAAGGAATGTCTTGACTTTGTCGAGCTCTTCGGGTGTGGGGCCTGCTGTGGCGAGCTCGTCGACGGTGCTCCGCACTATGCCGAACACTTCGTCCTCATGTCCGGGGGTGTGCTTTATGTAGACGGGCATGATGAAGCGCGATGGTGTTTCGGGTCCGTTGAAGCCTGCCGTTACGCCGCAGTGGCCGTTGATGCCGTAGGTAAGGCCGCGCTTTTCGCGGACTTCACTCAGAAGACGGCTCTTGACAATGGAGCCGAAGGTCTGGGCGGCAAGGATATGCCCGAGGTCGTAGGGACATTCGCCGTTGTAGAAAGTATAGGAAATGGAGGTGGGATTTTCGCCCATGGGGTATGTCATGACGTGGCTGTTTTCGCCGGCTATGTAGCCGTAGCCGAAGTCGCGGGCGGTTTCCTTGCGGCCGGCGCCCGGCAGCGACGCTATGTACTGTTCGACCAGACCGCGGATGGAGTCGGGCGCGAAATTGCCGGTGATGATGAATGTGAAGTCGCTCATGTCGCCGAACCGCTCGTCATAAAGGCGTGCCAGAGCATCGAAGTCCACGCCGTCGAGGTCGGTTGCGTGCAGCTTTTCGCCTATGGGATGGCGGTTGAAAACGTAGGAGTGTATGCTGTCGCCCATGGCCACGGTGGCCGACACGTTTTTGCGTTCAAGCGACGAGCGTTTCGATGCCATCAGGGCGCCGAAAGCATTGTCGTCGGGGGTGAGCGACGTGGCTTTGAGGTAGAGGAGCTGCATGGCTGTTCCGAGGTCGGACGGTGTGGTGGACACGGCTATGTCCTCGGTGGTGTTGCCTATCGATACGGCTGATTTCACGTTGTGGCCGGCAAGAAGCTTGCGGAGATCGGCCGAAGAGTGGCCGCCGAAGCCGCTGACTGCAAGAATCTCGTCGCACATTTTATAGAGACCCTTTTTGGCGGGATCGTAGCTCATGGAGAAACCGCCGGGGCTTACGCCGCGCACCAGTACCTCGTCGGGAGTTTCGGTGCTGTGGCGCAGATAGACCCTGATGCCGTTCGAGAGGGTGAGCAGGCGTGTGCCGAAGGGACCGTCGGTCTCCGACACTATGCTGCCGGCAACGGGAGCGTCGGCCAGCAGAGGCCGGTTGGCGAAAGTGTCGGTGAAAGGCTCGATGGCGGCGGTGTCGATTCCGGCGGCATCGGCAAGAACGGCCGACGGGCTGAGCTCCGGAGCATCATCGCCCGAGGCATAGATCACGGTGACACGGTTTCGGCCGTCGGGACGCACAAGGGCTGCCATGTGAGCGTTTACGTCGTCGAGAGTGGTGGTGCGTTCCACGCCTTTCATTATTTTGTACATCTGTTCGGTGGAGGCTGCGATGTCGCCGCGTGTGAAGTGCTTCACCAACCGTCGGGCGTGCTGTGTGTTGGTTTCGGTTCCGGCATTTGCCATGTCGCTTTCGCGGCGTGCGCGGTGGGTGAGCTTTGCCCGCTGCAGTTCGGTGCCGGTGAAGCCGTGGAGAGCGGCACGGAGCAGCTCGGTGTTGAAGATGGTCAGGGCGCTGCGTGCAGCGTCGGCATCGGTGGCCGTGGCCCGGAACATCAGAGCGTCGCGTGTGCCCGATAGCAGGAACTGGCGGTCGCCGATGCCGAGATTTGTCCAGGGGCAGCCGGGAGTGTTCTCAATGGCGTCGAGACGCTCTACAAGCATGTTGGAGATGAGGCTGCGAATGTACTCGTTGCGCACCTGCGCAATAGTTCCGGCCTCGCTGTCGGCAAGTTCGGGTTCCTTATAGTAGAGCTGCACCATGGTTGTGGTCTGCTCGGGGTCGGTGCCCGTGACGGCTATGGGGGCGGCATTGTCGGGCACTGCCACCGGAGTGGCTTTCACTGCCTTGTCGCTGCCTTTCAGGGCGCCGAGATGTTTTTTTACCGAAGCCTCCATGGCATCGGTGTCGAAATCGCCGACGATTATCACGGCCTGGTTGGCCGGGTGATACCATTTGTGATAATAGGCCCGCAGGGTGTCGGGGCTGAAACCTTCCACGACTTCAGCTTTGCCGATAGGCATGCGGCGCCCATAGATGTTGCCCTGGTATATCTCGGGTGCTACGGCTGTGAGAATACGGTTTGCGGCTGCCGAGCGGTCGCGCATCTCGCCGCGGATAACGCCGCGTTCCTCGTCGATGTCCTTGTCGGTGAGCAGCAGGCGTCCGCTCCAGTCGCCCAGAATCATCACGCACGAATCGAGGGCCGAAAAGCGTGCCGCGGGCACTTCACAGATGTTGTAGACTGTTTCGTCGGTCGAGGTGTAGGCGTTGAGGTTGCGGCCGAACTTCACGCCGATGCTTTCGAGGTAAGAAATGAGCGAGTTTCCGGGGAAGTGCTCGGTGCCGTTGAAGCACATGTGCTCAAGGAAGTGAGCGAGGCCCTCCTGCCCGTCGAGTTCGTTGATGGAACCGACACGCTGGGCGATGAAGAAATCGGCCAGACCGGCGGGTGTGGCATTGTGGCGGATATAATATGTCAGCCCGTTTGGCAGCACACCGGTGCGTACCTCGGGGTCGACGGTGATAGGATTGGCGGCTGTCGCTGCAAATGCGACGGCGAGTGCCGCGATAGTCGTGAGTAGTTTCATGTATGTTAAAAATTAAAATATCAATGAAATGGAGACTGAATAGGTCCGGTAGTCGATGTCGCCGGCTATCCGGCCCAAGTACTTTCCGAAGGTTCGTGCCACAGCCACGCCGGCACGGGCCTGTGTGCGGGTTTGGGCAGCACGGTCGAAGGCTTGCCGTTCGATAGCCTGCAGGGCGGCGGTTTCGGTATTGCCGCCGGGGGTGTGCACGTAGCGGCAGCCGTAAGGACGGCGGTACGATATTCCGGCGTCGGCGCTCAGCAGCCACCCTCCTGAGAGGGGCACGTATGCGCCGGCGCCGGCATGTGCCGTGACGGCTTTTGTCTCGCTCTGTCGCCACGGGTCCATGTAGCTTGTGATGCGTCGCTGCCAGCCGGCGCCCCCGCTGACGGCGACACGGCCGGCGGAGCCCCAGGTGGTGCCCCACATACCGTCGAGCGAGGCCTGTGTGTCGTTGTCGGCATACATGGCGTTGGCGCCTACCTGCGGATAGATGCCTCCGGCAGGATCGCCGAAGATGTTCTCGGTGCCGTGGCGCCGGTATGCGGCCACAGACATCGCCACGCCCCAATAGGAGTGAGCCGGACGGTTGAGCCAGCCGGCACGGACGCCGATGCTGTTGTGCCATGCCGAGGCCATGGGCAGCTTGTTGTATTCGGAGAGGATATTGTCGAAGGTGAAGCGGCTGATGTCCACCGAAGCAAAAGCGCCCGAACCGGATGCCGGCGCGAAGTCGGCTGTGAGGCCGTAGCGGTAGCCGTCGTAGTATGTGTCGTGGCCCGTACCGGCAAAGCGGTGATAGTCGGTACCCATGCCAGTGAGATGAAAAATCTTGTCGTTGCCCATTTCGCTTTTGAAGTCGATGTCGTTGTCCTGCTTGTACTTGCGGAAATTGAACGAAATTCCGGCATAGTAGTCGCGGGCCAGGTTGAAGGCTCCTCCGACAGCTATGTCGAGGCAGCCGACCACGTTTTTCGGGCGAGGATCGACATCGCGGTATTCGAGCGTGGCGCGGTAGCTCATCTCGGCGCCCCAGGCCCAGCGGCCCCGTCGGTCGGCATAGCCGCCGGCAAAGGCATACACCTCGCGCTTCATGTCGCCGCCGACCGAGTCGGCAAGCACGTAGGGGTACACGATGTCGTAGTCGGCGGTCTCGTTCCACAGCATGTCTTCGGTTTTGCCGTTGGTGTAGCGTGCGCTTCCCCACAGGGTCGAGGAGCGGTATTTGGTGTATGTGTCGGCGCCGGCGCTCCAGAAGGCGTCCCCGCTGCCGAAACGCGGATCGCAGTCGCCGCTTTTTTCGGAGCGGTTGCTGTAGCCGGCGCCCACACGGGTGATTCCCGCTGACATTCGCCACTGGTTGACAGCCGGATTCTTCCACAGTTGACCGGCGATATGCCAGAGTCCCAGCTGCTCCTCGGCCGCGGCTGCTGCCGGAGAGGATGCCCCGGAGGCACAAGTGGCGGCGCACCCCGATGCCGTAAGTATAAGTATAGCCGCTGTGCGTTTCATCGTGGCATGGGGGTTACTCCGTCGTGTGTAAGCTGTGTGCAGGGAGTGCCGCTGACATCGCATGCCGTGCCCTGAAGTTCGATTTCGGAGGCTATGCAGTCGCGGTTGAAGTCCTCGGTGGAGTTGTTGGTGTCCTTGAAGACGGCACGGCCGTCGTCGGTGATGTACAGAAGCTTGCGTCGCACGCTGTGGAAATAGCGTGTTTTGTCGCCGTCGATTGTGCCGCAGGCGGTCCAGCCGCAGTCGAGCGACGGATCGCATACATTCCATGCGTACTTTGCTTCCACCGAGCACGATACAGCGTCGAGAATCCAGTCGTTGGGCAGGCGGTAGGCGCTCTGAGTCATCGGGAAAGTGCCGGCTACAGTCACCTGGTCGTAGTCGTAGCTGTACCAGTAGTCTTTGAGATAGGTGTCGCGTTCAACTGGAATCCGGGCGATTCCGACGGTGCGGAATCCGCGGTTGTGGAGCACGAAGAACGACAGCGTGTAGCAGTACCATCTGTCGAGATTTGTCACGGGGCCGTCGATGTCGAGATGGCTGGGCTGTGTCGACACATCGTACCACTCGAAGTCGGCATTGCTGAGGTCGAACGAGTTCGGATTGGCCACGCGGTGGTCGATGCCCGTGTCGGCCAGCAGCAGGTATTCGCCGGGCTGTACGGGCACATCGGTGCCGTTGCCGGGCACTGTGTAGAGCGCCTGCACTGTCATTGCCTCGCTCATGATGTCGGGCTTGTAGTCGAACTTGAGTGTGGTGTTGAATTTCGATTCGAAGAGAGTTATGCCGTCGGCGTAGATTACGTGGTCGGTGTTGTTGTAGAGCTTCACATAGTCGTCGCCGTAGTACTGGTTACCCGAACTCTGCAGAGTGCCGCTGAAGAATATTTCGGCTATTATGAGGTCGTCGTTCTCGCGGTTGTTGTAAGCCTTCAGACCGATGGTCGTGGCGGAGCCTGTGATGCTCACCGACGAAGCATTGGCCCGGAGCGCAGTGTCGGCGCCCCGGGGATTGATGACCCGGGCCGAGTAGGATACGTCGTAGAGTCCCGGCAGCAGGGCTATGTCGCTCTGCGGGGCGAAGGTGCTTGTGCGGCCGGTGGAAACGTTGCGGAAAGAGAAGAACTGGTCGACGATGTCGGCGCCGTCGGCGAGTGGCGGCATCTCGACGTTCACCGTCACTGCAGTGAGCGCCGTCTCTCCATTGTTCATGTCGTCGGCGCAGGCGGCCATGATAATTGTCAGAATGATGATGTAGAGATATTTCATGTCAAAAAGTTAGATTTGCTTCCATGCCGAAATATGCGCCCGATGTGCGGCGCACGGTAAGGCCGTTGACTTTATAGTCGGGAAGATAGTCGATTATTCTGTTTACGAAGGCCGATACCTTGAGTATGCGGCCTATCTGTTTGGTGGCCTTTAGATTGACGAATACAGCCGGCGGCACTGTCTGGGTGGCGAACGACTGCTCGTTGATGCGGCGCACCAGATACTGCAGCATAAGGTCGGAGGCCGATTCGCCGGTATATGGGTGCATCAGGCCGTCGGCGGCCGAAATATACTGCACCGGCACGCCGTTTTCGCGCAGGCGTGTGGTCCGGAGATACCACATGCATTGTATCGATGTCGAGAACACCAGCCCCCATCGCGGTATCTGTGTGTCGAACATGAAGTTGGTGTTGAACTGCTCGTTGATGCGTCCGTCGTTGCTGTCGTAGAGCCCGACGTAGAGGTCGCTCACCGGAGTGTCGCCCACCACATCGGTGACAGTCCGGAAAAGCTGCTGTGAGTTCGAGTAGCGTGTGCGAAGCCACGCGCCGTTGACGATGAGCGAAGTCCGCAGCGCAGGCCACCTCACGGTATTTATCTGGTACTCGATACCCCGCTTGTCGATGCGGCTGCCGTTTGTCACACGGCGGTATCCGTCGAGAATGCGTGTGTCGGTGTAGGGCAGTGACGACAGTTCGGGAGGCGCCTGGAGGCTGCCCGGCACGATGGCCGAAGCGTCGTAGCGACGCACGTCGTAGGCGTCGTAGACGGCCGAGTAGCGGTAGCCCGAGTTCATGCGTTCGCTGAAGAATGTGACGCTTATACGGTTTCCGCGCCAGTCGGCTCCCAGGCGCACTTCCCATTTATGGTTCCGGGCGGCGCGCAGGCCGTAGTTGGTGGGGTCGTCGATATAAGTGCGGATATTCACGCGGCTGCATGTGAGCGGCGACACCGGGTCGTAGTAGTTGAGCTGGATTATATCGTTGTAGTGTACCTGAGGGTAGAGGTAGTCGACGGTAGGCATTTTGGTAGTGAGGCCGTAGCCCCCGCCGGCGGTGAAAGCCACTCCTCCGATGGCCGGAAGGCGGAACACGGCGTTGAGGCGCGGATCGACATACACTTTTCCGGCCAGGCGGAAGCGGCGGTCGAGTCCGGCCAGCTGTATGGTGCGGGCTCCCAACTGCAGCTCGAGTGTCGAGGCTCCGAGCAGGGCCCTGATGTTGTCCTCGGCATATACCGACACCACGTTCAGCCCCGGGATATCCCTGTAGGCCCTCGGGCGGGTAGTCCATGCGGCGCTCAGGGGGCGTGTGAGGTCGTAGGCCTGTCCTTTGCCGTAGTTCTTGGCGAGGCTCCATTCGGCTCCGACTTTCCAGCGGTGGTCCCATGTGCCGAGATCGATGTCGCCGTCGGCCCGCAGACGCATGTTCACGGCCAGCGGGCGCCCGTCGCTCACGAAGTCGGCTATGTACTCGCCCAGAAGGTAGTGTCCGTCGTGCACGCCTGCCTCCATTGATGTCGGAGCTACCGAGGCACGCTGGGGCGCCACCTGTTTGCGGCGCTCGAGGCGGTCGCGCTGATAGCTCACGCCCACGTTCCAGTTCAGGCCGTCGATCCACCGGAGTGCCGGCAGCCGCAGCTTGAGGTCGGAGGTGAGCGCCCATCGGTTGTAGCTGCTGCGGAACTCGTCGATTTTGTTGTAGTTGAGGTCGGGATCGGGTTTTACGTTGTCGAACGAGCCGGTATAGTCGGTGCCGACGCTCCACTCGGCCTGTGTCCATCTGAAATGGGCACGGAGCGAGGCGGTGGCGCGTTTGTAGTTCTCGCGGCTGTCGCGGGGGTCGGACCGAGAGTCAAGATAGCCGGCATCGGCGTTGAGCACATGGTTGCCGACGGCCACCCCTTTGCTGACCGAAAAGAGCTTGCTGTACTCGTCGGCCTTGAAGCGTGCCGTCAGGGGCGTGGCCCGCCGTATGCGCTTTATGTTCACAAGGCCGGAGGTGAGGTTGCCGTATTCGGCCGACGGTATTCCTCGAACTATCTCGACGCTCTCGATGTTGTCGGTCGATATGGTGCGCATGTCGACGCCGCGGTTGGTGATGCTGCGGCGACTCTCGGGGTCGCCCGAGGCTGCCGACGGCACATCCTGCAGATTGGCGTCGCCGCTCACCGGAGCACCGTCGACCATGAAGACTGTGCCGAGCGAGGTCATGGCATAGTCTTCCGACATGTCGGTGCGCTGGCCGGTTGCGCTTACGGCGCCGGTTTCGCGCAGGGTGATGGTGTTGGCTTTGCCCATGTCGGGTGTCTGGCTGATGTTGCCGGGAAGCAGTTCGAGGAGGTCGGTGAAACTGGTGGGCTGCAGGTGCTCCATGGCAGCGCGGTCGATGCGCGAGGCGCTTGTGATGCCGTTGCCCTCATGAGCGCTGATCACTACCTCGCGCAGCTCGGTGGCGGCAGGGCGCAGCCGCACGTTCACATCGCCTGCCGAGGGCACACGCACCGACACCGTATCGGCAGCATAGCCTACAAAGCTGAATATGAGCTTGTACCGTCCGGCACCGAGGTTGAGGCTCCAGCGTCCTTCGGCATCGGTGACGGCGAAGCGGCGTCCGGGTACCGACAGAACCGAAGCGAATTCGACCGGCTCGCCAGTCGAGGCGTCGGTCAGACGCCCTCCGACAGTCTCGGCCGTAGCGCTAAGCGCTGATACAATGAGTAATAGATATGATAAGAGATGTTTCATGATTGCACTGCAAAATTACTTACATGTGTGCGTATGCCAAATAACCACTTTTGAGTATTTCGGATGGCGCCCGAGGCCCGTTTTTAACTTAAATTGGGTATTTCGCCGTATTTCTGTGCTGAGTAATTTTGCACCGAAAAATCAATCACAAATCGATATGAAAAAAATACTACTCATTTTCTGCGCTGCACTGCTGGCTCTTACGGCCGCGGCAGGCACCACTCCGGGTGTGCAGTCGGCCTGGGCAAACATCATAGACGGTCCTACGGCAGCCGGCGACCAGGCCACCGATGTGGCAATCGGTAAAAAAGGCGGCATCTACTGGCTGGGCAACTACGGCAGCAACGATGCCGACGGTCTCGACATCAGCTATGCCGGCGAGGTGATTTTCAGCGGCGCCGCTTACTCCGGCACGTCGAACAACGGCAACCTTACCCTCATCAAAACCGATGCCGACGGCAACAGGCAGTGGGTGGTCTACAGCAACAGCGGTGACTTCGCCAACAATTCGGGCGGCGTGGTGCCTACAGCCGACGGCGGTGCTGTGGTAGTGGCAAAAGTACGCCACACCGACGGATATACCGACCGCAACATCGCCCTTGTCGATGCCACCGGCGCAAAGACCGAAGTCCCGTGGACCTGCGAACGCCGCTACTACCGCATGATGATTTTCAAGGTGACAGCCGAAGGCGCCATTTCGTGGCTCCGCATGGCCGATGCTTCGACAGAACCCCGGGAAGGCGCCACCGGCCACTATGCCGACTTCTGGGCCGATACTTTCAACCTCAATAAGGTGGCCGGCGACGACAGCGACAACATCTACATCGCACTCAACTACCGGACTCCCTTCACTTTTGCCAAGGCCGACGGAACTGTCACGCTCACTCCCACCGGCACAGGCCTGCAGACCTGGAACGGCGACTCACAGAATACGGTAGGCGATTTCCTCCTTCTGGGCCTTGATGCCGACGGCTACTACCGTAACAGTCTCACTCTCGAGGGCACGACTACGGCCACATACTGCCAGGACATCGAGTTCGACAACGGCAAACTCTACGTGCTGGGCTACGCCAAGTCGGATGGCACACCTCTCAAGGCCGGTGACATCAGCATGGCCACAACCTCCGACGGCGTCTTCAATCCTATAATCATGAGCACCGACACTTCTCTCAAGCCTCTGTGGGCAAAATGCCTCAAGGGCGAAGCCGTAGGCGGAAAACAAGGCTACCAGAACTGCGGTATCACAGCCGTGGGCGGTACCCTCTGGCTTTGTGGCCAGTACAATCTCAAAATCACCGACCCCGGCGAGGCTACAAAAACCGTAGCCTCCTCCCAGGGCTCTGTGCGCGAGGGTTTCATAATCAAATTCGATGCTGCCGACGGCACATGGCTCGCCGCACGCAACAGCCGCGACGACGATTGGAACGAGCCCGTGGCTCAGGCGAAGACTGGTCTTACCGGCTACTTCAAAGTGCTCCAGAATCCCACACACACTAATTATATCTATGTCTACGGATATGTGATGAACGCCAACGTGGGTGTATTCCTGCGCCGCTACGACGCCACGACTCTCGAGGGCGATCTCGCCGAGGGACAGAACAATATCATCACCAAAGGCGGTGTTCCCTCCAGCCAGGTAATAGCTTATGATGAAAAGGACGGCAGCGCCTACCTCACTGCCCGCGGCAACCAGGCTTTCGGTCTCTCCGACGGCTCGACTACCGCAGCTCCCGTAAAATGGGGCATTCTGGCAGCGAAAGTGAAACTGCCCGCCGACATGACCACGGGCATTGAAGGCATCGAAGCCGACGACACCGACGCTGCCGCAGAGTACTACAACCTCCAGGGTATCCGTGTGGCCAATCCCTCGAACGGCATCTTTATCCGCCGTCAGGGCTCCCGCACCACCAAAGTAGCCCTCTGAAATATAAACATACTCTGATAATACACCGGGCCGCGAAGGACTGATGCTTCGCGGCCCGGTCCTGTCATCTCGCTTCGGTTCCGCCCGATGTTTTAGATTTTGTTCATGTTTTAGCCCTCCACGTTTCTAAAACAAAAAACATGCCTAAGCATTTACTCTACTGCATGATTTTTCAAATCATCATCTAATCGAAATACTATGGGAATAAAAAACAAATATTCAACCGCTTTACCATTGCGGGTGGCAGGCATGAATTTGGGCAAAGTTCTTACTACACGGAGTGCTTCCTCATCCAATGAAGGACAGACTGATCTTACAATTTTTGCATCTTCGACTGAGCCATCTTCTTTAATCAGGACTTGGACTACAACTCGTCCTTGAATATGGGAGTCATAAGCATTTTGAGGGTATTGAACATGTTGTGAAATCCATTCCTTCAGTTTTTCATCACCACCGGGGAATGTAGGGAGAACAGCTTCATTTACCGTATCTTCTTGTTCCGGATCGGTAATTTCTCCAACAACAAGATATTCGGTAACGTCAATTTCTCCTTTTTTAACGGCTACTGAATCCTCAATCATCGGCAGTTCGTCTTCCTCGATTGTGTCCTGTACCTCAATCTGCTCAATTGGTATCTCAGGTTCGCCCTGCAAAATTTCATCGGATTGATTCGTTGATGTCGTTCCGTTGCAACCGGACATGATAATCATGCCCGCCGAGATACCGGCGAGGACGATGGCTTTCCCGGCGAGGGAGCGGGCTTGAAGTTGCTGCTCCAGGTATTGCACCTCGGCTTCGCATTTGGGACATGTGCCGAGGCAGTCGCCACGGTAGCGACATTCCGATGTGGCGAACTCTATGCCGTTGGCCTCGGCAATCTGCCGGCGTATCTCTTTCAGAATCTTGCAGGTCTGCTTTCCTCGTGCCATAGTCAGTGCTTTTGTGGATTGTCGAAAAGAAAGTTGTTGACATGAGAGCGAATATAAGCCATCTGCATATCCGTAATTTTCTCGCCGTATTCATCCAATGAATACATCGCATCATCGGCTTTCTCAAAATCAAGGCCAAGCTCATCGATTATGTCAACTCGTTGCTTCAGGTCAAACACAGGTCGGTTTTTGCCATCAAAAGCAGAAATCGCCTCTTCAAGAATCATTGCATACTTTTCTGCGCCAATAGCTTTTAGCCCCTCAATCGCATCAAGATACACCATTCCGACTGAATCAGTAAAAAATTCATAATGACCATCACCATATACCTCTGAAATGTACAAGTTGACTGAAAGTATGTGACGCTGCTCTATGCTGAATTGCGACATATCTTTCAAATAGTCTTCATGACTTCCTGAAATATTTACGTAGGGTCTTATGGGATCAATCACATCTTCGGGCGTTGTATCAGCTGCGTTGATGAGTTGAGGAGTTACATCATATCGACATACATCAATATCTCCGGTCTGTTCAAGTATAATTTTCCCAAGAGTATTCTGCGCTTCATTAAGTTGTAAATGACGAATAAGTAGAAACCCCTTAACTATGATAGTCACAACAAGTAATACCCAGAACCAAATTGCGAATTTAGGGCTGAAATATATCATGCAGACCCACAGTGTGCAAATGATGAACAACGAACCTATTGTGCGAAATCGCATAGTCAATGGGTTAAAAAAGTCTTTTATGACTTTATGATTGGGAACTGGAGTGACGTTGTATGCTACCCCCTCAAAAGTCGGACTCAGGATCTTCTTTGATTTTTGAAATATATGGAAGACTCCACGATAAATACCGAATACCATCCATATAGCGAAACAGATGTAAATAATTTTGAATGCATCTCTATCCTTTCCCGTTGTGATAAAAAAGAGAATGATTGCTATTGTGGCCAATATGGAGCATAAAATAGTTCCAATAATGTACATCGGTTTTTTATTCATAGTCAGTGTTTGCGTATTTGATAGGTGAATAAATCGAATCGGTCGAAGCCGAGATCTTCAAGAGCCTTGCGACTTGCCTCGCGGTCTGTATCGGTATTATAGTCCGGTATCAGCGGTATGCGGACTATGCAGTCGTTTTGTCGTCCGGACTCCGCTATCAGGCGCAGATTGTCAAGGACAAGGCCGTTGCTCTGGCCTGTGTAGCTGCGGTAAATGTCAGGACTTATATCCTTGATGTCGATAATCATGGTATTGATCACCGGTAGCAGAGCCTCGATGTTGGCAGACGGAACGTTGAGCGATGTTTCCAAATTGAGCTGCCATGCGGAACCACACAGTTCGCGGAACTCCCGGATAAACTGCGGACGCAGACATGGTTCTCCGCCGCCGAAAGTCACACCGCCGTTTGTAGCGATGAAATAAAGCTCGTCGATGCGCGTTTCGGCATATAGTTCTTCGGGTGAATACTCACGGAAACGTCCGCCGTCGTCCAGCGACTGTGGATTCAGGCAATATCGACAATGGAGTGTACAGCCATGAAAGGCAACAAGCGTAGTTACGCCATCGCCATCGGTCGAAAGTCGATGCCGTGCGATGCCTATTATCTTTGCCCGTTGCTCTTTCATGAGTCTATTATCCGTAATTACGCAAAGTTACAACTAATAATCGATATTTGATGTGACAAATGTCCCATCAGTGCATGATAAGCCCTATTTCAGTGTCATGTATGTACCGAGTTGACCTATATCTCCGGCTCCGAATGTGCCGGTCTTGACTTCTATCACACAATAGGCGTGCAATTTTATGTTATAGAACAGCAAATCAATGAATTGTTCTGTATGTCCTACCTTAAGACGATATTCTTCACCGACGTAAGCAAACCCGGAGCCGAGTTCAAGAAGAAAGCGGGAGATATTCGCCATCAAAGCCTTCTTAAGTTCGCGCTCTTTGTATGGTTCGGTCATTTCTCGACCGACCTTCTTCGGCAACCTTATGGGCATAGGATAACGCGGGATCCCGTTCTCCTTTTTCGAAATATTTATCTATCAGAGTACAATGATGTCCCCACGGAACAGAGAAGACAATATCGTCATTGATACCTTTAGATGTGCCAACAAGTTGTGGGCAATTTATAGATTCCTCACTATAAAGAAGATACATCTCTCTCTTGACTTTTTACTCTGTAAATTTTTATAAACTATAAAAATTCATATACGCTCCCCCCCCTAATATATTATTTATTGCATCGGGTGGCTAAGGCCTATGTGCTGCAAGGTTACGATGCGGTGCGGAGAATGGCTGTAGCAAATGACCTGCCGCGACATTGAAAACCTCCTCGCATCACCCGACAAAAAATGTGCCGCAAAGATGTTCTCTGCGGCACAGCTTGTGAGATGGTTCTATTATCTTGACTCAGGCGTAGCCTGAATTTCACTTTTCACCTTATTCACTTCAATTTGAGCTTATTTGGCGGCGGGATATCGAGAGTTGAGGATTGCGATGATGTCGTCGGTGACGTTGAGGGCTGGGTTGAAATATACGCCGGCTTCGCGCATGAGGATGGCGTCGTAGCCTTTGGTGGCGTTGTAGGCGTTGACGGCGCTCATGATCGAGTCCTGCAGACGTGCCTGAGCCTGCGCGATGGTGTTCTGTATCTGGTTCTGCTGGTTGCCGAGAGAGCGGGCGGCGTCGTTCTGCATCTTCTGCAGTTTCTCGACATCGGCGTTGAACGAGGCCTCGGAGAGATATACATTATTATTGCGTTTCTGCTCGATATTATTGCCAAAAGCCTGGATTTCCTGCTGCTTCGACTGCTCCTGGCGCTGATAGTTGTTCATCAGGCGCTGTCCTTCCTCTGCGATTTCGCGTGCAAGGGTGTAGGCGCTCATTATGGAGTCGGCGTCGATGTAGGCAATTTTGAGAGCCGGAGCAGCGGCGGTGGTGTCGCCCTGAGGCGCTGCCGCGGGAGTGGCTTCCTGCTTGGAGCACGATGCTGCTGCTGCTACCAGAGCGCATGCCATAAATGTCTTTACTGTAAGAGACAGTTTCTTCATTATATGTGGTTTGTTAATGGTTTATCGGTTTATCATCAGAGCGTTTGCGTCAGCTTCGGTGCCTGTGCATGGGAAAACGGCCGCCTTTCACAAAAAGCACTTTCACTCCGAGCAGTACGAAGCAAATGAACAATATTATGACAGCCAATATTACCGTTTTCATGGGTCTTTTTTCTGATTGACTGTGCAAATATAGCTAAAAACGCGGTTTTTTTTCCTCATACCGATTTTATTTTGTAATTTAGGGGCATGAAAAGAATGTTTTTTAACATTCTTTCTAATACTGAAATCTTTATTAGAACTTTTATAACCCGGTAAACATATCCTCAACATGACAATCAAGGATCTCAAACCGGCCGCGGTGTTCGCCATTTTCGACGAAATAAACCACGTGCCCCGTCCCTCCAAAAAGGAGGAAAAGATACGTCAGTACCTTCTCGACTTCGCGGCCAGAAATAATATAGCCGTGCGCACCGACGCCATCGGCAACGTAGTGATGAGCAAGCCCGCCACACCCGGCAAGGAGGGCGCCCCCACGGTGGTGCTGCAGGCACACATGGATATGGTGTGCGAATCGAACAACAAGGATTTCGATTTCGACACCATGCCGATCGAAACCATTGTCGACGGCGACTGGCTGCGCGCCAACGGCACCACCCTCGGTGCCGACAACGGCATCGGCATGGCCGCCGCTCTGGCTGTGATGACCGATAAGACTCTCGTACACGGTCCGGTGGAAGCTCTCTTCACCGTCGACGAGGAAACAGGTCTCACCGGTGCCAACAACCTCGGCGAAGGAATGCTTTCGGGTTCTATCCTTCTCAATCTCGATTCGGAAGATGATGCCGAAATATTCGTAGGCTGTGCCGGAGGTGTCGACACCACATGCCTCTTTACTTTCAAGCGCTCCTTCGCTCCAACCGATTTCCATTACTTCCGCTTCGACATTTCGGGCGGTCTGGGCGGTCACTCAGGCGGCGACATCCACCTCGGCCGGGCAAATGCCAACAAGCTTCTGGCCCGATTCCTCTACGGCCTTAGCCTCGAGCATGAGCTGTCGCTGGTAGAAATCGACGGCGGCAACCTCCGAAACGCCATTCCACGTGCGGCGCATGCCGTGTTCGGCATTCACGCCGACAGCAAAGAGAAAGTGCGTGTGGCATTCAACACCTTTGTGGCTGACATCGAAAACGAATACAAGGGCCTTGAGACCGGTCTCAAATTCGAGCTTGAAAGCACCGACAAACCCGAATACGCCGTCGACTACGACACTACCACACACCTCATCGAAGCCCTCTACAGCGCTCCTCACGGTGTTATCTCCATGAGCCGCGACATCGAAGGCCTCGTCGAGACTTCTACAAACCTCGCATCGGTGAAGATGAAGGGCGACAATCAGATTCTGGTCACTACTTCGCAGCGCTCGTCGGTCGAATCGCGCAAATGGGACATCGCCCGTCAGGTTGAGGCTCTCTTCCGTCTTGCCGGCGCCGAAGTGACTCATGGCGACGGCTACCCCGGCTGGGCTCCGAACATGAACTCCACCATAATGCACCTCGCTTCCGATGCCTACGAGGAGCTCTACGGCATAAAGCCTGCCATCAAGGCTATCCACGCCGGCCTCGAGTGCGGTCTCTTCCTCCAGAAGTATCCGCACCTCGACATGGTGTCGTTCGGTCCTACTCTCCGCGACGTTCACTCGCCGTCGGAACGCATGTACATTCCCGCAGTCGAACGCTTCTGGGGGCAGCTTACACGCACCCTCGAGAAAGTTGCCGATCTTAAAGCTTGATAATGAGGCCGTCGGCCATACATCGTTTAATCGCCGCAGCAGTCCTCACAGCGTGGGCTGTCTGCGGCCTTTTTGCCGATGAGCCCGACCCGATGGCGCCGCGTTCGTTCGCAATCGAGCTGCAGGAGACTCTTACCGACTCGCTCGACCGCGAAATAATGATTTTCAACGGTGACACTATCCATACATCGTTTCTGCCCGAGCCGGAGCTTCCGCACTACGGCCCTCTGACGCCCGATGACTACCGCCGTATCGCCGATGAGCTCGGCGTCGAAGCCGCCGCTATCCGTGCTGTTGTCGAAATAGAGACCGGCAGAACCCGCACAGGATTCTACGAAACCGGACGTCCGATTATCAACTTCGATCTTGCGGTGTTCCGGCGCGCAGCCGCACGCCGCGGGATAAATCTGAACCGCTACGCATCTTCGCACGCCACGGTGTTCGCCGCGCCGAATATCCGCAAGTACGGCTCTCAGCAGAAAGCCCAGCAGGCCCGTCTTGATGCCGCTATGGATATCGACAGCATCGCCGCCATCGAAAGCACGTTCTGGGGAATGTTCCAGATCGGGGGCTTCAACTGGAAACTCAGCGGCGCTGAAAGCCGTGCCGACTTCGTGCGGCTGATGCAGCGCTCGGAGTTCGACCAGCTGCGGCTCTTTGCAAACTATATACGCAACACCGGGCTGCTGAAACCGCTCAAAGAAAAAAACTGGGCGGCCTTTGCCCGAATCTACAATGGCCCCTCCTACGCCTCGCGCGGCTACCACACACGCATGGCCGCCGCATATGCCCGCTATTCTTCAGGCGGTTAGGCTGTCAGGCAGACGGGCAGACGGGCAGTTAGGTTGTAGGGACGCAATATTTTGCGGCCGCCGAGCCGACGCTCCGGCATAAACATCGCAAAGCGATGTCCCTACATTTTCCCTCGTATCTCGCCCCTTGCCCCTAAATACTAATTATATGAACTTCTATGGTGTACTTTCGTTAGTTGCCGGCCAACGGATGCCGGGGTGGATGAAAACCGCGGGTCTCGCAGCCATGCATGCCTTTGGCCGCCGCTGCATCGGAGTGTATCTCGACCCGTCGACGGGCTGTAATCTCCGTTGCCGTATGTGCTATTTCAGCGATCCTGGCCATGACGCACATGTGAGGCAAATAGATGAAAAGAGGCTCGACAATATAGCCCGTGCATTCTATCACCGTGCGATGAAACTTCAGATAGGCTGTGGTACCGAACCTACTCTCTACCGCGGTCTCGATGCTATCGTGGCTCGTGCGCGAAGTGCCGGTGTGCCATTCATATCGCTTACCACCAACGGTCAGCTGCTGGCCGCAAATCCGAAGCGGCTCGAGGCTATGGCAGCCGCCGGGCTTGATGAAATAACCATCTCGGCGCACGGCACACGGGCCGAAACCTACGAATATCTGATGCCGGGTGCGAGTTTCGAAAAATTCAGAACGCTGCTTTCTGTCATAGCCGGACTGAAAAAACGCTATCCGAGGTTCTCGGTACGTCTTAATTTCACTTTCAATTCCATGAACATCGGCGATCTCGCTCCCGAAAATTTCTGGGCGCTGTGGAGCGATGTAAAGCCCGATACAGTGCAGTTGCGTCCGGTGCAGAATATGGGAGGCACTGCATGGACCGACTATGACACTGCAGCCCTTAAGGACCGCTACGACAGCACTGTCGGGCGGATAGTAGACGACTGCCGGAAGCGTGGCATAAAAGTTCTGGCTCCGGAGAAAGAACAGCTCGACCTTGTGGACGATGAACAGGACTGGGCCACGGCCGCTATTGAGGACGTGAGTTACTGCTATGTTTCTCCCGACTCTGTCTACAAACCTGATTTCGATGAGCAAAACGATACATACGAAAGCTATCACCGCCGCCATCACACTCTGCGCCATCTCGTAGGTTCGATTTTCAGCCACAGTTCCCGACGCCGCGATGCCTCAAAAAAACTGAACTACACTGTGAAGTGAATTTTTTAGGGGCGGGTTTCTGGTTCCGGAGGCGGGTTTAGAAATTGCATTTAGCATTATAAATCTGGTTTTGATAAAAATGAAAGTGCGCTACTTCACAGTAACGCACCTCCCTCATAACCAAAATTCAAGTATATATCGTGAGTCTAACAAAACGTAATCGTTTCTCTTATCGGAGGCTATGCCTCGATTTCATGGCGCAAAGTTAATGACAATTTTTGATTTTTAGGCTAAATTGCTGAAAATAAATATTAATAAAAGTTAATTTTGTGGCTTTCGGGGTGAAATTTCTGCTTTCACGGCGAAATTTCGACTTTTCGAGTCAAAAGAAGAAAGCGGATTGTAAAAATGTCGCGGCGCGGGTTGTGTAAAAAAAGTGTATATTTGCATTATGTTTGATCTGACTCCTTTAGTGAGGCCGGTTTTCCGGCATTGGGCGGCAAAGTCTGCCGGATGGTGCGATCCTGCAGGTGTGGAACGCACGCAGCGTGCTGTGCTTCAGCAGCTTCTGCATCGAGGCGCAGACACTGTCTATGGCCGTCGCTACGGCTTCGGCCTTTTCGGCGGCTACGAGGATTTTGCAGGGAGTGTGCCGGTGGTGGAATATGAGGATATACGTGCCGACGTGATGCGCATGGTCGCCGGCGAAGCTTCCGTGCTATGGCCGGGAGAATGCCGCCGTTATGCACAGAGCAGCGGTACATCGGGTGGCAAGAGCAAGTATATTCCTGTGACGGACGCGGCTCTGCGCTGCAATCATTATGCAGGCAGCTCGATGGCGGTGGCGTTCTATCTTGCCAATTATCCCGACAGCCGTCTTTTCGGAGGAAAAGCGTTTATTCTCGGCGGAAGCTATGCCAACGAACTCAATGGCCTGCCTGCCGGCACACGCGTGGGCGATCTTTCGGCATCGCTTATCGACTGCATCACTCCGGCCGTAAACCTGCTTCGTGTTCCTTCTAAAAAAATAGCCCTGATGAGCGACTGGAACGAGAAATTGCCTTTGCTCGTCGAAAACTCTTTCCGGCAGAATATCACCAATATTTCAGGTGTGCCCTCATGGTTCATGACGGTGCTTCGCGGTGTCATGGAGCGTGCCGGCGCCGACAGTATCCACGACGTGTGGCCGAATCTCGAGGTGTTTTTTCACGGAGGAATTTCTTTTGCACCTTATCGGAGTCAGTACGAATCGTTATGCGGCCCGGCGATGCGCTTTGTGGAAAATTATAATGCATCGGAAGGCTTTTTCGCTACGCAGGACACCTGTGCAGGAGGCGCCATGCGCCTGCTGCCCGACATCGGGGTGTTCTATGAGTTTCAGCCTCTCGGCGGCGGCACGCCTGTGCCCGCCTGGCAGGCAGAGCCGGGCGAAGTGTACTCGCTGCTGATAAGCGCATGCAACGGGCTGTGGCGCTATGCCATAGGCGACACCGTGCGCATCGAGTGCGTGGAGCCGCTCCGAATCAGCATCGCCGGACGGACTAAGTGCTTTATCAACGCTTTCGGCGAGGAGCTGATGGTGTGGAATGCCGATGCGGCCCTCAATGCGGCCTGCCGGCGCACCGGTGCCGCAGTAGCCGACTATACTGCTGCCCCGGTCTACGCCACCGAGGGTGAAAAAGGCCGCCACCAGTGGTTTATCGAATGGACGCACCGCCCCGACTGTGGTACCGTGGCTTTCGCCGATATCCTCGACAGCGAACTGCAGCGCGTGAACTCCGACTATCAGGCCAAGCGTACCGGCGGTATTTTCCTCGGCCGACCCGAGATTGTCGATATGCCGGCCGGTCTGTTCGACCGATGGCTGGCATCTACGGGCAAGCTCGGCGGCCAGCGCAAAATACCGCGTCTGAGCAATGACCGCCGTATCGCCGACGCCCTCATGCACATGTTATCCGGTAGTTCACGATAGTTCAAACAGAGGGGATTCGGCGCCTGAAGTTGTGAATGTGGCGAGATTTTAGTACTTTTGCAGCATTACTAACCATTTTAATCAAAATTTAAGTATGTCTGATTTCCGCCGTCATCTTACCCCGGACGAGATTGCCTGCCTGGAAAGCCGCGGCTGCACGGCCCGCGACTGGAACCGCGTCACAGTAGCCGATGGCTTCGACTGCCGGTATGTTAAAAATGTAGTATTTTCCGGTGATGTGTCGATAGGCCGTCTCGAGGGCACTTTCCACCGTCCAGGCGGTCTGGAGCGGCCTTCGTGTATCTTTGATGCCACTCTTCACAATGTGAGCATAGGTGATGGCGTGTACATAGCCCGTGTGTCGAACTACATTGCCAACTACGATATCGCAGATGGCGTCTACATCGATAATATAGGTCTCCTTGTAGGTACCCTCGATTCCACTTTCGGCATTGGAACGGAGGTGTCGGTGCTCAACGAGACCGGCGGCCGTGAGGTGCCAATTTATGAAAAGATGTCGGCACAGACAGCCTATCTGATTGCCATGTACCGTCACCGCAGCGAGGTGGTGCAGCGTCTCGCCACAATGGTCAAGGTTCACGCCGACAGCTACTTCGGCAGCCGGGGCCAAATCGGCAAAGGCAGCGAGATAGTGAACGCCGGCGCCATTACTAACGTGAACATCGGCGAGTACGCCCGTATCAAGGGTGTGGCACGTCTCACCGACGGTACCATTTCGTCGGTCAAGGCCGCTCCGGTAACTGTAGGCCGCGATGTAATTGCCGAAGGCTTCATCTTTGCTTCGGGCGCCAAGGTCGACGACGGTGCTGTGATTCGGCACTGCTTCATAGGACAGGCCTCGCAGCTGTCGCATCTTTTCTCTGCCCACGACTCGCTCTTTTTCGCCAACTGCAATTGCGAGAACGGAGAGGCCGCCGCAATTTTCGGAGGACCTTACACCGTGACCATGCACAAGTCGAGCCTTCTGATCGCAGGCATGTTCTCGTTCCTCAACGCCGGTTCCGGGTCGAACCAGAGCAACCACATGTACAAGCTTGGCCCGATCCATCAGGGCGTTGTAGAGCGCGGTTCCAAGACCACAAGCGACTCCTATATCCTCTGGCCTGCCAAAATCGGCGCTTTCTCCCTGGTGATGGGCCGTCACGTGAACCACCCCGACACATCGCGTCTGCCTTTTTCGTATCTTATCGAGAGCCACGGCGATTCTTTCCTCGTGCCGGGTGTAAATCTCCGCAGCGTCGGCACCATACGCGATGCTCAGAAGTGGCCGCGCCGCGACAAGCGCAAAGACCCCGAATTTCTCGATTGCATCAACTTCAATCTGCTCAGCCCCTACACCGTGGGCAAAATGATGGGCGGCATAACACTGCTCGACGAGCTTGAGCGCACAGCCGGCCTCACCGCCAACCGCTATTCGTTCCAGACCATGACCATCGAGGCTCATGCCCTGCGCAAAGGCCGCGAATACTACCGAATGGCCATCGATAAATTCATGGGCAACTCGGTGATTCACAGGCTGGGCCACGAACCGGTAGCATCCGATGCGGAACTCCGTGCGCGCCTTGCTCCCACAAGCGCAGCCGGCGAAGGCAAGTGGGTCGATGTCTGCGGCCTGTTCGCTCCAAAAAGCGAAATCGACAATTTGTGTGCCGACATCGCCGACGGCACAATCGGTTCGCTCGAACAGCTCGAAGCTGCATGGAAAAAGCTCCATGCCGCTTACTACGACATGGAGTGGACATGGGTGGTCTCAATGCTCAGACAATGGAGCGGCAAGAGTGTCGGTGAACTCACCCGTGCCGATGTGGCGGCTATCGTGAACCGCTGGCTCGACAATGTGACAACACTCGACCGCATGCTGCTCGACGATGCCGCTAAGGAATATTCGCTGACATCGCGCACCGGCTTCGGCATCGACAGTCCCGACGAGGACGCCGACGATGACTTCAGCAATGTGCGCGGCGATTTCAACTCCGATCCCTTCGTGAAGATGGTGAAGGAACATATCGAGCATAAGACAGCCCTTGGCCATGATGCCTTGGGTCTGCTCGGTCTCTGATTGTCGTCGGAATATTAGATAAGCCGCCTGCCGCAGGAGCCGCTGTTTCAGCGGCCGCGGCGGGCGTTGTTGCTTTCGGCATTGCCGGCCGGCAACGCCGATGGCTGCTGCACAGAGGGCAGACCGCCGTTTCCGGGGCGCGACATG
>CABQCA010000008.1 GCA_902462525.1 uncultured Porphyromonadaceae bacterium | reverse complement strand
CCTCCCACAAAGCCAAGTGCGCATGACACCAAGAAAAAAATGTGTGCCGCCGATTTCCACGGCCATACCGCCGCCGGATGGGTCGGCGATCTCGATGCCCAGCTCATCGCGCAGATAGTCGAAGAGCCATATATCGTGATTACCTGTGAACCAGACTATCCGTATGCCTGAATCGGCCATACGGGCCAGCTGTCCGAAAAAACGGACGTAGCCCCGCGGCACAACCGTACGGTACTCGAACCAGTAGTCCAGAATATCGCCCAACAGGTAAACAGTCTTGGCCGTTGACTCGATGGAGCGCAGAAAATCGACGAGCGCACCCTCATGAGCACGCCGGTCGGCGATATAGGCGGCGCCGAGATGAGCGTCGCTGAGAAAATACGTGCAAGTGCGGCCGCTCATAGCAGACCCAGTTCCAGTTTGGCCTCCTCGCTCATCATATCCTGAGTCCATTCCGGCTCGAAAACAAGATTTACCGTCACCGATTCCACACCTTCGACCGACTCCAGCTTCATGCGCACGTCTTCCATCAGAAAATCGGCCATAGGGCAGTTTGGCGCCGTCAGAGTCATATCTACTGTCAGATTCCCCGCATCATCAAGATCAATTTTGTACACCAGACCGAGGCTGTAGATGTCGACGGGTATTTCGGGGTCGTAGACGGTGCGCAGCATGGCTACCACGGTTTCTTCTATTTTGAGTCGCTGTTCGGGTGTCATATAATTCGGATACATATTGATGCAAAATTATGAATTTTTCTTCTCTTTATGCCATTTTTATAATTAAAAATAGTAACTTTGCAGCATAACAAATCAATAGTCACAGACACACTTCAGTACATATCAATCATTTAACACCAACCCGATGAAAAATTTCCGAACCATTGCCGCCGTTGTCGCACTTGTCATCGCCACGGCTCTTTCCGCCAATGCACAGATTTTCCGCTGGGGTCCCAGGCTGGGTACTCAGGTAAACTCGCTGCACCTCAACAAAGATGTGTTCAACTCCGATAACCGCGCCGGTTTCACCGGAGGCCTTCAGATGGAAGTAAACGTACCGGTAATCGGCATAGGTTTCGATCTCTCGGCAATGTATGTTCACCGCACCAGCGATGCAACCGGCAAAACAGAAAACGCCAAAGGAGGCGGCGACTATATCGAAATCCCCCTCAACTTCAAGTACAAAATCGGCCTTCCGATAATCGGAAAAATTGTGACACCCTACGTGTTTACCGGTCCCAGCGTATCGTTTCTCACCTCGAAAAAGGCTATCAACGAGGCTTATAAGAACAAAAGCGTCGACTTCGCATGGAATGTCGGCGTAGGTCTGCAGCTTATCGACCACCTGCAGGTGAGCGCTTCCTACGGCTTCGGCCTCACAAAGGCCATCGAAACAGTATCGAGTTACCAGGGCGCCCAGCCTATCGACGGCAAGAACCGCTACTGGACAGTAACCGCCGCATGGCTTTTCTAATATCTTCATAACCAAAATAAAAGAACCAAATGCGTTTAGTAATCGAAAAAGACTACGCCGACCTCTCGCAGTGGGCTGCCAACTATGTGGCATCGCGCATCAACGCCGCAAATCCCACCGCCGAACACCCCTTCGTTCTCGGCTGCCCCACGGGCAGTTCGCCTCTCGGCATGTACCGTGCCCTTATCGAGCTTTACAAGCAAGGTAAGGTATCGTTCAAGAATGTCGTGACATTCAACATGGACGAATACGTAGGTCTGCCCGAGGAACACCCCGAAAGCTATCATTCGTTCATGTGGAACAACTTCTTCAGCCACATCGACATACCTCGCGAAAATGTGAATATCCTCAACGGCAACGCCGCAGATCCCGAGGCCGAATGTCGCCGCTTCGAAGAAAAGATTGCCTCCTACGGCGGGGTGGACCTCTTCATGGGCGGTGTAGGCCCCGACGGACATATAGCCTTCAACGAACCCGGCTCGAGCCTCACCTCGCGCACCCGCATGAAAACCCTCACCCACGACACCATTATCGCCAACTCTCGCTTCTTCGAGGGCAACGTCAATCTTGTGCCCAAAACAGCGCTCACTGTCGGTGTCGGCACCGTCATGGACGCCCGCAGCGTGCTTCTGCTTGTCAACGGTCACAACAAGGCCCGTGCCCTGCAGCACGGTGTGGAAGGCGGTATCAGCCAAATGTGGACAATCTCCGCTCTCCAGATGCATCCCAAAGCCATCATCGTGGCCGACGAAGAGGCCTGCGACGAACTCAAGGTAAGTACCTACCGCTATTTCAAGGACATCGAGGCAGCCAACATCGATCCCGCCACCATTAAACTCTGAAATCAGAATCAACCCTAACCAAAATATGCTCCGGTCGCTGCACCCCTGTGCAACAGCCGGAGCTTTTCGATTCAAAAACATGAATATAGGCGATAAAATCCCCGAAATTCTGGGGCGTGACCAAAACGGCCACGAAATCAAGGCCTCCGACTATGCCGGTCGGAAATTAGTACTCTACACCTATCCAAGAGCCAATACCCCCGGCTGCACAGCCGAGGCTTGTTCGCTCCAGAGCCACAAAGCGGAACTGGCTTCGGCCGGCTACGACATTGTAGGCGTAAGCAAGGACTCCGAAACCGCCCAGACACGCTTTGCCGAAAAATTCGGCCTCACATTCCCTCTCATCGCCGACACCGGCACAGTCCTGCTGCACGAACTCGGCGCATGGGGCCAGAAGAAGATGTACGGCAAAACCACCGAAGGCATCATACGCACCACCTTTCTGGTCAACGAACACGGCGTGGTAGAGGCGGTCTTCACCGGCAAGCAGATAAAAACCAAAATCCACGCCGAGCAGATTCTGGAGTATATCAAAGGCAAACAGAAAGATTAGCTTAATTTCGGCTTCCGTATTGCAAAAGTTGTGAAAAGGCAGAGCCTCAGCCGCACATCTGCTTGCCATGTGCGATAATTTGCTTACCTTTGCAGCACAACATAAAACCCTTCATTTATGGCTAAAGCCGTATATATCATTATCATTGCTCTTATCCTCTTCCCTTTCGGGTCGTTCGGATTACCTGTGATCACTGCGCCCATTGCGCTTCTTCTGGGTCTCATTTTCGCTTTCATTTTCAAAAATCCGTGCCCCAAGTTCAACAAGAAAACTTCAAAATACCTGCTTCAGGTGGCAGTAGTGTGTCTCGGCTTCAACATGAACCTTCAGGAATCGCTCCGTTCGGGTGCTGAGGGAATGATGTTCACAGTAGTTTCTGTAGTCGGTGTGATGGCGCTCGGCGTACTGATTGGCTACTGGCTGCACATCAACCGCAAGACAGCCTACCTCATCTCCTCAGGCACGGCAATCTGCGGCGGGAGCGCCATAGCCGCAGTAGGGCCCGTGCTGAAAGCCGATGAGAACGAAATGGCCGTCTCGCTGGGTGTTATCTTCATTCTCAACTCGATAGCACTCTTCATCTTCCCGCCGCTCGGACATCTGCTCGACATGTCGCAGCACCAGTTCGGCACCTGGGCCGCCATCGCTATCCACGACACGTCGTCGGTAGTTGGCGCCGGCGAGGCATACGGCGAGGAAGCTCTGCAGATAGCTACTCTCATCAAACTCACACGTGCTCTGTGGATTATCCCTCTTGCTATCGCGACAATGTTTATATTCCGCGACAAGACCGCCAAAATCTCCATTCCATGGTTCATCTTCATCTTTGTGCTGGCAATGGTTGTCAACACCTACGTAGCTCTGCCCGAATGGTTTGTCAACGTCATGGTGTGGATTGCCAAGCGAGGCATGGTTGTTACCCTCTTCCTCATCGGCGCATCACTCTCCATTTCTACTATTAAATCCGTGGGCGTTCGTCCGCTGCTTCAGGCCGTTGCCCTGTGGGTGGTCATCAGCGTTGTTTCGCTCTTCGTAGTGCTCGAGACAACAGCTTGAAACACCGCCTCGACGCCCTTCCGGCACTACCGGCCGCTGCCGGCGCTATGCTCGGAACCGCTGCCATGGAATATCCATGGCTCTGGATTGCGGCGCCCGTTTTTCTCTCACTGCTTATTATGCTGAAGGCACGCCATGTGTCTTCGGCACTTTTTTTGCTGTGCATGACGGCCACTGCGCTGACAAGCATAGCCATACGTCAGGCCGAACCTGACGCCACATACCTCGACGGCCGCCAGCGGCTGTGGCGCGGCACTGTCGAACGTGTCCGCACCTCCGACCGTTCGCAGCAATGTGTAATATCCGTCGATTCTCCAGCTGTAATGCGCTGCCGCATGACTCTCGGCGACATCTCGCCTCAGCTATTGCCCGGCGACATAGTTCATGTCGAATCCGCTCCTGAGAGCCGGCAAAAATACGCAGACATTCCCGCGCTCGCTTTTCCGGCCGACCCTTCGGAACTTACAGCCGCCGACATGCCGGTGATGAATCGTCATTGCAGAGTCACAGGCCGCGACAGCAGTATCATTTACGCCATCAGGCGCCTGTCGGCTTCGCTTTCGCAACATATCTACGACTCTCCGCTCGCACCCTCGACAAGCCGACTTCTGGCGGCGGCAGTGCTGGGCGGCGGCGATGTGGGCACCGACCGCCGCGCTGCTTTCCGCGCAGCCGGGCTGTCGCACCTGCTGTGTGTCAGCGGTTTCCATGTGGCTGTTTTCGCAATGGCGGTAACAGTGCTGCTATTTCCCCTCAAGGCAAGCGAACGCGGCGCCCGGCTGCGCTACGCCATCATAATTGCAGCCGTGTGGCTCTACGCCCTCGTCACGGGGCTTCAGTCATCAGTGTTCCGCGCAGCTGTGATGCTGACGGCCTACTATCTGGCGCGCCTCACACAGCGGAATTCGCCGCCGCTCAACTCGCTGTGTGTCGCCATAGTCATCATTCTGCTTGCCAATCCTCTCAACTTATTCTCGATAGGATTTCAGCTTTCAATATCCGCCGTACTGGGGCTGCTTGTGTTTGCCGGAAAAATCAATCCTGTGCGGCGCGGGAAGCGTGGCCATGACATTGCGGCGCTATTCGCTGTACCGCTGGCGGCTGCCGTTGCCACCGCACCGGTTCTTCTGTGGCATTTTCACTCGCTTCCTTTACTGTCGGTGCCGGCCAACGCTATCGCAGCGTTGCTGTTTCCGCTGTTCATGACGGGAGGCTGCGCTGTAGTGCTGCTCTCGGAGACCGGGCTTCACGTCTCTCTTCCGGCAAAAGCTGTCGACGCTCTCGCATCGGCCACCGACAGCATCTGTGCCTTCGCCGCCGACAAAGAGTGGGCTATGCCTGACGGAATATATCTCAGCCCCCTGACACTAACGGCCATCTGCGTACTTCTGATACTGTCGGCGTTCATCTTATATTCATCAACAAAAACCGGACGGCTCATCTGCAGCAGCTTTGCTGTCGCCGTGCTGCTTATCGCCGTTTATCTTCCCGAAAAAGCCGAAGCTTCCGACATAGTCGCACTCGGCAACACCTATGCCTCAGAAATCCGCATACGCCATGAGGGACGCGGCTATGTGATGCCCCTCGGCTACAGCAATCGCCCGAAAGGCAATGCCGACGCATACTTCGCCGACGGCCGTGTGCATGCCGACAGCATCGTTTTCGGCCCTGACAGTGTGCGCTCAGGCCGGTTTGCAATCAATGACAGACTCATTTCCGCCGGGGGTTACCGCATACTCATAGCCGATGCCGACACTCTCTGTCCAGCCGATGTGGTTGTGCTGAAATCCCGTTTCAAAGCACATCTCGACAGCTTGGCCGCGCACACAGGCGCCTCAACACTCGTCATTGCCGCCGATATGAAGGCCGAACGCCGCGAAGAATACGCAGCACAGGCCGACAGCCTCGGCATGAGGGTGTGCGACCTTGCCATGACGGTATTCTACACTCAGTTCTGAAGCTCGGGCTGTCGGGAGACCGTCCGCACAAGATGACGGACAGCGCGACGTATGCTGCTCCATTTCGGGAAAATGGCAAACGGCCGTTTTACACTGTAGCTCAGAAGAATGACAATCAGCGATGCTATGGCTGCCATAAGCAGCCAGCCGAAAATCTCCTTCATAGCCACCACCATAGCCTGACGCTGCACAATGCCGGCAAGCTGATTTAACGGCACTCCTGCTGTTTCGGGATTGAAGCCGACAATCTTCACCCCGAGCATCGAGGCGTCGGAAGCCATTATGCGTCTGAACAGTTCGCCCAGGACAGCCGGCTTCCGACTGGGCCACCCGCTGACGGTCGGTCTCTACGACCCGCCGACGAGGCTTTGCGACGGTGCGTGAGCATGTCGTAGCGTGCTTTGCAGGCTTCGTAGTCGGTGAGCACACGGTCGTATTCACGGCGTGTCACCGCATCGTTGGCAAGAAGCTGCTCGTAGCGGGCGAGGTCGGTGGCAGCATTGTCCATCAGCACCCTGGCCTCGGCCACCGATGCCTCGGAGACAGCCACATTTGCCGACGACGACGACACCGTGCGGTCGGCCACAGTTCGGCCGGCAAGAGCGTTGGCATATTCGGCACGGGCGCGGGCCACATTGAGGCGCATGTCTGCATCGTCTATCACCACAAGAGTATCGCCGCGTTTCACCGGCGCATATTCCTCAAAACGTATTTCTTTAATGTAGCCCTGAATACGGCTGTTGACAGGTATTATCTGACGGCTCACCTGCGCATTGTCGGTAAATTCCACATTGCCAATGTGCACGAATTTTGAGGCTACCCACACCGCAGCGGCCACAACAACGGGCGCCGAAACCGCATAAGACAGAATTTTTTTATCGCGATGGTTCATATTGTTCCGGAAATGAAAAGAAGTTTATAATAGTAGTAAATAATGTTTATACGGGCGTTGACAAGTTGCTGCCCGGCATCGAGACGCGCATTGGCGGCATCGAGCATGTCGGTGATAAGAGCCATGCCCTCGCTGTAGCGGGTGGCTACGGCGCTTATAGCAAGGAATTTAACCTGTCGATAATATCCCGTATTGATTTCAGAGAGAAGCTGTGCTTTTCCAGCTCTCAAGATGTCCCCAGCGGCGCACTACGGCACCGTTATAAATAAAAATCCTATGATTCAGATACATAAAAGGGCGACTCTGTATGAATCGCACTGCAAAGTTACGAATTTTCCGCCAAATAAAAAAACAGCTCCGGAAACACGAAAATGCGTCCGGAGCTGTATATGCAAATGTGGTATGTATTACTTCTTGAAATAGCGGTTGAAGAGGCCCTGGAAACCCTGACCATGACGGGCTTCGTCCTTCGCCATTTCGTGAACGGTGTCATGAATAGCGTCGAGATTGAGCTGCTTTGCGCGTGCGGCAATGCGCATCTTGTCCTCATTGGCACCGGCTTCGGCGAGCATACGCTTTTCGAGGTTTGTGCGGGTATCCCACACTACGTCGCCGAGGAGTTCGGCGAACTTGGCGGCGTGCTCGGCTTCTTCGAAAGCGTAGCGGCGGAAAGCCTCGGCGATTTCGGGATAGCCTTCGCGGTCGGCCTGACGGCTCATGGCCAGATACATGCCGACTTCGGAGCACTCGCCCTGGAAGTGGGCGTTGAGATCGGCGATCATCTGCTCGTCGCAGCCTTTGGCGATGCCTACCTGATGTTCGGTGACGAATTTAAGAGCTTCGTCGGGAGTGAGTTCCTTGAATGCCGATTTGGGAGCATGGCAAAGAGGGCATTCTTCGGGAGCTTCTTCGCCTTCATAGATGTATCCGCACACGGTGCAGATGAATTTCTTTTTCATAATTGTCGTGTTTTAATGTTGTTGGTAATATCAGATGATGCCGTGAGCCTTGAAGACTTCGGTAATCTTTTCGAGGGCTTCTTCCACCTGTTCAGGAGTATGCGTTGCCATAAGGCTGAATCGGATAAGGGTATCCTGAGGTGCGACAGCGGGCGAAACTACAGGGTTGACGAAGATGCCGCGGTCGAGAAGGTCGCGGGTGATTGCGAAAGTCTTGAAGTTGTCGCGGATAAAGAGAGGAATGATGGGCGTCGAAGTATTGCCTATTTCAAAGCCACGGCTTCGGAAACCTTCGAGTGCCATATTGGTGAGTTTCCACAGCTGCTCCTGGCGTTCGGGCTCCTCGATCATAATGTCGATGGCTTTGAGAGCTGCGGCAGTGGAAGCGGGAGTGATACTGGCTGTGAAAATATAGGAGCGAGAGTGATGGCGGAGGAAGTTGGTGATTTCCTTGTCAGTGGCGATGAAACCGCCAAGAGAGGCGAACGATTTTGAGAACGTGCCCATGACAAGGTCGACATCATCGGTCAGGCCGAAATGGTTGCAGATGCCGCGGCCGCCTTCGCCGAACACGCCGATGGCGTGGGCTTCGTCGACCATAACAGAAGCATTGTACTTCTTTGCCAGCTCCACGATTTTGGGAAGATTGGCAACGTCGCCCTCCATGGAGAAAACGCCGTCCGTGACGATGAGCTTGATGCGGTCGGGTTCACACTTACGGAGCTGTTCCTCGAGGCTCTCCATGTCGTTGTGCTTGTATTTGAGAGTCTTTGAAAACGACAGCCGATGGCCCTCGATGATAGATGCGTGGTCCTGTGCGTCCCAAAGAATATAATCTTCACGACCGGTGAGAGTGGAGACTACACCGAGGTTTACACCGAAGCCGGTGCTATAGATCATAACGTCTTCCTTGCCGATGTACTCTGCGATGCGGGCCTCGAGTTTTTTGTGAAGGTCGAGGGTGCCGTTGAGGAAAGGAGAACCGGCGCAGCCTGTACCGTATTTACGGGTGGCTTCTATAGCGGCTTCTTTGATACGGGGGTCATTGACAAGACCGGTGTAGCAATTGGAACCGAACATGAGCACCCGGCGGCCGTTAATGGTCACCTCAGGGTCCTGCTCGGAGGAAATAGCGCGGAAATAGGGATATACTCCGGCGGCCTTAGCCTCCTGAGGCGCTGTATATTTGGCGAGTTTGGCTTGTAATGGTTTCATAGCTGCTTGATACTGTTATAACATAGACCCTCCCGGAGCATCCGGAACTTTGGGGTTAAACACAGCTGCAAAGGTAGTAAAAAATGCTTAATAACTATTCCTTTTGTCAGGCCTCTTTCGCATTTTTTAATACAAAGAGGCTGATTTTATCGGCCAATCATCATTTTTTGTCTATCATGTCAGCCTTAATAAATGTCGACGATACAGCCGGCATGGCGCGCACAAGTTCAAAAACGCGGCTGTCGGCACCGGAAGTATCGCCGGCAAGGTAGCCGGAACGGTCGATGGCATACGTCGGCGAGAGCGGGCTGAGTGCCGAAAAACCGAAGCCGCCGAAAGAGGCGTCGCCGCTCAGACCGGCCTGCGAGAGCACTGTCGGATAGACATCGACCTGCCCCATGACAGCGTCGCGGCGCCCGGCGACTGCCGGGTTGATGATTATCAGCGGCACGAACGAATCGGCATCGACAAGCGAAGCGTATTCGGCACCTGCGCCGCGGATGTCGCTGCGGTATGCGGCAAGAGCCTCATGATCACCGGCAATGACTATCATGGTGCTGCCGGCGTCAGAGCGGCCGCGGATGTAATCGACAAATGTCCCGACAGCATTATCCACATAATTTATCACCCGTATATAGTCGCCAAGGCATCCGGGATAGCCGGCGCTTAGCTTTATGCTGCATTTATCCTCGGGAATCACAAAGGGATAGTGCGACGAGTAGGTCAGAAATTCGACAAAAGCAGCCTCGCCTTCAGGCCATATTTCACCCGACTTCATGCGTTCGATAATCTGAGGGACTATGGAACCGTCGGAGGGATTGTGGGAGTTCCCGAAATGCTCGGAGCAATCCCATTCTTCACGAAAATAACGCTCGTCCATTCCGAAAGCCATGCTGAGATAGCCCTCGTTCCATGTGGTGGCACGGTCGCCCGAGAGGAGATAGCTTTTGGCGCCATTGTGCCGTTTGAGCGCCTGCAGCAGATGCGGATAGGCATTGTCCGGATATTTCATGGAGAAAACTTCGTCGGCGGTCGGTATCATGCCGGCAGTCATCAGCAGCTGTCCGTCGATACTGCGGCCGGCGCCAACCTGCGAAAGCACCCGGCGCCCGTACCACACCGATGCACTGTCGGCCAGCAGCCGGTTGAGGCGCGGAGTAATTTCCTGACCCTCCACACTGGCTTCGAGAGGCCAAGCCTCAAGCGATTCCACCACTATGAACACGATGTTGCGGACGGCAGAACCCGAAGTATCGGTCGGTTCGTGATTCGCAGCCTTGAGCGAATCAAGGCGTGCAGCCAGCGAACACGCCGATTCCACAGCCTCGTCAGAAGGGCGCGAAGAGTTCTGCACTATGCCGTGGGCTATGCTCACAGGCAGCGTATAGGCCACCGGTGGTGTGGAATAGAAGTACGCCATGCTTTTGAGGCGGTCGATGTCGGAGAACGGCGTCCTCTTAATCAGCGCATAGGCCGAGGAGATGACTGTCACCGCAAGAATGCCAATGAGCCAGCCCTTGAGCAGAGATCGTGTCGGCCTCCCTGCTCTTTTCATCTGCCACAATGTAACAGCGGTAATGATCACAAAAATGACATCGTACCACCGCAGCGAGTGGATTATCGCATCGCCGAAATCGGCCACATTATCGGCAAGAAGGTAGCTCGACGCCGGAATAGGCCCGAAATACGTGCGGCAGTACATCAGGTTTGCAAGCGCAAGCAGATCGGCCACCAATAGCACCGGCAACATCACCCAACGTGAACGCCATAAAGCAGCCGGAAACGCCATTATCCACGCCACACCCAAAGCATAAATATAGGTTGTCGCAAAACCCAGAGCCCGGTAACCGGTGACCATACTCCACAATACATCGAATGCGAGAATCGTGGCCAGCGAACCTAAAAAAGCCACAAGAAAGCGATGTCCGGCGGCGTCGCCGAAATGTGTACTGAAGAAATTTTTGATTACTTTTCTCATAACGCCGGCAAAGTTAGCAAAAAAAACTTGTACCCTTATCCGGAATGCACTACAGAGACATAAGATATGTGCCGGAAATTTGCCTATATTAGGATTATTGCAGATATTTGCAACGCTAAAACCTAAAACTCAAATCTTGATGAAAAGAAAACTTTTCAAAACTTTGCTTTGCAGCATAGCTTTGACGTCTATTGTTCCTGTTTCGGCTCAGCTCAAGGCGCCGTCACTCGACAACCTGAGGATCAACGGCATGCTGATGTACGACAACAATAAAAGCGAGGACGTGCTCGGCTTCTACGAATACAGCGCCACGGCTCCCGTGAGCCGCCGGCCGCTCGTACTCTCCCCGCGCAACTTTCTGGCCGGCGATGCAGTGGTGGTCAACGGCAAACTCTACACCTATCATCTCGACGTACAGTACGGATATGTCAATTCAGCTTTCTATACTGTAATCGACGTCGCTACCGGCGTGGCCACCAAATCCTCCAATATCAGCTATGATCTTGGCCCGGCTTATTCGCACTATGCCACTTCGGCTGCGCTCAACCCGAAAGACGGAAAGGTATTCTGCTCAGGATTCGAATACAACGAGACCGACAAAACCCTCACTCCTACTCTTAAGACATGGGATGTAACCGCCAATACAAAGAGTGCCGTCGGCACCATGGAGGCATCGCTGTGCGTTATGTCGTTCGACAGCGAAGGCAATCTCTACGGCATCACAGGCTCGTCGTCGCAGACGGCCGACGACGGCGGCCGTCTCGTGAAAGTCGACACCGCCACCGGCTCGCTCACCATTGTCGGCGACACCGGCGTCCGCCCATGGTTCGACCAGAGCGGTGTATTCAGCCCCTACGACGGCAAACTCTACTGGTTCGCCAACGAGATAAAGCCCGGCGGAGGCACCAACGACGCCTATGCACGTCTCTACTCCGTCGACAAGGCAACTGCAACAGCGCAGTGCATCGGCGATCTGCCAAACGGCGATGAAGTAGTGGCCGCATGGATTCCGGCCCAGAGCATAGCCGACGCCGCTCCGGGCGTCGTCACCGGCCTGAATACTGCCTTTACCGAACCTTCGCTCACCGGCAAAGTCAACTTCACGCTGCCTTCGGCAAGCTACTCGGGCTCAGCCCTCACCGGCGAACTCGGCTGGAACCTGACCTGCGGCGACAAAGTGCTCGCCACAGGCAAGGGTGAGGCCGGCAGCGCCGTCTCGGCCGACGTGACAGTGGAGAAGAGTGGAACATACGTTTTCGAAGCAAGCGCATCCAATGAAGCCGGCACAGGCGTGGCAGTCCGCACCGAAGCATACATCGGCTACGGCATGCCTGCAGCAGTCAGCGCGGTCACTTTCGCCGTCGAAGAAGGCCGACACGTGGTGACATGGGACCACGTCGCCACAGTAACCGAAGGCAAATACATCGAAGGCGGACACGCCTCTTACCGTGTTGTACGCCAGCCCGGCGATGTGGTGCTTCATGAGAATCTTGCCGAGAACCGATTCGAAGAGCCGGCTACCGAAGGTGCCCTGCAGGCTACATACTATGAAATCACGGCCATCAACGGCGACCGAAGCGCTGAGGCCACAAAATCAAACTCCATCGTCACCGGAAGTTCAGTCGCTCTCCCCTTCGAAGAAAACTTCAACGACGCATCGTCGGCAAGCCTCTTCACAATTACAGATGCGAACAAGGACAACAACACATGGGCATACTACGCCTACAACAAAGTGATGCAGATACGCCAGGCGACAAGCGGCAATCAGGACGACTGGCTCATACTGCCCAAAGCACAGCTCACGGCCGGCTACAGCTATGAACTTAGCTTCGACTGCTACGCCACAGTGGCAAGCTATGTCAATATCCTTGATGTGGCCATGGGCACCGCACCCGACGAGATGAACGATTTAATCGCCTCAGACATTGAAGTGACAAATGCCCGGTCAACATCAATGAAAGAAGTGAAAATCACCGTCAAGCCCTCCGCTACAGGCACCTACAATATCGGCATACACATAAAGAGCGCCAAACGCCAGGGCACTTTCTGCATCAAGCGCATAACGCTGTCGGAAGGCCAGTCGACAGCCATTCCGGCGGCTCCCTCCGTAGTCACAAAGGCCGGCGAGAAAGGCACACTTGAAGCCACTCTGAGTATTACGGCGCCCACCGTCGACGCCGGTGGTTCTGCTCTCGCCAACCCTGTGACCTCTTTCGAAATCAGCCGTAACGGCGAACTTCTGACCAATATCGCTGCCGAAGAGGGTAAGAGTAATTACATTTACTGCGACAACACCGTTGCTTCGGCCGGTTCGTATACCTATACAGTACTGGCTGTCAATGCCCACGGTCGCGGGGAAAGCGCAGAAAGCACCGTCTATATCGGCCTCGACACACCGGTGGCACCATCAGCGTTTACAGCAGCCGATAATTACGACGGAACAGTCACTCTGACATGGGATGTACCCTCTGCAGGCACCAACGGCGGATATGTAGACACGGAAAAGCTCGTCTACAGCATCACCGCTCCCGACAAAACCGTCACAGGTGGTCTGCATGGCACTTCGGCAAGCGCCACCATCAAGAAAACAGGAGTGCAGAGCGAAGTGAAGTATATTCTCGGTGTGAAGTACGAAGATTCCGACATGAAAGAAATCACTGTCGAATCCAACGTTCTTGTCGAAGGCGCACCCTATAACGTGCCCTTTGCCGAAAACTTCGCCGATGCCAAAGCTCACTCCTATGTATGGAGCAAAGACCCCGTAAAAATTGAAAAATCCTATAATTTCGAATTCAACTTCAATGCCGATGCCGACCATGGCGGCGACAGCGGCGGTCTTAAAATCTATTCTTACGAAAAAGACGCCGTCGGCCGATGGATATCACCCGCTTTCGATCTCTCGCAGAGCGTGAATCCCGAACTCACCATGTGGGTGAAGATGTTCGACACCAACGTGACATTCGAGCTTCAGGCCCGGAGCGAGTACGGCGAATGGATGACAATCGCTACTGTAGAACCGACTACCGAATGGACCGAAGTCAAGGCTCCTCTGTCCTCCGTCAAGAGCCGTTTCGTGCGACTCGGTTTCACCGGTCACTTCAGCAAAGGATATACGGCATTGTATATGGACGACATCGCCTTACAAGAATCGACAAGCGGCATCGATGACATCTCCGCCGGAAATGACAGCGACACCGAAATCTACAATCTTCAGGGCCTGCGAGTGACCGACGCGGCAACTCCCGGAGTCTATATTGTGCGCAAAGGCGACAATATCCACAAGGTTGTAGTGAAATAAACGGCTCCCTTAGCTCCTGAATTCCTGTAATCCTAATTCCCTAAAAACAGGCTTCGCAGTCGGTGCACGGCTCGCGGAGCCTGTTTCCGTCATTTCGGGTTTGCAGGTGTTATATAAAAAAATTGTAACTTTGCAGTTGGTAAAGAATCCGGCTTATGAAATTAAGGCATCATACTCTTTGCGCTATGATAGTGGCGACAGCCGTGGCTGCTGCGGCCGGAGGCATTGATTCGCTCGACTACCGTGCATCGGTCGTCGCCAATGCCTCCACCGGACACTTTGCGCCCTATATGCTCGGTTCGTGGAACTACGGCAAAATCACCGGCAAAGCCGGTGTGTGGCACGACGGTTTCGTCAGCCTGAGCGACAGCCTCAACAGCCGATGGCGATGGAACGCCGGATTCGAGTATCTGTTAGGCTATGGCTCGGCCACGGAATATAGTCGCTACTCCGGCGACGAATGGACCACAGTACCACTCCGGCAGGCTCCCGCACGTGTGCAGCAGCTGTGGGCAGAACTGCGTTACCGCAGCGGCTACCTGCTCGCCGGCATGAGGCAGCGCGAGTCGCGGATTGTCGACGGGCACCTGTCATCGGGCGACCTTGTCCGCAGCAACAACGCCCGTCCCATACCCGGCATCGCCATCGGTTTCGTCGATTTTCAGAATATACCGCTCACCGGGGGCTGGGTGCAGATCGACGGAGAGATAATGTACGGACGCTTCACCGACAACGGCTTCGAGGAAAAACGATTCAACCACTACACCGGCATCTTCGACCGCGACCTTTTGTACACCTATAAACGCTGCTACTTCCGCACACGCCCCGACAAGCCGCTGAGCGTCACTGTGGGCATGCAGGCGGCAGGAGTGTTCGGCGGCAGTTCGCAGCTCTACCGCCGCGGACAAATCGTGAGCGAAGAGCACCGGGGCTTCCGCATAAAAGATATTTTCGAAATGTTTTTCCCACGCCAGGACAACGGAGAACATTTCTACATCGGCAACTCACTGGGCTCCTGGGACTTCAAAGCACAGTACTCATTCAAAAACGGCAACCGCCTCAAGGCATACTTCCAATGGCCGTGGGAAGACGGCTCCGGACTGGGACGGCAGAACGGCTGGGACGGTCTGTGGGGGGTACAGTTCGACTTCGCTCACTGCACGGTGGTATCGTCGGTGCTTGTGGAATACCTTGATTTCACCAACCAGAGCGGCCCTATGCACTGGGCTCCCGGCGACAGTCCGGGCACCGACATCAACCAGTCGATAACCGGCGCAGACAGTTACTACAATAACTATTATTACGGCGCATATGCCAACTACGGCATGTCGATAGGCACTCCTTTTCTCATGTCGCCGCTCTACAACCTCAACGGCTACCCGGAGTACCTTCACAACCGCGCCCGGGGCTTCCATGCCGCTGTCGCAGGCAGCGCCGGCAATATCAGCTACCGTGCAATGGCAAGCTATCAGGTGGCCGGAGGCTCCGGCTGGAATCCGGCGCCGCGAAAGCTCCACGACACCTCGGCCATGCTTGAGGCCACATGGCACCCGGCGAAGCGTCTCCGAGGACTCGAAGTAAAAGCGGCCCTGGCATTCGATGCCGGCACGCTGCGGGGCAATAATTTCGGCACGATGATATCGGTATCCTACTCCGGCTCTCTCAATTTCAGAAAAAAATGAAAACTCTCCGGCTAATACTCTTCTTCTTCACAGCTGCTCTCGCCGCCTGCACGCAGAACAACGGCCGCATAGGCCCGCTCTTCGGCTCATGGCACCTCGAAAGCATGAGTCTCAACGGCAAACCATTCCCTCAGCCCGAAGGCACCGACACCTACTGGAAATTCCAGGGCCACGTGATGCAGGCCATACTCAGTTTCGGCCCCGACGACACCGACACCCGTACCGGCACATGGAGCAGCGATGACGATGTGCTCACACTCCGCTTCACCCACGGCGATGATGTAAATGCCCCCGGTACCGGCGGCTACTCGCCGCCTCAGTGGATGGGGCTCGACGGCAACGACATATTCGAACTGAAAATACTGCGGCTCACCGGCTCTTCCCTTTCCCTGAGCCTCGGCACAGCCGACGGCGTCTACACATATACTTTCAGCAAAACCTGGTAGTTCAATCCGATCTGCGGAAATAAATTATTTCGCAGTTCCTTACTATTTTCGGCTCTTCCAACTAAAAAAGGCCCGCGAGGCGGGCCTTTTACCATATAGTGATAGATGATTATTTGCCGGCGAGGGGCGAGGGCACGTTGTAGACGCGTGCGGCGAGTTCCTGATCGAGCATGTAGAGCGCAAGGCCGTTGTCACCGATTACTTTGAGACGATCGACGAGAGTCTGGGCAGTTTCTTCTTCTTCAACCTGCTCGGAAACGAACCAGTCGAGTTTGCCGCGGGTTGCATAATCGTTTTCACTTTCGGCAAGAGCATAGAGGTTGTTGATAAGAGCTGTCACCTTCTCTTCATGTGCGAGAGTGTCGGTAAATGCAGCCAGAGGGCTTTCCCAGCTTGAAGGCACGGCATCGATAGGTTTAAGAACAACGCGACCTCCGCGGCTGTTGAGGTAGTTCATGAAGATTTCGGCATGAGCCTGTTCTTCTTTAAACTGAATTCTGAACCAGTTTGCGATGCCGGGGTTTCCGGCAGCCTCGAAGTGCATGCCCATTGCAAGATAGAGATATGCCGACCAGAACTCGGCATTGATCTGAGCATTGATTGCATCCTGAATTTTCGGACTGATCATGATGATTGAAATATTAGGTTATTGTTTTCTTATTGCGATGCCGACGGGTTCGCGATAGTCGCAGGAGCGCTTCGTCAGCGGTTCGTAGTCAAAGTATCTGCGTATGCCTGTGGTGTCGTTGCGTTCGGGCACAAGCATCACCGTTCCCGCCGGATAGCGGGCGGCCTCCTCCACAGAGGCAACAGTGCGTATGCTGTCGCCGAGGTAGAAGTTGAGTGTGTAAAACCGGTGGTAAGGGCTGCCGTCGAGCGATATCACCGCGGCCGACGGGTCGGATTTAATGCGTTCCAGATATTGCCTGTCGCTCTTGGGATTGAGCACTGCCGGAGCAGCCACCGCAATATAGCACAGCAGGATAGCCCACACCATCGCCAGAATATGACCCGTCGGGCTATGCCGGTTGACAATCCATGCCACACCGGCGCCGACGGGCACGGCAATGACCAGATAGTTCCACCACCGGAGGGGCGCCACAGGCAGTTTGGGCAACGTCCATATCTGCAGCCCGATCAGAGCCAGAGGTGCCACAATCGCCAGAACGGATATCACCCAGGCAAATGCCCTGACAGGGCGCCCGGCGGCGCCGCTATAGAAAACCGAAGCCACAGCGTAGGCAATGAAGGGATATGCGGGCAGAAGATAGACACTGCGCTTGCTGTCGGGAATACAGTAAAATATAATGACTGTAGCCGCCACTGTAAGGGCGAAAAGGCCGGCAGGTTTTAGCGGCGTTCGTTCACGGCGGCGCCAGGCGAACGCAGCCATGAGCATGGCAAGCGTCCATGGCAGCATGCCGGCGATGATTGTAATGAAATTGTAGTAGAACGGATTGACATGGCTGTCGTAGGACATTGTGCCTGTAAGGCGCCCTATGTTTTCTTCTATCATCAGGTCGATGAAATGCTGTCCGCCCTGTTCGGCCGCGGCATAGAACCACCACGCAAGCGGCAGAAGTGCCGCCACGGCCAGTCCCAGCATTTTGAAAAGAGTGGGAAAGAAACGGTCGCGGCACAGCAGGGCGTAGATGCCCATGGCGAAACACGGCAGCAACGAGCCTACCGGGCCCTTGGTAAGAGCCGCACAACTCAGAAGCACCCACGCTCCGAGCCAGCGGAGCGCCCGATAGCGGCATTTGGAACGCCGCAGACCATAGAGCAAATATAGGGCGCCTACCATGCAGGCAGTCAGCACCATGTCGAGCCTCGCGGCAAAGGCCGCACGGAACACCTCGACGCTCATAAAAGTTACAAACGAGAAAATGAGGGCGAACCTTGTGCCACGCTCGCGGCGCGCCCACACGTAGCCACCCATCACCATGGCAATCAGCGCCAGCGCCGATGGCAGACGCGACAGATACTCATTCACATGGCCGCCGTTGAACACGAGAGCCAGAATGCTCGTGAGCCAAGCCACGAACGGCGGTTTGTAGGGTATGTCGCCTCCATAGCTTACCGGAAGCACCCAGTCGCCGCTCTGAAGAATCGATACCGCCACGATGGCCTCCCTCGGCTCGCCTTTGGAATTGAAGAGTATCTCGCCGAGCCACGGCAGAAAGAGCACGGCCATAGCCATGAAGAGCAGCAATGCGGCGCCGGGCAAATGGGGGTCGAGACGTGATTTCATTTTTGTCAGCGGTTTTGGATATTTTCGAGTTCACCCGGGTGCTTGATAAAGTACTGTCTCAGCATTTCGGCTATGTCGAAATAGTAGCCGTCGACAGTATTCTTATCGGTCTTTTCAACAGCGATATAGTCGAAATGCGGAGGTTCGAAGCGCTGGCTCTCGGCGATTTTGCCGGAGAGATTGATAAAGTCGTACTCATGCTGAGGATAGACGACAACGAAAGCGTGTTCCGGATCGGTTCCCGTGCCTGAAGCTGCTATCACCAGCAGAAGATGGTTGAGCTTGTACTGCCAGATTTTGGCAAGGTCGTACTTGCCGTTCTGCTCGTAGACATAAATACGGTTAGTCAGCTGTTTAAGGTCCAGAGGATTGTCGTCGAGCACCTGCAGGGAATAGTCGAGCATCTTCTGACGGTCGGCACGGGTACGTCTGGCCTTGGCGTAGATAGGCTGCAGTTCCTGCAGCAACGTCGGATTCGGGGCCTCACGATAGGGATCGTAGTCCTCCTGGAACATTGTACCGTAGTAGAAATACTGAAAATCCTCCGGCGTCATGGTGGTGTCGTTGGCCATAAAAGCCTTCAGGAGTTTCGGATAGAAAAAGCGCGAATTTTCGTCGGTAGTCTCGCGGGCTACGGCATCGAGGTCGGGGCTCCCGAGATCGGCGCGTGCGCTGCCCTTGGCGAAGGCTCCGGCGGCAAACACAATAGCAATTGCAGAAATAACAGATCGTAGATTCATAGTACTGACGCGGCTGTAATGCCGCAGATAGAGCATGCCACAACGGCAGGCAAGCCGGCGGAGCACACGAAATTTATAAATTCAGACGAGAAGAGTGACAAATTTTTCGGGCCTCGCGGGGTGCTTCGGAAGGCTGTCGCCCCGAGGAGTGCACCGACCACACCGCCGAGAATCACAGCAGCTACAGTCGGAGCCACAAGAAAACCGAGAAGAGAGCCGGCGACAGCACCGACCGACACATAGGCACGGCCAACTAACGCAATATCCGGCTGCGGAGGCACCATATAGCTTATGCCGAGCACAAGAAGCACCGCTATTCCCCAGAAAACGAGCATCGAGCTGTCGACCAAAGGTGTGTGCGTAAAATAAACGCAGAGCAAACCCGCATACGACAGCACAACAGCCGGCACACGCCGCACGAAGCATGCGGCGACACCCGCAATGGCAAGAACAATAGCTACGATGGCAAGTACAGACATATTCATTAGTGACTTAGCGCCCCGAAGGCTGTTTTAACATTTACAAAGATAACAAATTCGCAGCCACCACTCACACCTTTTAACGAAATTTATATTTTGAATTCACGAGCAACATGCTATGGCAACAGCTGTCAGTGGCGACATTTTTCTAAAAAATCAGGCAAACATCGAAAAAAACGGCAAAAATATGCGGCGATTGTAAAAATTTAAGTATTCTACCGTTACGGCGGAGCGCCGTTCGCGTTCGACGCTATCCGCATAGCCCTCATCTTCACAGGGGCTGAAATTCAGGAAAATCAGGTAGAGGCCGACATCTACACTGTCAGCAACGACAACGGCGTCTACACTCTCGGCAACAAGCTGGCCACCTACGTCAACAAAGCCATCATGAAGTACGACACATATCAGGGAAGCTACTGGTACTCTATCGAATTCGGCCCGAAAGAAGGCGAGCAGGCTCCGGTGCTCAGCAGCGATATCATGGTGGTGTTCCGCCTCTCCGAAGGAGTTACAACCATCGTTTCGCCCACAATGGCCGGTTCGCAGAACAATTATGAGTCAGAGCCCGTGACAGGATTCGTAATCGCCGACTACACCCGCGCAGGAAATAACTTCGTATCGGGCTGTCTGCCATATACCGGCATGCTCGAAGGCCGTGTAAACACCTACAGCAAGCACTGGACATCGAGCGCCAAAATCAACTACGACGTCAAGCTGTCGGGCATCGACAACGCCACAGTCGTGCCGGCAATTGCAAACCGCGCAGTCTACAATATCATGGGCGTGAAAGTTTCGGACAACGGTTCGACCGAAGGGCTTCCCGCAGGCATCTACATATCTAACGGCAAGAAAATACTTGTGAAATAATTCCGGCTTTTACAAAAATGCCATGACAAGCAGGTCTGTCCGGCGCGACAGGCCTGCGATTTTTTTTGCGGAATGAAAAACTTTTTTGTAATTTTGTGCGTCTAATCAATTGAAAACAATATTTCCACGTTTTTATTTGACGTACGTCCAAACAGCTTCATTCATTAACCCAGCAAACTTTTAGAAAATCTACATTAATTGTTACCGAGAGGCAACAGGTCCCACAAAAACATGAGTATTTATGGAATCCAATTCGAATGAAAAGAAACCGAAACGGCCACGTATAGGCCAGGCTTACCGTGTGTCCGACAGCCAGCAGGCCGAAGATCGTCCTCGCTTCACACGCCCCGACAGCAGCGAGGATAGCGAATACCGCCCCAAACGTCCTTATCAGCCCCGTCAGGAAGGCGGATACCAGCCGCGTCCCTATCAGCCGCGCCGTCAGGAAGGCGGATACCAGAACCGGCAGCAGGGAGGTTATCAGCCGCGCCCTTATCAGCCGCGTCCTCTTAATCCCGATCACGAAAATACAGAAAATAAAACCGTCGAAGGCGGCGACGAGCAGCAACAACCGCGCCCCTACCAGCCGCGTCCCTATCAGCCGCACCGTCAGGAAGGCGGATATCAGCCCCGGCAGCAGGGCGGATACCAGAACCGTCAGGGAGGCTATCAGCCACGGCAGCAAGGTGGCTATCAGAACCGCCAGGGCGGATACCAGCCACGGCAGCAGGGCGGTTACCAGAATCGCCAGGATGGCGGACATCAGCCACGGCAACAGGGTGGCTACCAGAACCGGCAGGGCGGATACCAGAACCGCCAGCAGGGCGGATATCAGAACCGCCAGGGCGGATATCAGAACCGCCAGGGCGGATACCAGAACCGGCAGGGCGGATACCAGCAGGGCGGTGCATTTCCCGGCCGCGGAAAAAGCTTCACACCGCGACCCAAACCGGTGGAGTACGAAATGCCCATACCCGATCCCGACGAACAGATCCGTCTCAACAAGTACATGAGTAACGCCGGCATATGCTCGCGCCGCGAGGCCGACGAATATATCCAGCAGGGCCTGGTGAAGGTCAACGGTGAAGTGGTGACAGAACTCGGCACCAAGATCTCGCACAGCGACGTGGTGGAATACGATGAAAAGGTAGTGACCATGGAGCGCAAATGCTACATACTTCTCAACAAGCCCAAGGACTGCGTCACCACCAGTGATGACCCCAATGGCCGTCTCACTGTCATGGACCTTGTCAAGGGAGCATGCAACGAACGCATCTACCCCGTAGGGCGTCTCGACCGCAACACCACAGGCGTGCTGCTGCTCACCAACGACGGCGATCTTGCATCGAAGCTCACTCATCCAAAGTTCGTGAAGAAGAAAATATACCACGTCTGGTGCGACCGCGACATCTCCGAAGACGACATGCAGCGCATTGCCGACGGCATCGAGCTCGACGACGGCCCCATTCACGCCGACGCTATAAGCTACGCCACCGAAACCGACCGCAATCAGGCCGGCATCGAAATCCACTCGGGCCGGAACCGCATCGTACGCCGCATCTTCGAGAGTCTCGGCTACCATGTGGTGAAACTCGACCGCGTTTACTTCGCAGGCCTCACCAAAAAGAACCTGCCCCGCGGCCGCTGGCGCTACCTCACACAGGAAGAAGTGAACTACCTCAAAATGGGCTCATTCGAATAATATGAAACGCACTAAGATATCCGACATTTTCGACCCGGCACTCATCGGCACCCGTGTGAGCGTGAAAGGCTGGGTGCGCACACGACGCGGCAACAAGCACGTGCAGTTCGTGGCGCTCAACGACGGCTCCTCAGTCGCCAACCTCCAGATTGTCTTCGACCTGGAGAAATTTTCCGACGAACAGCTCAAACCGGTCACTACAGGTTCGTCGATTCACGTAGAAGGCCTCCTTGTGGAGAGCATGGGCAAAGGCCAGAGTGTAGAAGTCCAGGCCGACACTCTCGAAATATACGGCACCGCCGACCCCGAGACATACCCTCTCCAGAAAAAAGGCCACACTCTCGAGTTTCTGCGCGAAAAAGCGCACCTGCGTCCCCGCACTGCCACTTTCGGGGCCATTCTTCGTGTGCGCAGCGCCCTCGCCTTCGCTATCCACAAATTCTTCCAGGAGAAAGGTTTCTTCTACCTCAACACACCGCTCATCACCGAAAGCGACTGCGAAGGTGCCGGTGCCATGTTTCAGGTGACAACCCTCAACCTTGAGAAACTTCCCAAGAACGAGGACGGCAGCGTCGACTACAGCAAGGACTTCTTCGGCAAGCCCACCGCCCTTACCGTCAGCGGGCAGCTCGAAGGCGAGCTGGGAGCCACAGCCCTGGGGGCCATCTACACATTCGGCCCGACATTCCGCGCCGAAAACAGCAATACTCCCCGACACCTCTCGGAATTCTGGATGATAGAGCCTGAGATGGCGTTCTACGACATCACCGACAACATGGACCTCGCCGAAGAGTTCGTCAAGTACTGCATCGGATATGCATTGGAGCACTGCCGCGCCGACATCGAGTTCCTGGCCGAGCATTTCGACAAAGAACTTATCGACCGTCTCGAATTTGTGCTGCACAACGACTTCGTGCGCCTGTCCTACACCGAGGGTGTCGAAATCCTGAAGGCTTCGGGCCGAAAGTTCGAGTTCCCTGTCGACTGGGGCACCGACCTGCAGAGCGAGCACGAGCGATACCTTGTGGAAGAACATTTCAAGAAACCGGTTATCCTCACCGACTACCCCAAGGAAATCAAGGCTTTCTACATGAAGCAAAACGACGATGGCCGTACCGTGCGCGCCATGGACGTCCTATTCCCGAAAATCGGCGAGATAATAGGCGGAAGCGAACGCGAGGCCGACTACGACAAACTCCTTACACGCATCGAGGAACTCAACATCCCGATGAAGGACATGTGGTGGTACCTCGATACACGACGCTACGGCACTGTGCCCCACAGCGGATTCGGCCTGGGCTTCGAACGCCTTGTGCTCTTCGTGACAGGCATGACGAACATTCGTGACGTCATCGCTTTCCCGCGCACACCCGGTAACGCAGAGTTCTGACAAATCAACACCCCCGCAGCACATCAGCCGCGGGGGTTAATTATAAAAAATTCAAGTATGCCAAACGTATCGAAACGCGGCTGCGAAATGCCGGCATCACCCATACGCCGTCTTGTGCCTCTGGCCGACAAAGCCAAGGCACGCGGAATCAAAGTATATCATCTCAACATCGGCCAGCCCGACGTCCCCACTCCGCCCGGAGCGCTTGAAGCTCTCAGAAACATCGACCGCAAAGTACTGGAGTACAGCCCGTCGGCAGGTCTGCTGTCGCTGCGCGAAAAGCTCTGCCAGTACTATCACCGCTTCAACATCGACGTCGACACCGACGACATCATCGTCACTTCCGGCGGCTCCGAAGCCGTGCTGTTCGCATTCATGGCATGCCTCGACCCGGGCGACGAGATAATAGTACCCGAACCTGCCTATGCCAACTACATGGCATTCGCAATATCGGCCGGAGCCAAAATCGTCACCGTTCCTTCGAGCATCGACAATGGCTTCGAACTGCCGCCTGTCGAAGAATTTGAAAAACTGATAACACCGCGCACCAAAGGAATCCTGATCTGCAACCCCAACAATCCCACCGGCTATCTCTACACGATGAAAGAGATGCTCCAGATACGCGACCTTGTGCTGAAACACGATCTTTTCCTGTTCTCCGACGAGGTTTACCGAGAGTTCTGCTACACCGGCGCGCCTTACATTTCAGCCTTTCATCTGCCGGGGATCGAGGACAAAGTGGTGCTGATCGACTCGGTGTCGAAGCGCTACAACGAGTGCGGCATCCGCATCGGCGCGCTAATCACAAAGCACAAAGAACTGAAAGCCAACGTCATGAAATTCTGCCAGGCGCGTCTCAGCCCTCCTCTGCTGGGCCAGATTGTGGCAGAGGCGTCGATCGATACCCCTGCCGACTATATGCTCGCCACCTACAACGAATATGTGGAGCGCCGCAAATTCCTTGTCGACCGCATCAACAAGATTCCCGGCTGCTACACGCCCATACCGATGGGGGCCTTCTACACAGTGGTGCGCCTGCCCGTCGACGATGCCGACCGCTTCTGCCGCTGGTGCCTGGAGGAATTCGACTACAACGGAGCCACAGTGTTCATGGCCCCCGCATCGGGTTTCTACACCACTCCGGGGCGCGGAACCGACGAAGTGCGAATGGCCTATGTGCTCGAAAAAAGTGAGCTCGACAGCGCCCTGACAGTCCTCGAAGAGGCCCTGAAGGCATATCTGGGGCGCAAATAGATGTTATGCGGCATGTTTCGGCAAAAATAGCACCGTTTCTTTTGCAGGGCACGGAAAAAATTGTAAATTCGCCGTTGATACCCATACGGCGCATTGCTATACGCCGCATAAATGAAAAACATGACTAAAAACCTTCTTATATATCTAAATACCCGTAACCTCTATGAGTTATCTTAAATTTGATAAGAATCTACTCATAAACTTGGACCAGTCGCTGCCGAAGGAAATGATCCGCACCAATCAGGCCGGAGCTTACCACTGCACCACGCTGCCGGGTTGCAACACCCGCAAACAGCATGGCCTGCTTGTGATTCCTATCGAAAGCATGGGCGGCAAGCCACATGTGCTGCTTTCGAGCCTCGACGAAACCGTCATTCAGCACGGCGCGCCTTTCAACCTGGGACTGCACCGCTACCGCGGCGGTGTCTACAGCCCCAACGGCCACAAGTATATCCGTGAGTTCGACTGCGAGGGCGTACCCCGCATGACCTACCGTGTAGGCGGTGTTATCCTGACAAAAGAGAAAATCTTCATCAGCCAGGAAAACCGTATCCTCATCCGTTATACCCTCGTCGAGGCACACTCGGCGACGACCCTGCGTTTCCGCCCATTCCTGGCATTCCGCGAGGTGAACAGCCTATGCATGGAAAACAACGCCATCAACCGCGAAATCGACCCGGTGGAAAACGGCGTGGCAACTTGCCTCTACGACGGTTTTCCCACGCTCTACATGCAGTTCAACCACAAAGCCGAGTGGATCGACCAGCCCAACTGGTACAAAGACATCGAATATGTGAAGGACCTCGAACGCGGTGTTCCCTACTGCGAGGACCTGTGGGTGCCCGGCTACTTCGAAGTACCTATCAAGAAAGGCGAGAGTCTCATTTTCTCGGCCGGCGTAAGCCCTGTCAACCCGCGCAGCCTCAAAAAGATGTACGAGACGGAAATCGCCAGCCGCACGCCACGCACTTCGTTCTTCAACTGCCTCAAGAACAGCGCCAAGCAATTCTACATAAAGAAAGGCGAGTCGATGTACATTATCTCGGGCTTCCCCTGGGGCATTGTGCTGGCCCGCAATACTTTCATGGCTCTTCCCGGCCTCACTCTGGCAATCGACCACCGAGCCGACTACGAAGCCATCATGGGCACGGCGCTCCGCGCCCTGCTGCGATACGCAGACACCGGCGAGACTTCCGAAAAAATACACGGCATCGACCTGCCCGACATTCCGCTGTGGGCAATGTGGGCCATACAGCAGTATGCCAAGAGTGTAGGTCTCGACGCCGCCCGCGAACTCTACATGCAGCCTGTGACATCGCTCATCGACTGGATTCTGACCGGTGGTCACTCCAACCTCTTTGTCGACAGTGAGACAGGCCTGCTTTCGACCGACGGCCATCTGTCGCCAGTATCGTGGATGAACTCCACCCTCGGCGGTGCGCCGGTAGTACGTCGCACGGGCCGTCTTGTCGAATTCAACGCCCTGTGGTACAACGCCCTCATGTTCGCCGCCGCTATGGCTGAGAACCTGCCCGAACTCGACGAGCGCCGCCAGGCATGGCTCAATCAGGCCGAGAAGATGAAGAAACCCTTCGTCGACACATTCCTCAACGAAAGCGGCTACCTCTACGACTACGTCGACGGAACTTATGCCGAACCAAGCGTGCGCCCCAACATGGCAATCGCCATCGGTCTCGACTATACGCCCCTTGACCGCCGCCAGCGCAAAGGCGTGCTCGACGTCGTGACCCGCGAGCTTCTCACACCAAAAGGTCTGCGGACACTCTCGCCCAAGAGCTACGGCTACCGTCCCTGCTACCTCGGCTCACCCGACGAACGCGAATTCGCAATGCACAACGGCCCGGCACGTCCCTGGCTCATCGGATTCTACGCCGACGCTTATCTGCGCGTGTTCGGCGTCAGCGGCGTCGGCTACATCGACCGCATGCTAATAGGCTTCGAGGACGAAATGTCGCAGGGCTGCATAGGCTCGCTCAGCCAGCTCTACGACGGAAACCCGCCTTACACCGGCCGAGGTGCCGTAAGCCACGCCACAAATGTGGCTGAAGTACTCCGCGCATACCGCACAGTCAAGAAATTCGAACAATAATCCCGACTTAATATACAGACTATGAAAGCACTAATGTTCGGTTGGGAGTTCCCGCCCCACATCCTGGGCGGTCTGGGCACTGCCAGCTACGGCCTCACACGAGGCATGTGGGAATGCGGCGACATGGACATCACATTCGTCATTCCGAAACCTTTCGGCGATGAAGACCGCAGTTTCGCACAAATCATCGGAGCCTCGCAGGTGCCGGTGGCATGGCGCGACGTAAACCGCGACTATGTAGAAAGCCGCATCGGAAAAGTGATGGATCCCGACCTGTATTTCCGCCTCCGCGACCACATCTACGCCGATTTCAACTACATGCGCACCAACGATCTGGGCTGCATCGAATTTTCCGGCAAATATCCCTCGAATCTTCTGGAGGAAATCAACAATTACTCCATCATGGCCGGCGTGCTCGCTCGCACACTCGACTTCGACATAATCCACAGCCACGACTGGCTCACCTACCCTGCCGGCATCCATGCCAAACAGGTGACGGGCAAGCCCCTCGTGATTCACGTACACGCCACCGAGTACGACCGCTCGCGCGGTAAGCCAAACCCCACCGTCTACGGCATAGAACGCGACGGCATGACTCACGCCGACCACATAATCACAGTGAGCAATCTCACCCGGCAGACAGTGATCGACCACTACGGCGTCGATCCCTCGAAAGTGACGACCGTGCACAATGCCGTAGTGCCCCTCAATCAGGAACTGCTCGACATCAAAATGCCCAAAGGCAAAGAGAAGGTGGTGACATTTCTCGGCCGTATCACTATGCAGAAAGGACCCGAGTACTTCGTCGAGGCAGCCGCCAAAGTGTTGCGCAACTGCAAGGACGTCCGCTTCGTTATGGCCGGCTCAGGCGACATGATGAACAAGATGATCGACCTTGCTGCCGAACGCGGCATCGCCGACCGCTTCCACTTCCCGGGATTCCAGAAAGGACGTCAGGTCTACGAAATGCTCGCAGCCAGTGATGTCTATATGATGCCCTCCGTTTCGGAGCCCTTCGGTATTTCGCCCCTTGAAGCCATGCAGATGGGAGTTCCCTCCATCATCTCCAAGCAGAGCGGTTGCGCCGAAATCCTTACAAACGTCATCAAAACCGACTACTGGGACATCGACGCCATGGCCGACGCCATCCACGCCATCATTTCCTACCCCGCCCTCTATAAGCAGCTCCGCGAGGACGGACTGGCCGAGGTAGCCCAGATCACATGGGACAAAGCAGGCCAGAAAGTTATCAACATTTATAATAAAGTATTGGGTCGCAGCTGACGACCGTCCATAATACCTGACAAAGATGAAAGCCATCTGTTTCAATTTCGAAATCCATCAGCCCTTCCGTCTGAAACGCTACCGTTTCTTCGACATCGGCCGCGACCACTACTATTTCGACGATTTCCTCAACGACGACATCGTCAGCCGTGTGGCTCACAACTCATATATCCCTGCTGCCGAAACCCTTCTGCGCATGATCGAGCAAAGCAACGGCAAATTCCGCTGCTCAATTGCCATCTCGGGTGTCGCATTCGAGCAATTCGAGCACTCGGTGCCCGAATTCATCGATGTTCTCAAACGCCTCGCCGACACCGGTGCCGTAGAATTCGTTGCCCAGCCGTTCGCCTACTCACTGGCTTCGCTGGCCGACCCGGAAGAATTTGCCGCTCAGGTCGCCGAGACAAACTCAATCCTCCGCAGCCGCTTCGGAGTCACTCCCGCCGTAGTCCGCAACACTGAACTGATCTATGACGACGACCTCGCTCCTCAGCTTGTGGATATGGGCTTCAAGGGCGTCCTTACCGAAGGTGCCAAGCACATTCTGGGATGGAAATCGCCGAACTACATCTACACCGCAGCATCAGCGCCCAAACTTAAGCTGCTGCTGCGCAACAGTAAGCTCAGCGACGACATCGCGTACCGTTTTGCAGATTCATCGTGGCCTGAATTCCCCCTGACGGCCGACAAGTACATCGACTGGATTGCCTCGACTCCAGCCGAGGAGCAGATTGTCAACATTTTCCTCAACATGGAAACCTTCGGCGACCTGCACCCCGCAACCACCGGCATCTTCCAGTTCCTCGAGGCACTCCCCCGCTTCGCCGCCGAACGCGGCGTGGAATTCCTCACGCCCTCCGAGGCCATCGCAAAAATCAAACCCGTAGGCGAACTCAGCGTCATGCACCCCATTTCGAGCGCCGACGAAGCACGCGACACCTCCGTATGGTTGGGCAACCGCCTGCAGAATGAAGCCTTCAACAAACTCTATAGCGTGGCTGAACGCGTGCGTCAGTGTGAAAACCGTCAGCTCAAAAAGGACTGGGAATACATGCAGAGCTGCGACCACCTTTTCTACATGAACACCCGTCAGCCCGGAGGTTTCAGCCCCTACGAAACTCCCTTCGAAGCGTTCACCAACTACATGAACGCTCTCGCCGACCTTATCATGCGTGTTCAGGAAGAATTCCCCGAACAGGTCGAAAGCGAAGAACTCAACTCACTGCTGCTCACCATCGCTAATCAGGGCGCCGAAATCGAAACCCTCAACAAGGAACTGGCATCGATGCGCAAAAACATCGAGCAGTACAACATAGAGCACCGTCTCCGCGAGCCCGAAGCCAAGGAAAAAACCGAGCCTAAGCCACGCAAACCACGGGCAAAAAAAGAAAAATAATTCCCGGTGACAATCTACTGCAAGAGGCTGTGTCGACACAGCCTCTTGTTTTTTGCGCAGCGGGCAGGGCTCGAACCTGCGACCTATACTTTAAAAACCGGGTGTAGGACTACATTGGCCCTGTCTGTCACGGCAATCTGCAGTCCGACGTGTATCGTTCTACCATCTGAACTACCGCTGCTATATCGCTGATATAATATGCTTCTCTATCCGAGGAGCTCCGCCACATTGGCGGGATTGAGAGCCCACTCATAAGTGTAGGCTTTGTCGGCCTGCTCTGCTGAATCAACAATGTCGACATTCTGAGCCCGAGCTCTCACCTCAAGCAGCTGACCAACCGACACCTTGCGGCGCAGACGGTCGAGAAATGCCGTCACCGCACCGGCATCGCCCTGGAAGGCGGCCTGATTCTGATCAAGCAGTTCAAGCCATACTATCCGGCGGCTTGCAACATCGAGCACGCCGAATGTCATGCCTTTCGCCAGATTGCTCTCCGACACACGCACCATGTGCTGAACACATGAGGGATCGTAGGCAACGCCTGTTTCCTCCGAAACCTTCATCGGATATTTCGAGTTCATCCAGCCTACAATCAGTTCGGGCAAACGGCCTGCGCTGTAGGCATTGCACACAAACGCCACATACCGTGCGCCTGCTTTTGCGAGTGCGCGCAGATCAAGGTCTACATATTCAGCAGTGCCTACGCGGTCGGGAATGCTCCGTATGTCGCCCGAATGTTGCGCGCCGACAGTCTTCAGATTTCCGTAGAAACACATATCGGTACGGCCTTGGTAATATATCCGGGCACTCAGGTCCATATCAAGATACTGTGCCGGCATCCCTTTGCCCCATTGGAGGAAGACGCGTACCTTGTCGCCCTCCACCTCAAAGCGTGTGCCCTGCAGGGCGCATGAGGCATCCTGAATAGTAGTGGCGCGGTCGCCGACGCCGACAGGTATGTCATAAAGCCGGGTGTCGATATATACCTTAGCGTTCCGCGATGTTTCAAGAGCAAAATGCCGGCCCATTACATCGAGATACAATACCGACAAGGCATTTGTCATTTCCCGGAGTTCTTCGGCTGAATAGAGACTTAGCAGAGGATTGTGCTCTACCATTGTTTTGTCGCCGGTTATCGACCCCACGTAGCGTGCCTGCGCGGGATCGAAATAAGACTCAGCTCCGTTAAGGAGCGACAGAAGAAGACGCGGCGAAACTTCCATGGCCACTTTACCGAATTCCGAAAGTGTTTCGGTTGCGCCGAAGCGGAGCATAGTCGCGAAAAGACAACGGGCAAAATAACCCGGCCGCATTTTCAGCATTTCGAACACAGCACTGCTGTCACGCTCACGGCGTGCCGCATCAAGACGGCCGGCCCAGACTGTGTAGTCGCTGCGGTAGAACACGTCCATAAACTCTGACAGATGCTCATAGCCTGGCTTAGCTGCAAATTCCGACAGCCGAAGCGCGCGGATAAACCGCACCCACATCTCGCGATAAGGATGAATATCCTCGGCCATACGACGCGCATCGGCGCACATGGCGTTGAGCCAACGGGCTGCCCGACGACATTCACTTCGCCGGTACTTCAACTTAAGCTTCGACATGAGTGCGTCTGTCTGAATCTTTGCCGAAGGATAGGGCCCTTCAGGGAGAATACTGTTCCAGCGGAACGCAGTCGCCCGGAATGTCGCCGGTCGGATTATTTCCACGCGGCCAGTCTTTCGATACCACAGATAGCGAAGTAACTCCGTCGGCATAGTCAGATATCGGCCGGCGGCCTCGTCGAGACCCTTGGCAACAAGACTATCGACAACAGCCATAAGACTCTCCTTCATCGGCACCTCTATATTATCCGGAACGTCGAATACTTGAAGCAACTGTTTCAGAGAATCAAGTTGAGTAGCATCCAGAGGTACTGGAGAGGTAAGTAACTGTACAAACAGCGACTCCATGTCGGTTCGGGTCATCAGGCGAAGGATCTTCATGCTTCCGCCACCACTTTTCATGACACCTTTCACAGTCATAAAAGGAGTGCCGCAGTACGGACAGCCATTGTAGCGCTCAAGAGGGAAAATTCCGTCCGGAATGAAATGTCCGCAAGGCAATGTCACACCGGCATGTCTGTCCTTCGGTCCGAGCAAATTTGACAGCATCGTCACCACATAACTGAGGCCGGTCTGTTCGACACCATTGTCAAAGTCCCTGACCAGGGGGGCCCAGTTCAAGTCTACACGATAGACCTCGCCGATTATCGAACTGACATCGATAAGATATTTCACGTCAACCGACGCCAACGCATGCAGCGCTTCTTCCGATAATGTATAGCCATTCTCGGCCAGACGGCGAGTAAATGCCAGAACAGGAGCCGGCAGCACAAAGTTATCCTTAACGGTCTTCTGCTCTGCCGTATCTACATAAATGCCGAAATAACGAAGTGCAATTTTGCTGAGGGTCGATTCGAGAGTATTCATATTCCTACAGTCAACAACAATATCATGTTAACAATGCAAAGATACAACCTTACTGCGAAATCTATTTGCGCACAACTCAAAAAAAGTCTGAAAAACACAAAAAAAAGCCCGGGAGGCGTGTGCCTTCCGGGCTGAGAGGGGGCGGTTACCTAC